>JAUYJO010000151.1 GCA_030700315.1 Gallionella sp.
CCGTGCCTTTGACAGCATTACATCACTTGAAAAACATCTTGAACAGGCTCTCGCTGACTTTGAAAAGTCCCACAAGCGCACACAAGGGATTACAGGATGGCCTTGGATAATTAACGCACTATCTAACTAGAAATGGAATTAAATCCCCTGGCAAAGCTGCAAGCCGTTGACAGTTTGTTGACACCATCAAAATAAAAGGGGCTGCGTATCACGCAACCCCTTGATTTTGGTGGCCCGGGGCGGAATCGAACCACCGACACAAGGATTTTCAATCCTCTGCTCTACCGACTGAGCTACCAGGCCATTTTTTAATGCATATTCCCTTAGCCGAGTAAAATAGCCAAGTGCGGAAGCCGCGCATTATACCGGTAACGCGCAAAATGACAAACCCCGCTTCAGCGGGGTTTGTGGGAATACAGCGGAACAAATGGCAATTACATCATGCCTTCCATACCGCCCATGCCACCCATGCCGCCGCCCATGCCACCAGATGCAGGCTTATCTTCCGGCAATTCGGCTACCATGCACGCGGTGGTCAGCATCAAGCCCGCGATGGAGGCGGCATTTTGCAATGCGACGCGCGTCACCTTGGTCGGATCAACTACGCCCATCGCCAGCATGTCGCCATACTCGCTGGTTGCGGCGTTGTAGCCGAAGCTTGCCTTGCCTTCCAACACTTTGTTGACTACCACGGAGGGTTCGTCACCGGCATTGGCGACGATGGCGCGCAGAGGCGATTCCAGCGCGCGCAACACGATGGTGATGCCCGCATCCTGGTCGTGGTTGTCGCCCTTCAGGCCAGATACGGCCACTTTGGCGCGCAGCAGTGCTACGCCGCCGCCG
The DNA here is from genome assembly GCA_030700315.1 of Gallionella sp. Lineage (GTDB taxonomy): Bacteria > Pseudomonadota > Gammaproteobacteria > Burkholderiales > Gallionellaceae > Gallionella. The sequence goes on from JAUYJO010000151.1 coordinate 844, forward strand.
GGAACAATGCCTTCTTCCCAGGCAGCACGGGTGGCATGCAGCGCATCTTCGATGCGTGCTTTTTTCTCTTTCATTTCCACTTCGGTTGCCGCGCCGACTTTAATCACCGCAACGCCGCCAGCCAGCTTGGCTTTACGCTCTTGCAATTTTTCCTTGTCGTAATCGCTGGTGGATTCTTCGGCTTGCTTGTTGATTTGTCCAATGCGCCCCTTGATGGCGTCTTCCTTGCCTGCGCCGTCGATGATGATGGTGTCTTCCTTGCCCACTTCGATGCGCTTGGCTTGACCCAGATCGGCCAGCGTGGCTTTCTCCAGCGACAAGCCCACTTCTTCGGCGATTACCGTGCCGCCGGTCAGGATGGCGATGTCTTCAAGCATCGCCTTGCGGCGGTCGCCGAAGCCGGGAGCCTTGACAGCGACGGTCTTCAGGATGCCGCGAATATTGTTCACCACCAGGGTGGCCAGCGCTTCGCCGTCCACGTCCTCGGCGATGATCAGCAGCGGGCGGCCTGCCTTGGCAACTTGTTCCAGCACGGGCAGCAGGTCGCGGATATTGGACACCTTCTTGTCGTGCAGCAGGATGAAAGGGTTATCCATCACGGCATTTTGCTTGTCCGGGTTGTTGATGAAGTACGGCGACAGGTAGCCGCGGTCGAACTGCATGCCTTCAACCACTTCGAGTTCGTTGTCGAGTGACTTGCCGTCTTCAACGGTGATCACGCCTTCCTTGCCAACTTTGTCCATCGCATCGGCGATGATTTTGCCGATGTTGGCATCTGAATTGGCGGAGATGGAGCCAACTTGGGCGATTTCCTTGCTGGTGGTGCAAGGCTTGGAGAGTTTCTTCAGCTCTTCCACCGTGGCAGTTACTGCCTTGTCGATGCCGCGCTTCAGATCCATCGGGTTCATGCCGGCGGCGACGAATTTCATGCCTTCCTGAACGATGGATTGCGCCAGCACAGTTGCGGTGGTGGTGCCATCGCCGGCCACGTCGGAAGTCTTGGAGGCGACTTCCTTGACCATCTGCGCGCCCATATTCTCGAACTTATCCTTCAATTCGATCTCTTTAGCGACAGATACACCATCTTTAGTGATAGTTGGCGCACCATAGGAGCGATCCAGCACTACATTACGGCCTTTCGGGCCCAGAGTAACCTTGACCGCATCGGCCAGAATATTGACACCTACAACCATCCTGTTGCGTGCGGCGTCATGGAATTTTACGTCTTTTGCTGCCATGTTTATTTCTCCTCAGTTTGCCGGTAATTAAGCTTCAACTACGCCGATGATGTCGTCTTCACGCATGGTCAGCAGTTCCTGTCCGTCCATCTTGAAGGCTTGGCCGGAATATTTTCCGAACAAAATGCGGTCGCCAACCTTGACATTCATTGGACGCACTTTGCCGTCATCGCCAATCTTGCCGTTGCCCACGGCGACGATTTCGCCTTGATCGGGTTTTTCGGCGGCAGCATCTGGAATCACGATGCCGGAAGCGGTTTTACGCTCTTCTTCCATACGCTTGACGATTACACGGTCGTGTAAAGGACGAATTTTCATGCTCTTTCTCCTGAAACAATGGGTTGAAAAAATGCGGAGGCGGAGTTTAGCACTCCTGACCTGCGAGTGCCAACATTGCGTCTGAGCTGCCCTATTTCAAGGGCAGGCGAGGAATTATTTTTGCACGGGGAGTGTAAGGAAGCGAATAAACCCGGAAGAAAGAAGAAATAGACTTCGGAATTAAATATCGCCGCTATTTGCGCGCCATTTGGCACAAAACACAAAGGCCGGGGGTTAAATCCCGGCCTTTGCTTCACCTGTTGCGCAGCCGGGGTTTATTCGGCGGTGGTTGAAACAGGTCGCCCATGCGCGCCATGTTGCGGGCGCATCCGGGGCTATGGCGCGCTTCTCGCCCCGTCCGCATTGCCCCGAAGGGAAGGAGGCTCGCAAGTGTCTGACGCTTGCGAACTGTTCCCCTTCAATAATATCTATCCCGGTTCTTGTAACTCTGCGCCGGTTGACTTGGTGCAGGTAGGGACTGGCGACCTCTCAGAATCTCCTGCGCCATACTTTCAGCCTCTTTGATTTCGCCGTTGCTCGGCTTGCTCCCGCAGGTGAGCATTTTCGACTGTAAGCGCCGCAACACGGGCGCGCACTTCATCATCGGTAAGCTGGCGACCTGGTGCAGCCTTAAGTTTCGCTTTCCGGCGTGTTTCCAGGGCAATCTGAAACTCGGCGGGCGTTACCACTGCACCAGCAAAACAAACCACACCAGGCATATTACTCGTACATCCCGGAGCTTATGAGG
>JAUYJO010000155.1 GCA_030700315.1 Gallionella sp.
GAATTTCCCACATGGGAACAGATTTCATCGCATCCATCTTACCGGATGGCCTTCATGATGCCGAAATCTGGGGTGTCGTCCCACTTTCTATCGGAAAAGAGCCATCGTTTTTGGCTGGGTGTGACAACCGGATAAGCACGGATTATCCCTTCGGCGCTTTCCGGATCATAGGGCACGGCGGCGTAGCCAATTTTGGCCAGCGCGCGCAACACATCGGACAGCTTGCTGCGACTGTTATCCCAGGGTGCCATTGGTACCGGAGTCGATTTGTTTTTGGTGGACCAAGACATCAGGGTCGGTTTCGCATTACTTTCTCCTGTCGGGTTACGCTACGTTAACCCTGCTTGACACTCATTGCACTTTGCAATAATCTCCGTCCATGAGAGTCATCACCAATCGCCGCTTGCTGGAATTTTCCGCTACTCATCACGATGCCAATGGGCCACTGCAAGCGTGGCGCAAGGCAATGGAGAGTATAGGTTTCAGTAGCTTTGCGGAATTGCGCGAAGTGTTTTGCTCTGTTGATAAGGTTGGGGAGTTGCATATTTTCAATATTGCCGGAAACAAATATCGCCTGATTACGTTTCTGCATTTTGACAGGCAGCTTTGCTACATCAAACAGGTTTTGACTCATACCGAATATGACAAAGGAGCATGGAAAAAATGAATCTGAATGATCTGCAAAACGCATGGCAGGAATTTAACCGCGCCACGCACATTTCTCCCATCCGCGATGAAAAGCATTACACCGAGATGGTGGGTTTGGCTGACTCTCTGACCGAAGTGATTGGCAGCGCGAAGAAACATCCGCTGCTTGATTTGTTTGATTTGGTCTCTGAGTTGATTCGATCTTATGATGCCGAGCACTATGCAGTGCCGGATGCGTCGCCGTGCGAGGTATTGCGTTTTCTGATGGATCAGCACGGATTGGCTCAATCAGATTTGCCGGAAGTGGGCAATCAAAGCGTGATCTCCATGTTGTTGTCTGGCGCACGCCAATTGAACGTGCGCCAGATTCAAGCATTGGCGGCAAGATTTCATGTATCTCCGACTGTGTTTATGGAAAAGGCGGAGACGCTGCATTAACCTGGATTCGACAGTTGAAAAGTTGAAGTGAAAAGTTAAAGGGGCCAGGCTCGCATTAGTTTGCTAGACTGGCTTCCATGCCCCGTCGCCCCCGCATTCATCTCGCCAATCTGCCCTTGCACATGGTTCAGTGTGTGCATAACCGCGATGCGTGTTTTTTCGCCGAAGAGGATTATCACGCTTATCGGCACTGGCTTGGAGAGGCGCTTAAGTCAACGGGCTGTCTGCTTCACGCCTACGTGCAGATGACCAATCATGTGCATTTGCTGCTGACCCCGCCGCAACCGGAGGCCGTTTCGCAGTTGGTGATTTCGCTGGGCAGGCGTTATGTGCAATACATCAATAAGACTTACCATCGTACCGGCACGTTGTGGGACAGTCGCTACAAGTCGTCGCTGGCGCAGGCCGATGATTATCTGCTGCTGTGCCAGCGGTATATCGAACTCAACCCCGTGCGTGCCGATATGGTGGATGATCCGGCGCATTACCGCTGGAGCAGCTACCGGGCGAACGGGCTCGGGCAAGCCGATCCGTTGCTGACACCGCATGATGTTTATCTTGGCCTTGGGCGAAGTGAGGCAGACAGGTTGGAGACATATCGGGCTTTGTTCCGTCCGGAACTCGATGCTGATGCGATCAGCGATATCCGCACGGCGCTGGATCAGGGACAGCCGCTGGGTGATTCCCACTTTCTCGACAGTATTGAACGCGCCACAGGGCAGCGACGCGAAGCTAAGCCGCGTGGTCGTCCGCGAAAGCAGTTGGCGGATTCGGATGGGGCGGAAGATCATGGCCGTGCCGGCTGCGGCGGTATCGCCGAGCGTGACCGCAAAGGTTGGCTCCACCTCATCCGGGCGGCGCACCAGCGACAGGCGCGCTTCCTTCCACTGGACGGAGCGCAGCTTGCGCTTGTCTGCCAGTGGTGTGTCGGGATTGCCGGTCACCACGATGGGAATCATGCTGCCATCGACTTCGGTGATCAGCGTCAGTGGTGCGACGCGGGATGTTTGAGCCGGCAGTGTGCCTTCTTCCTGCAAGGATAGTGCGTGACGCTCCGTAATCCCCGCCGCCGCACCGGCGGAGAGGGTGATGCCGTAATGCTCCTTCAGCTTGTCGGTCACCCTGCCAAAGGGGGTATCGGCCCCAAAATCCGTGATCGCCCGTTGCAGCGGCCCAGAATAACCCCGGCAGCGGACTTGCGCCGCCTGGACGAACGGGCGTCTGAGTTTTCCATCGCCCTTTCCGAGATAGCTTTGTTCCGTGCTTATCCGGTTGTCACACCCAGCCAAAAACGATGGCTCTTTTACGATAGAAAGTGGGACGACACCCCAGATTTCGGCATCATGAAGGCCATCCGGTAAGATGGATGCGATGAAATCTGCTCCCATGTGGGAAATTCCACTCATCGGGTGTGACAACCGGATAAGCACGCTTTGTTCGATAACCTCGATTTCGCCGAAGGTGCTATGCCAGCGGAGTTTTTTTTACCTGTCGCACAACATTACCGCCGATTTCCATTTGCGTTGCCTCTGCATCCGCCAGCCGCTGCCCCCAGTCGCACAGCAGTTCCTGCCCCATCGAACGCAGCTCTTCGATTGCCCGCCGCTCGGCCTCGTCCGCGCGCTTCAGATCGCCTCCGGTGTTCTCGATCAGGTCGAGCATCCTTTCCACTCGCGCTTTCATCGTCGGGTGCCGGTCCAGCCGGGCAACCAGTTCGTTTCGGTCTGTTTCCACTGCTTCGGGGTTTCGCTTCATTGTCTTCTCCTCCGGTGGTGTTTGCTACCCGGAGATTTCGGCTGAATACCGTTTATTCTTTAGCCAATCGCAGTTTTATCCCTCTGTTCGACCTTTTGGCCGTCCAACACTTTTATTTGCACCACCATCGTTCAGGCTCATACCACGTTGGATAAGGCTCAAGTTCGGAAGATAGCGCGTGCGGTGTTAGAATCGCGCTCCAAATTTTAGAATTCGAGCTTTTCATGCTTTCCACCGCCAACATCACCATGCAATTCGGCGCCAAGCCGCTATTTGAAAACGTTTCCGTAAAATTCGGCGACGGCAACCGCTACGGGCTGATCGGCGCGAACGGCTGCGGCAAGACTACCTTCATGAAAATTCTCGGCGGCGATCTGGAGCCGTCTTCCGGCAACGTGATGCTGGACAAAAACGAACGGCTCGGCAGGCTGCGCCAGGATCAGTTCGCCTTCGAAGACATGCGCGTGCTGGACGTGGTGATGATGGGCCATGCCGAGATGTGGGCGGCGATGTCGGAGCGCGATGCGATCTACGCCAACCCGGATGCCACAGAAGAAAACTACATGCGCGCCGCCGATCTGGAGGCGGAGTTCGCCGAATACGACGGCTATACCGCCGAGCCGCGCGCCGGAGAATTATTGCTCGGCGTGGGCATCGCCATCGAGTTGCATCACGGCAACATGAGTGCGGTTGCGCCGGGGTTCAAGCTGCGCGTGCTGCTGGCGCAGGCGCTGTTTTCCAATCCGGACATTCTGCTGCTCGACGAGCCGACCAACAACCTCGACATCAACACCATCCGCTGGCTGGAAGATATTTTGAATGCGCGCAATTCGACGATGGTCATCATCTCGCATGACCGCCATTTTCTGAACAGCGTGTGCACCCACATGGCCGATCTCGACTATGCCAGGATCACCGTGTATCCGGGCAATTACGACGATTACATGTTTGCCTCGACACAGGCGCGCGAACAACAATCCACCGATAACGCCAAGGCCAAAGAAAAAATTGCCGAGCTGCGCGCCTTCGTGGCGCGTTTTTCGGCCAACGCTTCCAAGGCCAGGCAGGCCACCTCGCGCGCGCGGCAGATCGACAAGATCAAGGTCGAGGACATCAAGCCGTCCAGCCGCCAGTATCCGTTCATCCGCTTCGAATACGACGAGCGCGAAAAACTGCACCGCGTCGCCGTGGAGGTTCAGCATGTGGCGAAGGGGTTCGACAAAGTATTGTTCTCCAACGTGAACTTCCGCGTCGACGCGGGCGAAAAAATCGCCATCATCGGCCCGAACGGTGTCGGCAAAACTACACTGCTGCGCTGCCTGGCGGGCGACCTCGAAGCTGACACCGGCATCATCAAATGGACGGATAAGGCCAAACTCGGCTACTACGCGCAGGATCACGCGCACGAGTTTGCCGAAGACAAGAATATGACCGACTGGATGACCTACTGGCGTGGCCCGCACGACGACGACCAGGTGGTGCGCGGCACGCTGGGGCGGCTGCTGTTCTCCGGCGACGAAGTCAAGAAAAGTGTCAAGGTACTGTCTGGCGGCGAAAAAGGGCGCATGTTGTTCGGCAAGCTGATGCTGCAACGCCCCAACGTACTGCTGATGGACGAACCGACCAACCACATGGATATGGAGTCCATCGAATCGCTCAACACCGCGCTGCTGGAATACAAGGGCACGCTGATGTTCGTCAGCCATGACCGCGAGTTTGTTTCGTCGCTGGCGACGCGCATCATCGAGATTTCCGCCAAGGGCGTGACCGATTACCACGGCACTTACGAAGAATATCTGCGCGATCAGGGAATGGCGATTTAACTTCAACACCCCCTTTACCAAATGGGGCGAAGGGGAATGGGCGGTGGCAGCAAGCATCATAAAAAAGCAAATCCCCCTCAGTCCCCCTTTCCTGAAGGGGGAAAACAAACCTGCCCCGCGAGCAATCGGCGTTTTTGATTCGGGCGTCGGTGGCCTGACGGTGCTGCGCCATATCCGCCAGATGCTCCCGAACGAACGCCTGATCTATGTTGCCGATTCCGGCCACGTACCCTACGGCGACAAGCCCGCACATTACATCGAGCAACGCTCGCTCAGCCTCGCCCACTTTCTCATCGAGCAAGGCGCAGACGCCATCGTCATCGCCTGCAACACCGCCACGGCAGCAGCCGCAACAAGCCTGCGTAGCCGATACGGCATCCCCATCATAGGCATGGAACCCGCCGTCAAACCTGCTGTTGCCGCGTCAAAAAGCGGCGTGGTCGGCGTGCTGGCGACGGTCGGCACATTGGAAAGCGCGCGCTTCGCGGCACTGCTGGAGAAGTATGCCGGCGATGTCGAAATCGTCACCCAGGGTTGCCCCGGCCTGGTCGAACAAATAGAACTGGGCGAGCTGAGCAGCACGCAAACGCGCGAACTGATCGAACGCTACACTTCACCGTTGCTGGCGCGCGGTGCTGACACGCTGATCCTTGGCTGCACCCACTATCCCTTCCTCATTCCGCTGATCCGCGACGCGGTAGGCGAGAGCATCGCGTTGGTGGACACCGGTGCGGCCGTCGCGCGCCAACTTCAGCGCCGTATCCAAACCGAACTCCCCGAACGTTATGCCGGCGACGCCTCGGTGCAATTCTTCACCAGCGGTAATGAAGCGCATGCTACCCGCATCATGTCTATGTTGTGGGGTCGCACCGTCGAAGCAAAACTCCTGCCGCCAGCCTTTTTGTAAAACATTCGCCGGGGCAGGTGTGATTCAAAATATTCCGACTTAGGATAATGTCTCCATAGCATTGTAAAAGGTATCAGAATCGGTTTCTTTTTCAACCATTCCATCCTCCTTCAAAAACAATTCGACTCCGGTACTGCGGTCTTCCAGAACAAATTTGCCGTGCTCTGGTAGCACATTGCTATTGACAGCCACACGCAGACTCAAATACAGTGCGCCCCACTTGCACATCCGCCGCAACGCACACCGCACCGCATGCACGGTACGGGGCAACCGGCGGAACCCCAGAACAGGAGCTGGCGCAAACTCATCCCGAACAGGATGGGGTGAAGCGTGGTAACGACACGCCTCACGATTGATTTCCGCCTATCAGCCGGAAAATGCCACCAGCAGCAAACTTGTTCAAAGGGGATTCAACATCTTTCCAAACCCTTCGTTTTTTTCTTTGTGCCGACTTGGTAGGTCTAGTCTTGTGTTTTTGTTGCGATTTGGCGCGTATCTGATAAAGCATCAAGAGGTTTTGCCCGGTGTATTTGTCGGAAAAATTAGGGGGTGCCATATTTTTGTGTCTAATCAAAACGAGGCGTTGCTTGATGAATGCCAGAATATGCACCTCGAAGGTGTCTTTCACGGCGCGCTTTAGGGTGTCTACTTAACGTTGAACTAAACCGCTACGCGGTGGTGCTCCGCCCCCACCGTTCTCTATCAGCCCCACAACTTATTTGCTGCAATTGACGTAAAAATCTCAGATCCTTGATCGCGGGGGATGTCCCCGATCAGATCAAGGAGACTGAGA
>JAUYJO010000158.1 GCA_030700315.1 Gallionella sp.
AAGACGCTTGAATTTAGATGAATTAGCCATCGCGACATCATGCCAGAATTACAACCGCCTACAGATGAGCATTTGCCAATAAGGATAAGGGGTTTAAGCATGCGACATACCAGTTTTTTGCCCATTAAAACGCGATGAACCGAAAAAGGGGGCAGGGGGATTTACAGCAGGTGGCGAGAGAGTGGCGCACTTCAATCCCCCTTTGCCCCCTCGCAAGCTCTCCACCTTTTGCAAAGCATGTCCTGAGCTTGCCGCAGTGGGGGGAAGCGAAGCGCTCGGCGCGCAGGGGCGGTTGGACGTTGGTATCTGGCGGGGGAATTTTTTTCGACCTGAGCAGTTGCCCGAAGAGATTAACAGTATTACTGGGATAGCATGGAAAAAACACTATCGACACCTGAGCGGAATACGCATGGCAGCGGCAGCCCGGTCGGAGAGGAGGCAAAAGATGGCGCTTTGCGCCGGCTGTTCCGTTCGCCCGATTTGCGCCGCTTGTTGCCGTGGTTGGGCATCTCCACTTTGTTGTCCAATGTTCTGGCGTTGGCGCTTCCTCTCGCGATTCTTCAGATTCTGGATCGCGTGGTATCCAACCAGTCTCTGGAGACGCTGTCTTTCCTGGTGATCGGGGTAATCATCGCGCTGATCCTGGAAGAAATTCTGCGCTCCATCAACGGGCATGTCACCAGTTGGCTGGGCGCGCGCTTCGAGCACAACACCAGCGTTGCCGCGCTCGAACGGCTGATGCATGTCCCGGCGCAGCGTTATCAGCGGGATGAGCCGGGCGTGCATGAGGAGAGAATACTGGCCACGGCCAAGGTGGCCGAATTTTACTCCGGCCAGGCGCTGCTGGTGTTGTTCGACCTCCCTTTCGTGGTCATCTTCGCGATATTGATCTATATCATCGGCGGCTGGCTGGTCGCCGTGCCGATTTTTCTGCTGCTGCTGTTTGCGGGCTTGATTTATTACTTCGGCAACTGGATGCGCAAGCAGGTTCAGCAACGCATCATTCTGGATGACCGCCGCCTGGGTTTTTTGACCGAGGTATTATCCGGCATTTATTCGGTGAAGACGCTGACCATGGAAGCGCTGATGCTGCGCCGCTACGAGCGCTTGCAGGAAACCAGCTCCGGGCTGGGCGAGGCGCTGATACGTGGCAATGCGTTGGCTGCGAATATGGGCATGTTGTTTTCACAGGTCATGATCGTGTCGGTGGTTTTTGCCAGCTCATGGTTGGTGATGAGCGGGAAAATGACCCCCGGCGCTTTGGCCGCATGCATGATGTTATCGGTGCGCGCGCTGCAACCGTTGCGCCGCGGCCTGTCGGTGTGGATGCGCTACCAGTCTTTTGTCGCGGCACAGGACCGGCTCAACCAGGTGTTTGATTTGCCCTACGATCGCGACGAGGGAAAACCGGCCATGCCGTCGGTTACAAAAGGGCTGGAACTGCGCAATGTCACCTTGCGCTATGAAGGAGAAAATCACTTCCGGTTCGACCCGCGCATGATGCCGAGAGAGCCGCGCAATGCCACCCCGGACAAGGGGGAGGATGCCGCGTTATTCTCCAACCTTTCCCTGACGCTGGAGGCGGGACAGTACATCGCCATTCTGGGGGTGAGCGGTAGCGGCAAGACCAGCCTGCTGTCGCTGATGAGCGGCTTGGTGCGCCCCGTTTCCGGCGAAATTCTGGTGGATGGCCTGCCGTTGAGCAGCTTCGCCACCAGCAGTATCCACAAGGAAATCGCCCTGTTGCCGCAAACCGGCACGATCGTGTCCGGCAATATTCTCGAAAACCTGACCATGTTCGATACCAGCCTCAATGAGGAGGCGTTGCTGATCTCGGCCAAACTGGGGCTGGATCAAATCGTGGCGGGCATGAAGTTGGGATATGAAACTAATGTCGGCGAGGGCGTGGCGGAGACCCTGCCGGCGGGGGTGCGCCAGGTTATCACCATTGTCAGGGCGCTGGTGCGCAAGCCCAGCGTCATCCTGTTCGACGAAGCCAATATTTCCCTGGATATGCGCCTGGACCAGTTGCTGCGCGACTACCTGGCGGAGCAGAAAGGCAAATGCAGCGTGGTGCTGGTGACCCACCGCCCTTCGCTGATCAAGCTTGCCGATAAAACCTATTCCCTGGTCGATGGCCGTTTGCATGAGGGCATCATTGAAATTCGTTCCGATGCGGCCGTCGCTCTGTCCGTTCAGGCAGACACGCTCGACTCGCCGGAACGCCCCGAATCCGCCGAAGCGCTGTCTGTCGTCATCCGTCGCCAGTTCGATGAGGAATCCGACCTGTCGATATGTTTGCTGCCGCTTTTGCACGCGGTTGAATGGCAGGGGCAACCCCGGGAGCTGGCCGATGCCATGCCGCATTTGGTGAAGCGCATGGACATTACCGTGCTGTGCCAGATCATGGCCGGCCTGGAGCTTTTTCCCAAACATCTCGACGGCCATCTGGCGCGTCTGGATCACCGCCTGATGCCCTGCCTTTTCGTGCCGCGCGACAAGGCGGCGATGGTGGTGCTGAAACGCTTGCCCAACGGGAGGCTGCGGGTGTTTGACAGCATCTTGCGCGCCGAAACCGAAAGGGTGCCGAGCGCCGAGATGGGGGAAATCTATCTGTTCCAAAAAGCGGAGGCTCCGGTCAAGTCGCGCCGCACCGAATCGAGCTGGATCGGCGCGTTATTGTTGCGCTTCCGCAGCCACATTTTATTGGCCTTTGTCCTGACGATAGCGGGAGCGTTGCTCGCGTTGACCCCCCCTTTGTTCGTGAGGGCGGTCTACGATCTGGTGTTGCCGTCCGGCGATATTGTGATGGGCGCTTTTCTGCTGGTCGGGGTGGTTGTCGCCATTGCCGTCGATGGATTGTTGCGCAATCTCAAGAGCCAGATCATGGCTTTTGTCGGCGGACGTTTTGAATATATTCTGGGCAATACCCTGTTCCAGCGCATCATCAATCTGCCCACTTCTTCTACCGACGGGGCGACGGTCAGCAACCAGGTGGGGCGCTTCAAAAACCTGGAGAGCCTGCGCGATTTTTTCCTCGGCCCGGCCGCGTCGCTGGTATTTGAAATACCTTCGACCCTGGTCATGTTGCTGGCGATTGCCGTTATCAATCCCTGGGTATTGCTGGTGATGCTGGTGTCGGTGCTGTTTTTTTACCTGCTGTGGTTTTTTACACAAAAATCCGGCGAAATTGCGGCGGCAAAATCGGGAATGTTGGCCACGGCCCGCTGGGAATTTTTGAGCGAGGCGTTGACCGACATGAGCTCTATCCGCGCGGTGGGTGCGAATCAATCCTGGGTAAGCCGGTTTCGCGAACTGAGCGGCAAATCGGTCATGGCCAATTTCAAAAATCACCAGTTGCACGCCCGCATCAACAGCATGGCGCAGATACTGGGCTCGACCACGGGGCTGATGGCATTGGCGCTGTCCGCTTATCTGACGATACGTGGCGACATCAGCGGCGGCACCATGGTGGCGACCATGATGATCCTGTGGCGCGTCACCGGCCCGATGCAGAATATATTTCTGGCCGCCACCTCGGTGGTGCATATTCGCTCCAGCATCCGCCAGGTCGAAAACCTGATACGCATCCGCAGCGAATCGGATGCCGGGGTGTTTCAGACCATCAGCTCGGTAGCGGGCGGAACGCTCAGTTTTGCGCGGGTTTCCTTCCGTTACGCCAACGATGCCGATCCGGTTCTGCTGGGCGTGTCATTTTCGGTGACGCCGGGGCAGGTTATCGTAATCGCCGGGGGCAACGGCTCGGGCAAGTCCACCCTGCTCAAACTGATCGAGCGTATTTATATTCCGCAAGCCGGAACGGTACGTCTCAATAACGTGGATATCCGCCAACTGACCGCCGCCGATCTGCGCGCCAGAATCAGCTATATGCCGCAGCAATGCGAGCTATTTTACGGTTCGGTGGCGCAAAACCTGCGCCTGGTGCATCCGACCGCCTCCGATGCGGAGATGGATTGGGCGGTGGCAATGGCCGGGCTTACCGCAGATATCGCGACGCTTCCACAGGGTTTCAATACCCGCATATCCAACAGCCGCTCGTCACAACAGCCGCACGGTTTTCGCCAGCGTCTTTCCCTCGCGCGCACCATGCTCAAGCCGGCCGACATCGTGTTGCTCGACGAGCCGGGTACCGGCATGGACCAATGCGGGGAAGAGGCGTTGGTGCGCTGCATCAAATGGTTGCGCGGGCGCTCCACGGTCATTATCGTTTCACACCGCCCGTCGCACATGCGCCTGGCGGACAGCGTGATTCTGATGCAGCGCGGCGCCATGATCGCCATGGGGCCTTTCGAAAAAATCAAAGATAAAGTCATGTCGGAATTAAGCTAAATTCGGAGCCAAGCCAAATGTTTTTCAAAAAAAGATTGTTTTTCAAGAAAAAAGAGGCGCATCAAAAGCCGGAATCCCCAATCCAACCGCCGCTGGGCAGCAGGGAGCGCAGCCTTCTTGCCGAGAGCGTTCATATCGAAGAGGAGCTGGTTCCTGCTTTTGTCCGGCCTATCTTGTACTTGGTTGCGGCATTGGTCTTGATTTTTATCCTATGGTCGGCGTTAACCCGCATGAAAGAAGTGGCGCGCGCGCCGGGCGAAGTCATACCTTCCGGCAGCGTCAAGGTGGTGCAGCATCTGGATGGTGGCGTGGTGGCGGAAATCGTGGCCGAAGAGCGCAAACTGGTCGAACAGGGTGCGGTGCTGCTGCGCATCGATGGCACACAGGCGCATGCCGATTATGGGCAGATGAAGGCGCGCCTCGATTCGTTGCGCCTGCGCGAGGAGCGGTTGAAAGCGTTTACGGAAGACAAGACCCCCAATTTTGCAGCACTCGGCATAGCGCAGCCGGGCATGGTTTCCAACCAGATGGAAATATATATCACGCAGTTGGATACCATGGACTCGACCCTTGCAATATTGGATCGCCAGATCGACCAGCGCAAACAGCGCATCCGCCAACTGGAAATGGCCTTGTCCACCGCAAAGGAGCATCAATCCCTGACCGGCGAGCTTGCCGAGATGCGCGAAAACCTGGCATCACGCCAGTTGATAAACAAGACCGTGTTATTGGAAACCCGGCGGGCTAAAGTGACGGCTTCCGGTGAGATCGCACGTTTGAAAGAAGAAATTGGCGTGGCCGGAAACGAGCTGGCGGAAATGAGAAGCCGTCGCCTCGATACCCAGAACCAATTGCTGCGCGACGCCTTGGCCGAGTTGGGGGTTGTGCGTGCCGAAAAGGCCGAGGTGGAAGAAACCATCCAGCGCTTACAGGGCCGCGTGGATCGTCTCGAAGTGCGCGCCCCTATCCGCGGCTATGTTTTGGATATGCGCGTACAGAACGTCGGCCAGGTCGTACAGCCGGGGGCATTGCTCATGCAGGTCGTTTCCGACAATGCAGTGATGGAAGCCGAGGTGCGCATTTCGCCGCGCGACATCGGTTTTGTCAGGGTGGGTCAGCCGGTCAATCTGCGGGTAACGAGTTACGACTATTCCCGGTTCGGCTTTGTCAAAGGAAGCCTGAAACGGGTGAGCGCTTCCAGCATGGTGGGCGAAAATAAAACGTCCTATTTCCAGGGATTGGTCGAGTTGAACAACCCGTATGTCGGCGATGTGCCCGGACGCAATCTCCTGCAACCCGGTATGAACGTGGAAGCGGAGATACTGACAGGAGAGAAAACCCTGCTGGCATACCTGGTCAAGCCGTTGATCGACGTCGTCTCGATGTCGTTTAACGAGCGTTGAACTAAACCGCTACGCGGTGGTGCTCCGCCCCCACCGTTCTCTATCAGCCCCACAACTTATCTTGCTGCAATTGACGTAAAAATCTCCGATCCTTGATCGCGGGGGATGTCCCCGATCAGATCAAGGAGACTGAGA
>JAUYJO010000203.1 GCA_030700315.1 Gallionella sp.
ACTATGCCGTCGGCCAATTGGCGGTTGGACAAACTGTGGCGAGGAGTTCTCAATTTGAAACCCTGAATGCCGCTTTCGACCACTGGCTAACCACGTTGCCTAGGGAATGGTGGGAATGCAGTAATGAGCAAAGGCGTAGCCCTGTGCAGCAAGGGTTATAGCCGCCACTCCGCTTCGTTTGGACCAGAAAGTATTATTTCAAGGAAACATGATGGCCTTAAATATGGCGAAAACATTTGAGTGTCGGAAATGCCATGCTGGATTTCGAACATAAAAGTTTGATAGGCATGGTCAATCGCATTGAATACGCAATTATTCTCAATAACTGTGCTAGACGGGAACAGGATATCATCGCCATCATGATAAACCTGAAAAAAATGGGAATTCTGCTATCGCTGGATGACTTCGGCACCGGCTATTCGGCACTCAGCTATCTCGCGCGCTTGCCCATCGACACGCTGAAAATAGACCAGTCTTTCGTCCGTGGCATCGGGCAGATGCCAACCAACGGGAGGATTTGCGCGGCCATTATTGCGCTGGCCGGCAGTCTCGGATTAAAGACTATTTCGGAAGGCGTGGAAACCAAAGAGCAGCTCGAATTCCTGATCGCGCACGGTTGCGATGATATCCAGGGCTATTTTTTCAGCCGCCCGCTTCCGCAAGAAGAATGTGCCCGCCTGTTGGCCGCAGGTGGATTTTCAACCCCCCTGTTTGAGCCGATATTTTCATACAGGAATACGCCACCGGAAAAAATAGGAGCCGCTTATGCTTGACGATGTTGCCATCAACAGGAAAGCCGAATTGGCCTCCGCGCTCGCACAACGAGCCGCCCGGCGGGCGAGCGCTCCGGCATCGAAACAAAGGGGAGACGGCATGCTCGCACACCTCAACGAAATTATCGGGCAACGCCTGCTAACGGTATTATTCCAGCCGGTCGCCGACTTGAGAAGCGGCGCCGTTTTTGGTTATGAGGGTTTTATCCGCGGGCCTTCGGACAGCCCGTTGCACTCGCCGATCAATCTGTTCAACGTGGCAGCCCGGTACGGGCTGATGGTCGAAATAGAGCATCTATGCCGGCGCGTTGTGCTGGAAAGGTTCACCGAACTGGGATTGCCCGGAAAGCTGTTTCTCAACGTCAACCCGCAAAGTTTGATCCAGGGCGATGCCCGTCATGGCAAAACACTCAACTATTTGCAAGATGTCCACCTGAGCCCGACGCGGGTCGTCGTCGAATTGACGGAAAGCCTGCCAACTTATGATTTCGAGGTGTTTTATCAGGCAGCCACGCATTACCGCGAGATGGGCTTTCAGGTCGCCATGGACGGTTTTGCCGAGGGCTTCTCAAGCCAGCATTTGTGTTCTGAATTGCACCCGGAATTCGTGAAAATAGATTTGCATCTCATCCAGGACATCAGCAACAATCCGGTCAAACAGCATTTCGTCCGCTCGATCCGGGAAATAGCGGAAAAGACCGGCTGCCAGGTGATCGCGGAGGGTATCGAAACGCAACGGGATTTGCTGTTGCTCCGGGACTTGGGAATCGCCTTCGGGCAGGGTTACCACATTGCCCGCCCCAACGCGCATCCGGCCACGGCGCTCTCCGCCGAAGTAGCCAAAACACTGATACGCAACTCTATATCCAGCAACCGCGAACCCCTGGGCAGCATCGCGGTTACCGCAGAAAAACTGCTGCACCATGTAGCTGCGGTCAGCCCGGACACCCACAATGCAACCGTATTTGAAAAATTCAACGCGGATCTTGAGCTGTATGCGATACCGGTGGTCAAGAACAACATTCCGGTCGGCATGATTAACCGCCAGGCCATGATCGAGCATATGGCGCGCCCTTACCGGCAAGAGCTTTCCGGCAAAAAACCATGCTCGAAATTCATGGACACAGCCCCCTTGATTGTCGATAAAAACATCAGCATCCAGGAACTGAGCGCCCTGATCGTGGAGGGCGAACGCCACCATCTTATCAACGGCTTCATCATCACCGAGGATGGCTATTATCGCGGCATGGGGACCGGGCATGACCTGGTGCGTGAAATTACCCAAATGCAAATCGCCGCCGCGCGCCAGGCCAACCCGCTGACCCAGCTACCGGGCAACATTCCGATCAACGAACGCATCGGCAGCCTGTTGGAAAGCGGCACAATCTTTTACGCGTGCTATTGCGACCTCGATCATTTCAAACCTTTCAATGACGTATATGGTTTTCATAAGGGTGATGAAGTCATTATGCTCACGGCGGGAGTCATGATCGAATTCTGCGACCCCGTACAGGACTTCATCGGGCATGTCGGCGGCGATGACTTTATTGTTCTTTTCCGCAGCGAGGATTGGGAAGAACGCTGTAAAAACATCCTGAAAGCATTCGGCGAGCGCATCCTGGAATTTTTTAGTATCGAGGATCGCGAGCGTGGCGGCTATGTCACCGAAGATCGACAGGGGAAAAGGACATTTCAGCCGCTTACCAGTTTATCGCTGGGTGTAGCAAAAATTTTCCCGGAAGAATTCAGTTCGCTGCACCAGGTTTCCGCCATGGCAACCACAACAAAAAAACAAGCCAAGAAAATGCCCGGCAACTCGCTGTTCATCGAGCGCAGGGAACATCAAATCGCTGCGAATGGCAAATTGTCGGAGCATACAAGCGGCGACATTTGATAGCCTGCAAAAGGCTGCCATACCCGAGTAACTACAAACCATCGCTGAATAACCGAAAGAAGAATACCCTGCATGCAAGCGAAGGCGGCTGAAGGCAATAACCGCAAACAGTTAACTTTTTTACTGGCCGACTTCAAGCACCAAGTGCAAAAAGTGCAGCGTGATGCAATCCGGCTCCGGTTACAAATCTTTCAAAATAAATCCATGCCTTTGTAATAATCATCGCTTATTCTGGCATCTCTGAAACGATGGTGAGAGGAGCTGATTTATGATTACTGATGTACCTATTCCAAGTGGGGCAGCACGCATTGCCATGCCGGGTCGATTTGATTTTACGATGAACCGCGAATTCTTAAAATCTTATATCCCATTACTTGATGACGCCGCCATACGCGAAATTGAGATTGAGTTGAGCGCGGTGGAATTTCTCGATAGTTCCACGCTGGATATGCTGATGCTGCTGAAAAATCGCGCCACGGCTGCCAATAAATCCATATCGTTGCTCAACACTTCCACCCTGATATCGCGCGTTTTGCAAATTACTGGCATGAGCGGGACGTTTAACATCAGGCACACGCTGTGATCAGACAGCACAAGAGATATACCCAGAAACGATACAATTTACACACATCGTCATACCGGCGAAGGCCGGTATCCAGATGATTAACCATTCCCCGCGCAAGCGGGACAACAGCAAGGTTGGGTCTGCTTTGCAGCTTATTTTTTATGACTGGATTCCGGCCTTCGCCGGAATGACGGATGATTAAAGATTTTCTCCTTGTATAGGTAAGAAACGACCTTGCTCGGTATAAATTCAATTGCCGCTGAAGTATACGGCTACCACACAATGAAAAGTGGTCAGCTTATGAGGCTGACCACTCGCGCAAACCGGCCAACTGCGAGCCTTTGCCCGCAAGGCTTTTCTTATAGCTTCTTCGGGTGGGCGGCTTTAACCTTTCCCAGCTCCGCTAAGGTAGCCTCCAGTTTTGATTGGCTCATTTCTCCCAAGGCTTTCAAACCGGCACGAAGTATTTCGCTTTTTCTAATATGCAAGCCCGCCTTGAGACAGGCTTCCTTAATTTCAGCAATCTTCAGGTACTCGGTTTTAGGCATGGAAAAACTATCATGCACCGTTTTATCCTTAAGCGCTTTTTTGGTTTTTTTCACTGTCGGTCCCGGCTTGGCCTCAGCTTTTTTGGCTGTCGGCTTGACAGCAGGTTTCGCCGCCTTTTTTGTCTTGGCGGGCACCTCGCTGGCCGCAGTTTTCGCGGTTACTTTAGTCTTATCGGCAGCCATCATTTTCCTCTCAATATGTAATGTAAAACCTATTCTATATTAGATTCACAAAAAAGATTATCGTAATAAATCCGTAATTGAAATCTGTTAATTTGCCGTCATGGGTAAGGCTTTGCCGCACGACAAATTTACCAAAAGTTAGGCAAAGCCTGCCCTGAACGTAATCGAAGGGTAGCGTGCCCGGCAAAACCGGAACTATCAGAAACCCTTATCGGTTATGGTGCCGGTAATTTCATGATCGATTGGAGATCGCAGTGATGATGAGCAGACAAGATCATGGCGAGCATAAAAAATCGCCCATGCAAGGCGAAGGTCATCATCACGGCGAAGAGCACCATTTCGCCAGCTTGCTGGAAGAGCTGGAAGTATTGCAGCAGGAGTTGATAGCACTCGCACAGTCGTCTGCGACAACGCTGCAACACACTAACCCGCTCCACCTGGCAAGCGCCGTCAACCTGACACATTACCTTGGCCTGAGACGGCGGGATATGCGCCCGCTTCAGGAAAGGTTGGCAGCAGTAGGGCTGTCATCGCTGGGCCGCGCGGAGTCGCATGTCCACACCAATCTCAATGCCATTATCGGCCTGTTGCGTTGTGCCTTGGGCAAACATCGGGTCGATTGTATGTTGCCTGCCACCGACGAGGTGGGCGCAATGCTGCTTGAGCGCAACACCCATAATTTGCTCGGCGAAGCCCCGGCACATCGCCGCACCCACATTATGGTCACGTTGCCGGGAGAAGCCGCGGACGATTATTCGTTGATCAAGGTCATGCTCGTCCATGGGATGGATTGTGCGCGCATCAACTGCGCACATGACGATCCTGAAATATGGGCACGCATGGTAAGCCAAATTATTCTGGCCCGCCGTGAAACAGGGAAGCGTTGCCGTATCCTGATGGACTTGGGCGGCCCCAAACTGCGCACCGGGGAAATCGCTCCCGGCCCCGCTGTGCTCAAGTGGCGGCCACAGCGGGATAAGCTCGGCAAGGTGACCGCCCCCGCGCGAATATGGTTGCACCCCGAAAGCGAAGCCTCTTCCTGCACCGCGCCCGCCGATGCCTGCCTGCCGGTAAGCGGCGATTGGCTTTCAAAAGTGTCGTCGCGCGACATCATTGAATTAACCGACTCACGCGGCGCATTGCGCACCTTACAAATTATTGACCAGGTCGGGACGGGGTTCTGGGCAGAATCCAATCAAACCGCCTATGTCACACCCGGCACGGAACTCAAGCTCATGCGCGTATCCATGTCCGGACACCCGCGCCGGGCAGGACACGCCGGCATGGTGGGGATGTTGCCTCCGGCGCCCGAATTAATCCGGCTTAACGCCGGTGACAGCCTGACCATTACGCGCGAACCCCTGCCGGGCAAACCGGCCAAATTTGACGCCAAAGGCCGATTATTGCGCGCTGCCAGCATCGCCTGCTCTCTGCCGGAAATCTTCCGGACTGTCCAGCCGGGCGAACGCATCCTGATCGACGATGGCCGAATCGGCGGCATTATTCGCAGTGTCAGCAAAAATAAAATGGAGGTCGAAATCACCCAGGCGCGCGAAGGCGGGGAAAAATTGTTGCCCAACAAAGGCATCAATCTGCCGGATAGCCGCCTGGAATTGAATGGTTTGACGGCGCAGGACATCGAACATCTGGACTTTGTCGTCCAACATGCCGACATGGTCGGGCTGTCATTTGTCCGGAATCCCGCCGACATCGAATTATTGCAAAAACATTTGAAACGCCTGAAAGCGGAAAAACTGGGCATCGTTCTGAAAATAGAAACGCGCGCGGCATTCGATAATTTGCCGGAGTTGCTGTTAACTTTGCTGCGTTCCCAGACCATCGGCGTAATGATTGCGCGCGGTGATCTGGCGGTGGAATGCGGCTATGAAAGATTGGCAGAACTGCAGGAAGAAATTCTCTGGCTGGCCGAGGCGGCGCATTTGCCGGTTATATGGGCAACCCAGGTGCTGGAGGGGTTATCCAAGAGCGGCAAACCCAGCCGCGCTGAAATCACCGATGCGGCGATGGGAGTGCGCGCAGAATGCGTCATGCTGAACAAGGGAACGCATATTATCGGGGCCATCCAGGCTTTGGATGACATCCTGCACCGGATGCAATCCCACCAGAAAAAGAAAAGCTCACTGCTGCGCCGCCTTCATTGGTAATTCTGAAAAAAGCAGTTTATTGATCTTTACTTAATTCATGACAGAGGCATATATAGCAGCCGTCATTCCGGCGAAGGCCGGAATCCAGACAATTATCAAGCACACACGAAGTGTGCCAACACCCAAAACACGGCTTTGTCCGCTACGCGGAATTATATCCAAACTGGATTCCGGCCTTCGCCGGAATGACGAGTTTTTTGGTTTTGCTCGCTGTCTTCATTTATGTAAAGCTCAATAGTAGTTCCATCTGAACTCTGTGGCTTGAACTAAAATTTTAATGGTAATACCCCTGTAATAACGCTGCAACACACCCCGGCTAAAATTCAAAGCTACTCAAATGACTTGATGGTTTTCATTTTTAAGTTATTTGAGTATCAGCATACCTCCCCTAATTTGGCGCCCTTCTGGGCGCCTTTTTTTGTCTGAAATTTATAATTGAAAATTTAACCCAAGCCGGAACCCAAAAGGGGGCAGTTTTCGCAGGTCGGATGAGCGCAGCGTTATCCCCTCGCTGCGCCGTTAAACTATTCATGATTCCAAAACAAAACGGTAATAATCTTTAAATATTTTGCTGCCATGCTGGCGGCATGAATAGAAACATTACTCTTCCCTCCGGCTCGATTCCACGATGCGGACTATAGGCGACGTGCCAGGCAGGCAATCGGACGGCTTCGCAGTAAGCACATGCTTCCCGGATGGGGCTACCCAGCCCATCATTGTGGCGTCGCCAAGATGACACAAGTCCGCTCGATATTTCTTTCCGACATTCACCTCGGAACCAGAGTATGTCAGGCAAGCCGTTTGCTCGAATTCCTGAAGGAATACTCGGCCGAAAATATTTTCCTGCTCGGTGACATCGTCGATTTATGGGCGATGAACAGGGGAGCTGTCCATTGGACACCGGCACAAAACACGGTCGTGCAAAAACTGCTGCGGCGGGCGCGACATGGCGACAGGATTTTCTTCGTCCCCGGCAACCATGACGAGGCCATGCGTGAATATATTGGCACGTCGTTTGGCGATGTTGTGGTGGCGCACGAAATTATCCACACCGCCGCTGACGGGCGTCGCTACCTGTTATTGCATGGCGATGAATTCGACCAGGTGACGCGCCATCACAAGTGGGTCGCCATTCTCGGCGACAAGTCGTACAACATGCTGGTGAGCCTGAATATTTATTTATCCTGGCTGCGCAGGACATTTCGCCGCCCCGGATACTGGTCGCTGGCCGGCTATGCCAAGCGCAAGATTAAAACCGCCGTCAATTTTATTTTCAACTTCGAAGACTCGGTCATCCATCATGTGCGGGGGCGCAAGCTGGATGGCGCAATTTGCGGGCACATCCACTGGCCGATGATCAAGGAGGTCGGCGGGCTTGCGTATTTGAACTGCGGCGACTGGGTGGATAGTTGCACCGCAATCGTCGAGCATTTTGACGGGCGCATGGAGCTTGTCGCATGGCATGCAAACCCGAATCCGGCGACTCAATCAAGTTAGAACCGAGCGATGGAAAGTCCGTACAAAGGCAAGACCGGCCTCAAACGCTTATTGAATGCGTTTCGTTATTCCTGCTGCGGAATCAAGGAAGCGTACCGGAATGAGGATGCGTTCCGCCAGGAGGTGTTGCTGGCGGCTATCCTGTTGCCGCTGGCATTCTGGCTCGATACAACAGCCATCGGACGCGCCTTGATGGTGGGTAGCGTGCTGTTGCTGCTCATCGTCGAACTGCTGAACTCGGCCATAGAAGCCACGGTCGACCGCATCTCGCTGGACGATCACAGGCTTGCCAAGCGCGCCAAAGACATCGGCAGCGCGGCGGTGCTCATTACCATTGTCAACCTGGCAGTGGTCTGGCTGCTGGTGCTGCTTGATTAACATGAACGCTACCCATCAACACTACGGGCACCCAAGATGAAAATCCTGTTCATATCCGACGTCTATTTTCCGCGCATCAACGGCGTTTCGACTTCCATAGAAACCTTCCGGCACGAGCTGCGCGAACTCGGCCACACGGTACACCTGATCGCGCCGGATTATCCGGGTTCCAGTTCCGATGAGAGCGACATCATGCGGGTGCCGTCACGCCAGCTGCCATTCGATCCGGAAGACCGGCTGATGAAATTCAACTGGGTGATGGCGCACCTCAAAAAGCTGCGCGACGAGCATTACGACATCATCCACATCCAGACGCCGTTCGTGGCGCATTACCTCGGCGTCAAGCTATCCCGCTTGCTGGATGCTCCCTGCATGGAAACTTATCACACATTCTTCGAGGAATACCTTCACCACTACATCCCGTTTGTGCCCAGGGCGATAATGGGAGCGGCGGCGCGGCGCTTTTCGCGCCACCAAGGCAATAGCCTGGATGGCATGGTGGTTCCATCGCGCCCGATGATGGAGGTGTTGCGCAACTATGGTGTGACGACCCATGCTGAAGTCATCCCGACCGGGCTCGAACCGGAAAGTTTCGTGCCGGGTAATGGCGATGATTTTCGCAGGAAATACGGCATTGCGCCGGACCGCCCCATGCTGCTTTTCGTCGGGCGCGTGGCGCACGAAAAAAATATCGGGTTCCTGCTGCAGGTGGTTGACCGTGTCAGGAAGGACTTTCCCGAAGTGCTGTTGCTGATCGCAGGCGCGGGACCTGCGCGTGAAGGGCTGGAACACCAGGCCGACAAATTAGGGCTGGCTGGCAACATCATGTTTATCGGCTACCTTGACCGCCATACCGAACTCAATGGCTGCTATCAGTCTGCGGATATTTTCGTGTTTTCATCGAGAACTGAAACCCAGGGGCTGGTTCTGCTGGAAGCGATGGCGCAGGGCGTACCGGTGGTATCCATCGCCGAAATGGGAACACGGGATGTCCTGCGCGAAGGTCGCGGCGTCTGGATTGCCGAGGAGGAACTGGAAGACTTTTCCGGCAAGGTTATCAGGATGCTGAGAGATGACTATGCCCGTATCCAACTGGGGGAAGCGGGCCGTATTTATGCGCATGAATGGTCGGCTGAAAAACTGGCCGAACGCATGCTGGCTTTTTACAACTCTGTAATCGAATCTCACAGGCCATGAGCAGTTCCGTGCTGCATGTGCGATCCCGCCTCCGACATGGCTGAAAATTGCGCAAAAACCTCGTTAATCTTTAACATGAAAAACTGCTTTGGCCGCTGATTAAAATTGACGTGCATGGCAAATGCCACAGAGGGACATAGGAAACTCAATTGAACCGCAGAGGCGCGGAGAAAAAGCAATACGTTATGAGGTTGCACGACTGCACCCATGGGGTGGGCTAAAAAACTGTCTGAATTGTGATATTCCTCTGCGCCCTTGCGCCTCTGCGGTTAACCAATTGTTGTTTTCAGGATGATGAAGATAAAACCTGTTATTCCCGTTTCCCTCACCTGAGAAATATGAGTCCGCCATGCGCCGAAAATATTTATTGCTTGTCTTTGCCTTGTTGCTGCCTTTTAATTGCGAAGCTCAAGAGCCGCAACCATCAGCGAGTTGAGAGTTATGCTTGGCGATCAGAGTTTCCCCCTGAAATGGGAAGAGACTACGATGGATGATGGAAAGCCTTTGATGGTGTCAATTCTTGAAATCAACGGATATCTCTTTCTTGAATTCATCAAAACCAGCGAAGGTCTTTGGGCAGAGAGCGTCGGCGTCATTTGTAAAACAGGCACGTATCTCGAAACCCGGTTTACCGGAGAGCAGATTCGCCTGGGACCTGCGGCCAATTGGGTTTTGCGCCTTGCACTACAAGACGGTGGCAAATTCATACTGACGAAGATCGGGGCAGGACAATTGCGAATTGCGACAGGGGGTTGGAGTGGAATTTTTTCTCCCACACCCGCTCCCTAAGCAGTCGTGCAGGTTGTGTTAGCGGTTGCGTAACCGGGCATCCTGGTCAGATGGCAGGGCTAGTTGTAGCTTGCCCGCGCGCACCATTAAGAAGAAAGGCGGTTTTGCACCGGAACCGGCTGCACTTTCCATATCTGCTCGCAATACTCGCGGATGGCACGGTCCGAAGAGAAGGCTCCCATCCTGGCGACATTCAGGATGGACATGCGCGTCCAGCTTTCCACATCCCGATAACGGATACCCACCTCATCCTGGCAATCAAGATAAGAGCGATAGTCGGCGCAAACCATGTAAGGATCGTGTTGCAGCAGATTGCCGGTCAGCGGCGCAAAAAGCTGCTTGTCACCATGCGAGAACAGGCCGGAGTTGATCAGGTCTATGGCAGCACGGAGTTCGGCATCGTTTTCCACAATTGCCCGGGGATGGTAGCCGCTTGCCCATAGCGCCTGCACCTGTTGCTCGGTGTGGCCGAACAGGAAGAAATTCTCTGCTCCCACCGCCTCGCGGATTTCCACATTGGCCCCGTCCAGGGTGCCGATGGTCAGCGCGCCGTTCATCGAAAATTTCATGTTGCCGGTTCCCGATGCTTCCTTGCCGGCAGTGGAAATCTGTTCGGACAAGTCGGCCGCCGGATAGATTTGCTGTGCGGTCTTGACGTTTAAATCCGGCACGAACACCACCCGCAACAAACGGTTGACCTGCGGGTCTCGGTTGACAATTTCAGCCACGGAACTGATCAGCTTGATGATCAGCTTCGCCATGCGGTAACCCGGCGCCGCCTTGCCGCCGAAGACAAAAGTGCGCGGCGTAATTTTCAGCGACGGGTCATGCTTCAGCCGGTTGTAAAGGCTGATGATATGCAACACGTTGAGATGCTGGCGTTTGTATTCATGGATGCGCTTGACCTGCATATCGAACAAACTGTGCGGGTCGATGCTCACCCCGGCGACACGCTGCACATAATTGGCCAAGCGCTGCTTTGCAATCAATTTGACCTCGCGCCAGCGTTCGCGGAACGCCTGATCTTCGGCATAAGACTCCAGCTTGCGCAGCAAGTCCAGGTTACGCAACCAGTCGTCGCAGCCGACTACCTCGTCTATTAACGCCGCCAATGGACGGTTGCTCAGCGCGATATTGCGCCGTGGAGTGACGCCGTTGGTTTTGTTGCTGAATTTTTCCGGCCACAAATCGTGGAAATCGCTCAACACCGTGCTCTTCAGCAGGTCGCTGTGCAAGCGGGCAACGCCGTTGATGGCAAAGCTGCCGACGCAGGCGAGATTGGCCATGCGCACCCGGCGCCCGTTGGATTCGTCTATCAGTGACATGCGTGCGACACGCTGTTCATCGCCGATAAAACGCATGCGCACCTCATCGAGAAAAAATTTATTGATGTCGCGGATAATCTCCATGTGGCGCGGCAGGATGCGTTCGAACAATTCCAGCGACCAGGTTTCCAGCGCCTCCGGCAGCAGGGTGTGGTTGGTGTAGGCGAAAGTGCTGCGGGTGATCTCCCAGGCCTTGCACCACGGCATGGCGTGTTCGTCCACCAGCAGGCGCATCAGTTCGGCCACGGCGATGGCCGGGTGGGTATCGTTGAGCTGGGCGGCAAATTTTTCCGGAAAGCGTTCCAGGCTGCCCATGTCGCGCAGGGCGATGCGGATCATGTCTTGCAGCGAGCAGGATACGAAGAAATATTGTTGCTTGAGCCGCAACTCCTTGCCGGCTTGCGGCTCGTCGTTGGGGTACAGCACTTTGCTCAAATTTTCGGCCACCACCATGTCGTTGACCGCGCCGTAGTAATCGCCCATATTGAAAGCCTGAAAATCGAACGACTCGCGCGCTTCCGATTTCCACAAACGCAGCAGGTTCACGTTGTTTACGCCATAGCCGAGGATGGGCGTGTCGAAAGCCACCCCATATACGGTGTGGCCAGGAATCCATCTGACCCGGGGATTGCCTTGCGCGTCGGTATATTGCTCGGTGCGCCCACCCAGCCCGACCGGATAACGCAAGTCGGCGCGTGGCAATTCCCAGGGGTTGCCGTTGCGCAACCAGGTATCGGTAACCTCGACCTGCCAGCCGTCCCGGATCACCTGATCGAATATGCCGAACTCATAGCGGATGCCGTAACCGATTGCGGGAATTTCCAGGGTGGCCAGCGAGTCCAGGTAGCAGGCCGCCAGCCTCCCGAGGCCGCCGTTGCCGAGTCCGGGCTCATGCTCTTCATCCAATATGACATCGAGTTGCAGGCCGAGCTCCTTCATCGCCAGATCGACGTTTTCCCACAAACCGAGATTGAGGATGTTGTTGCCCAGATGCGGCCCCAGCAAAAACTCGGCGGAAAGATAGCAAACCGTCTTGGCTCCGCTACGTTTGTAGTCCTGCGCAGAACTGATATATCGCTCCAGCAGCCGATCCCGGATGGTATAGGCCAGCACGCGGTAGTGATCCTGGGGGGTCGCTTTGGAGAAAGGGCGACCGGTGACGTAAAACAGGTTGTCGGTAAAAGCCCGCTTCAGCGCTTCCACGGAACGCCCGGTACGGGTGTGCTCGCGATTTGTCGTATGGTTAATATCATTCGCATTGGCGCTTATGCCAGCCAGATCGCCGGTGGTCATGAGAGATTGAATCATGTTCATGCGGTACCCTGAAAAATTGTGTTTGAATTGCGCTCATTGTTTCAGGGAATGATGACAGCATGATGACGCATTATTGACGCGCTGATTGCGCTACTAAAGTTGCGCCAGGTATTCCAGACATAGTCCGCGGATCATTCTTTCCTCGTCGGCGGGAATGACCAATATCGGTTTGGAAGCGGCGCGCCCGATTTTGGTAAGGCCGGACTGGTTGCCCACCGCATCCGCTGCAAAACCCATAAATGCCAAGGGTTCGCAGATCGCGGCGCGTATACCGGGGCAATGTTCGCCTATCCCGCCGGTGAATACGAGGGCATCAATCCCGCCAGCCTTGGCGGCCAGGCTGCCGATGGCGGCGCACACCTGACGGCAAAAATACGCGATGGCAAATTTTGCATTTTCACTATTACTGGAAAGCAGGACGCTCATCTCGGAACTTTCGCCACCGGACAGCGCGAACAACCCCATCTTGTGAAACACCATGTCGCTCAATTTTTCGGCATCATAACGCTTCGCCAATTCCAGCATCACGCCGGGGTCGAGGTCGCCGCTGCGCGTGCCCATGGCGATGCCGCCAGCCGGGGTGTATCCCATGGTGGTGTCAGTCGATTTCAGGTTTTCCATCAGACACAGGCTGGCGCCGCTGCCCAGATGCGCGACGACAACTTTTCCATGTGCGGCATCGCCCAGAATGCCGGGCAACGCCTTGGCGATGTGCGCGTAATTGAGTCCGTGAAATCCATATCGGCGCAAGCCGAGCTCGTTCGGGATGGGAAGGCGCTTGGACAGTTCGGACATGGTGGCGTGAAACGCCGTATCGAAACACGCCACCTGTGGCACCGGGAAACGCTGCGCGCATAAATCGATGCCGAGCAAGTTGCCCGGCAAATGCAGCGGCGCAAGAGGGATAAGGCTTTCCAGGCGCGCGCGTTCGGCGCTGTCAACCAGCCTTGCCGCATCAGCAATGTCCCCACCGTGAACGAAGCGATGCCCAACCGCATCAGGCAGGTCGCTGCCCAACTCACGCATGAGTTGGTCGAATGCCTCCTGCGGCTCGCGCACCCCCCCATAATGAAAATCGCGCCGCGAGCCGTCTGCGACAAACAGGCTCGCCTTGAGAGACGACGAACCGCTGTTGATGGTGAGGATAGTTTTCATGTTGGTTTGTAGCCTGTAGCTTTTGGTGCTGATTGGCTACCCGCCACAGGCTGCCAGCTCAATACGGCCAGGTCCAGTTATCCACTTCCGGCAAATCAGTGCCATGCTCATAGGCGTAGTTGCGGCAGTCGATCTGCATATTCAGCATCTTCTCCTTGACGTGCGCTCCCGCCACATGCAGCGCGGGAATGCGGTCGATCACGTCGATCACCAGGCTGAAGCGGTCGATCTGGTTCTGGATCGCCAATTCCAGCGGTGTATTGATGCTGCCTTTTTCCTTGTAGCCGCGCACATGGAAATTTTTGTGGTTGTTGCGGCGGTAAGCGAGGCGGTGGATCAGCCAGGGGTAACCGTGGAAGTTGAACATCACCGGCTTGTCCATGGTGAACAGGCTGTCGAAATCGCGGTCGGTCAGACCATGCGGATGTTCGCTGTGCGGTGTCAGCTTGTACAGATCGACCACGTTGATGAAACGTATCTTCAGATCTGGGAAATTTTCGCGCAGCAGCACTACTGCCGCCAAGGCTTCCTTGGTCGGGATGTCGCCCGCGCTGGCCATCACCACATCGGGCTCGGAGCCTTGATCGTTGCTTGCCCAATCCCAGATGCCGATGCCTTTGGTGCAGTGCTTGGTGGCCGCATCCATGTCCAGAAACTGCAAATGCTTCTGCTTGTCGCAGACGATGACGTTGATGTAGTCGGTGCTTTTCAAACAATGGTTGGCAACCGACAGCAGGCAGTTCACATCGGGCGGCAGATAGATGCGCGTCACCTCCGGGCTCTTGTTCACCACTAGGTCGAGGAAGCCGGGATCCTGGTGGGTGAAGCCGTTGTGATCCTGCCGCCATACGGTGGAGGTGATGAGCAGATTCAGCGACGATACCGCCGCACGCCATGGCACGTCCTTGGACATGGCCAGCCACTTCGCGTGCTGGTTGAACATCGAGTCGATAACGTGGACGAAGGCTTCGTAGGTAGAGAAGAAGCCGTGACGCCCGCTGAGCAGATAACCTTCCAGCCAGCCTTCCAGCGTGTGCTCGGAGAGCATTTCCATCACGCGTCCATCCGGCGACAGCTCGCCGCCGCCCGCGTCTTCCGGCAGATAATCCGCCAGCCAGGTTTTCTTGCTGACTTCATACACGTTGTCCAGCTTGTTCGAGCTATTTTCGTCCGGGCCGAACACGCGGAAGTTGTGCATGTTGTCGCGCATGATGTCGCGCAGGAATTTGCCCAGCGGGCGTGTGTTCTCGGCTACGGTCGTTCCAGGTTTGGTCACGGCAATCGCATAATCCTTGCAGTCGGGCATGTGCAACGCCTTGCGCAGCAGGCCGCCGTTGGCATGATGGTTCGCGCTCATGCGGCGGTTGCCTTTGGGGGCCAGCGCTTTCAGTTCGGGCAACAGCGCGCCGTTATCGTCGAACAACTCGGATGCCTTGTAGCTCTTCAGCCATTCTTCCAGCTTGGCGAAGTGCTCCGGCGTCTTCACGTCGCCGATCGGCACCTGGTGCGCGCGCCAGAAGCCTTCCACTTTTTTGCCGTCCACTTCCTTCGGTCCGGTCCAGCCCTTGGGCGAACGCAGCACGATCATCGGCCAGCGTGGGCGTACCGGTTTGCCGCTGCTGCGCGCTTCCTGCTGGATGCGGCGGATTTCCAATACGCATTGCTCCATCGTCTCCGCCATCGCCTGATGCATGGTTTCCGGGTCACTGCCTTCGACAAAATGGGGCGTCCAGCCATAGCCCTTGAACAGATTTTCCAGTTCCTCGTGCGAGATGCGCGACAAGATGGTCGGGTTATTTATCTTGTAGCCGTTGAGATGCAGGATGGGCAGCACCGCACCATCGCGGATCGGATTCAAAAACTTGTTGGAATGCCAAGATGTCGCCAGCGGTGCGGTTTCCGATTCGCCGTCGCCGACCATCACGGTCACGATCAGGTCGGGGTTGTCATACGCCGCGCCGAACGCATGAGACACGCTGTAGCCGAGTTCGCCGCCCTCGTGGATCGAGCCGGGGGTCTCCGGCGTACAGTGGCTACCGATGCCGCCGGGAAACGAGAATTCCTTGAAGAACTGGCGCATGCCCTCCTCGTTTTCGCCCTTGTTCGGATAGACCTCGCTATACCGGCCTTCCAGATAAACCGGCCCGAGAATGCCGGGCGCACCGTGACCGGGGCCGGCCATGAAAATCGCATCCAGATCGTATTTGTTGATCAGGCGATTCATGTGGATGTATGCAAAAGCCAAACCCGGACTAGCGCCCCAGTGTCCAAGCAAACGGCTCTTGATATGTTCGAGCTTGAGCGGCTCTTTCAACAGGGGATTGTCGCGCAGATAGATCATGCCCGCCGCAAGGTAGTTGCAGGCGCGCCAATAAGCATGGATAAGCTCCAACTCTTTGCTGCTCAGTGGATTTTGAGACATATCTATTCCTTTGTGTGAATTGAAACCCAACAACAATAATTGCTTAACCGCAGAGGCGCGAAGGCGCAGAGAAATAATAATGTTTGGACAATTCTCCGGCCCACCCAATGGGTGAGGTCGCATAACATCATAACGCATTGATTTTCTCAGCGCTTCTGCGTCTCTGCGGTTCAACTAAGCTTTAACGTGAAACAACCCCAACTGAAACAACCCCAACCCCTCCCGGCCTCCCCTTGTCAGGGGAGGAGGCTAGTCTCTCTCCCTGACAAGGGGGATCTGGAGGGGGTTTGGTGTTCGGAGTAAAACGCGAACAATTTTTCGAAATGTTTCATTAGATTGGAGCGGCCTTCAAGCAGTCATCACGCCAAAGGCAACCCGTTTGATCGCATTCGCCGCTGCGTACCGTAGCGAAGCAGTCGCAGTTGCCTTCATCGGTTTGTATGCATTTTATCAGCTCGGCTTTAGAGAATTTTCCGGGGTTGATGCCGAGTGACTTGGCGATGTTGCGTATCTCATCCATTTTCACGATTGGGCTCCTTGTTGAACTGCGGTTGCGGTTAAATATTTTTTTAAAATTGGTGACTATTGAGCTTTACATAAATGAAGACAGCGAGCAAAACCAAAAAACTCGTCATTCCGGCGAAGGCCGGAATCCAGTTTGGATATAATTCCGCGTAGCGGACTAAGCCGTGTTTTGGGTGTTGGCACACTTCGTGTGTGCTTGATAATTGTCTGGATTCCGGCCTTCGCCGGAATGACGGCTGCTATATATGCCTCTGTCATGAATTAAGTAAAGATCAATAGTAGCTATTCAGGTGCTGCCGCTTTTCTCCTTCCCCCTTCCAGGGGGAAGGGACTGGTGTTGTAGCGTTTTCATGAGCATCGTAATTTCGACCTGAGTAGTTACGGTGGCTATCGCACATCATCCTATTGTTCATAGGATTTATGGCTTACCACTCCC
>JAUYJO010000215.1 GCA_030700315.1 Gallionella sp.
CGGACTCATCCAGCTGACTGGTGTCGCGGCTGACCATCAAGCCCACTTGCCGGCGCGCATCCGGCAAGCCTCCCACGGAAAAGGCGGCGATCACCTGCTCGGCATGTTCGCGCAGGCTGCGCGGGGCGATCGCGAAATACAGCACCGCAATGGAAAACAGGGGTCCGAAAATGGTGGATTGTTGCAGCATCGCCGCGAGCAGCACGAATGGAATCAGCAACACGATGACTGCGGCAATGCCGCGCAGGTAGCGCGCGGCAGGAGCGGCATCCCCGGGTTCATAATTCCTTGGTTCACAATCCCAGGGCCCATAAAATATTTTTTCAGCCCATCGCGCCAGCCGGCCAAAACCCGCCAGCGGATGAAAACGGCGCGGCTCGCCCAGCAACCGGTCAAGCAACACCGCCGCCAAAATCATCAGCGGCATACTCATGGCAAAAACAATCGCGCAACCGCACTCGGGTTGGACGGAAAATAAAAATGAATATACGAGGCGGTCAGGCGTTGCTGCTGATACACCGCTTCGCTGGTCGCGCCGCCGTTAGGGCACACTCCGCGCGCACTGGCAGCGAGTCTGGTTTGCAAACGCGAATAATGAAAAGTATGCCCGCGCAATGCGCCCTGCGGCAGTTCGACACTTTGCAATGCGAGTGCGCTCAAGCGCGGCTGCATGACCGCTGCGCTGTCCAACAAACCAAGCATGTTGGCTTGCTGTTCATGCGCATCGGTAAGCGACTGCGCGGCATACAACATGCCACCACATTCGGCGAGGATCGGTTTATGCGCAGCATGATGGGCGCGAATGGAGGCAAGCATGGCGGTGTTTCCCGCCAGTTTCGACAAGTGCAATTCGGGGTAGCCGCCGGGCAGATACAGGCTGTCAGCCTCCGGCAATTCGGAGTCATCGAGCGGCGAAAATAAACACAGCTGCGCGCCCAGAGCACTCAATGTATCCAGGTTTGCTCGATACAAAAATGAAAAAGCCGCATCGCGCGCCACAGCGATTTTTACACCGTCCAATTCACGCGCCACACCGATGACGCCCGCCGGGAAGAAGGGTACGGCAGGCGGCAGGCTGGTATCCGCGTGCTCGGCCCATAACTGTGCGGCAGCTGCGATACGCAGGTTGATGTCGGGCAACTCCGCCGCTTGCAACAGTCCAAGATGGCGCTCGGGTAAAGCAATCTCTGCCGTACGCGGCAACACTCCGCAATATTTGAGCGCAGCAGGCAATCGCTCGGCAAGCATCGCCGCATGGCGTGCACTGCCTACACGGTTCGCGACCACGCCGAAAAACGGCAATGCGGCATCCAGCTGTGACAAGCCGTAAGCTACTGCGGCAAAGGTTTGCGCCATCGCGCTTGCATCGATTACCGCCAGCACAGGAATGCCGAATTCCCTGGCAAGATCGGCACTGGAAGGCACGCCATCGAACAGCCCCATCACGCCTTCGACAAGAATCAGATCGGCTTCCCCTGCTGCTAGATAGAGCAAGTCGCGGCAGTGTTCTTCGCCGCCCATCCACAAATCGAGCTGGTAAACCGGATGACCGGAAGCCTGTTCGAGGATGGTCGGGTCAATAAAATCCGGGCCGGTTTTGAATACGCGCACCCGGCGGCCTTGGCTGCGATGGTATGCCGCGAGTGCGGCGGTGACAGTGGTTTTACCTTGCCCGGAAGCTGGCGCACTGATCAGCAGGGCTGGGCAATGACGCAATGTCATTACAGCTCGATGCCTTTTTGCGCCTGGATGCCTGCATCAAATGCGTGTTTGATCGGTCGCATCTCCGTGACCGTGTCGGCGTAGGCCATCAGCGCGTCAGGCGCGGCCCGGCCGGTCAATACCACGTGCTGCATTGGCGGGCGGTTGCGCAAGGCTTCCAGTACTTGTTCGATTTGCAGGTAATGCAGCTTCAGCGCGATGTTGATTTCGTCCAGCACCACCAGCGCGATTTCAGGGTTACGCAGCATGGCGCAAGCCACATCCCATGCGGCTTGCGCCTTTGCGATGTCGCGTTGCTTGTCCTGCGTTTCCCAGGTGAAGCCTTCGCCCATCACGTGAAATTCAACTTCGGGGAAGCGGCGGAAAAATGCTTCCTCGCCGGTGGGAGAGCTTCCCTTGATGAACTGCACTACGCCGACGCGCATGTTGTGTCCGAGTGTGCGGGCAACCATGCCGAGCGCCGAGCTGCTCTTGCCCTTGCCGTTGCCTGTGTGCACCAGCACCACGCCGCGATTCTCCGAGGCGCGGGCGATTTTTGCGTCAACGATTTCCTTGTGGCGCTGCGTGCGGGTACGATGCTGCTCGTTGGAAGAAGCGGCGATTTTATCGCTCATTATTTGCCTGTGGTTTCAGCGGCAACATGCCCGCGAGCCGTCAGTGCGACATACAACGCAGCCGCACACGCCAGATACAGCAGGCAGCCGGTCAGATATTGCGGATAGTATTGCGCCACACGCGAGGCGTATTCGGCAATATTCATGTCCGGGTAGCGTCCCGAAAACAGGTAAAACGCGCCATTGGAAATAGCAAATGCGACGCTTGTTGCAGCGATTGCGATACCCGAAAATATTCCCAGGCTGCGCCAGCTTTGCCGATGAATGCGCGCATAGTAACGGCCCGCAAACCACACCACCGCATAGGTTGGAATCAGAAATCCGTAAGCGGGCGTAACGCAATAATCGTTCACGCCCAGATGGGCAATCGCCACATAATCCAGCGCGCCCGCTTCAAGCAACAGGCCGGCAAATAGCCAGGGCGTAGCGATGAAAAAACCAGCCAGTAGGAATACCGCCAGCGAAGCATCCGGCAAATGCAGCGCACTGCCGAAATGATGCATACGCGTGGCCGCCATCAAGGCCACCAAAGCCAAACCGATTAACACCTGACGTTGAGATAACAGTTTCATGTTGAGCCCCTTAAAAATGAAGAAAAATATTGGGTGGGCGTAGCCCACCAAAATCCGACAAACTGCGCCGAACCATACGCCCACAAAATCATTGGGTTACGCTACGCTAACCCAACCTACAAAAGCTAGTTTTTGGATTGATAATTCAGCGTGAAGTATAACCCGCGTCGTGCCTGATTATAGAACTGTGCGGTCTCGTATCGCTTGTCCAGCAAATTGTCGATCCGCCCCTGCACCAGCCAACCCGCTGTGACGCGATATTCGGCACGCACATCCAGCAGGCCGTAGCCGCCCAGATGTTGGGTGTTGCCAATATCATCGAAACGGCGGCCTTCCGCATACAGCGAGCTGGCAAAACGATAGGCCCCCAAGTCATGCGCCACTTCGATACGCATCGCTTCGGTCGCACGGCGATTCAGCAGTTTGCCTTGATGATTTGTGGCCACCTGGTTACGTGGGTCTTGCAGGGTCAGAGTACCGTTGATGTCCCAATCCGCCAACTGCGTTTGCAACTGGCCTTCCAGGCCATTGATACGTGCCAACTCAATGTTTACTGGGGTGAAGGTTGCATCATAGACCACAAAATTTTCAACTTTTGTTTGGTAGGCATTCACCGACCACTTTCCGAACGTGCCGTACCCAGCCACGCCCGCTTCGATGCTGCGCGACAACTCGGGGCGCAATGCAGGGTTACCGAATCCCGGGTAATACAAACTGTTAAAAGTCGGAGCCTTGAACGCCGTGCCATAAGAAGCCGTCAGGCGCGTCATGTCGCTCAATGCATAGCCATAACCCAATCCAGTCGTGGTATGTCCGCCGAACTGCTGGTTGTCATCGCGCCGCAAACTGGCCTGTAGGCTGTGTGCGCCGAAGTTACCCTGGTACTGCCCGAACAGCGCGCGGTTGTCGCGTGTGGGTCGGGTATAGGCAGTGGTGCTATCAACACGGTCATTTTGATAATCCAGTCCTGCCGTGAACAATTGATCGGCATCCAAAGCAAAATCGTTCTGCCAAGACAGACTGTCGCGTTGCGTGTTGAAGCGTGACTTGAATACGCCATTCAGGAAATTATTCGAATAATCCTGGCCGCTCCCGGCGCGCAAGATCATGTTCCAGGCTTGCAACGGCGCAAATTTCAGCGAACCGCCCAGCACCTGCTGCACGCCTTCGGACTGATTCGGGTTTCCATCAAACATGTTTTTATTATTAGCACGCAGCACTTGCGCATCGGCTACCACCCCATTATCGAAGCGATAGCCGCCGTTCAAACCGAGCGACGAATTGTGATAACCGTCTTTGTCCAAGTCAGCTCCAGTGGCATTACGCTTTGCATTAAAGCCCTTGGTGTTTTGTTGGTTGAGCTTGAAATTGAACCAGCCCTGCTCGCCGCCGCCGCTCAAACCAAATGCGCCGTTGAACGTGCCATAACTCCCCGCCGTCGCGCTGAACGAGGGAGTCAATGCGCCGCCGCCCTTGCGGGTAAAAATCTGAATCACGCCGCCGATCGCTTCCGATCCGTACAGACTGGCGCGCGGGCCGCGCACGATTTCGATGCGATCGATCTGCGCCACGGGAATATCCTGGAACGAGGCGGTGCCTAAAGTTGCCGAACCGACCTTGATGCCGTCCACCAGCACCAGCACGTGATCCGAATTTGTGCCGCGCAGAAACACCGAGGTCGCCTTGCCCGCGCCGCCGCTGTTGCTGAGGGTCAAACCCGCTACCCCGCGCAGCACATCCGGCAGGGATTGCGCTTGCAGGCGTTCAATGTCCTGACGGGTGATGATTGAAACGGAAGCCAGGGTGGCGTCGGCGGATTGCGCGGTGCGCGTGGCGGTGACGACTGTATCCGGCAAAGTCTCGTTAACAACTGCGTAAACATGGGTACAAGCCGCACTGAGCAGCGCGGCAGATAGTTTGTGTTTCATTTGAAGTGCTCCTGAAAATTTCCAAGCGTCCCCGTTGGAAGATTAAATTCAGGAAATGCGGCGGGAGAAAAGCAGAAGTTGAACAGCGTGACCGTTCATATCCGATGCGCCACCC
>JAUYJO010000227.1 GCA_030700315.1 Gallionella sp.
CACAACGAGGTCACGACAAACCGCTCGTTGTCCTTGTCTTGTCCTTGTCGGGCGCACCGCCGGTGCCCGCTAGCGCTTCTAGCGCTTCGGCCTTGAGCACCACGCGGTGGGCTTGCGACCAGGGCTTGGCCGCATATTCGAACTCGCCAAACAGGCGCACCTCCGACACGGTGCGCGATAGCGTCCGGTGCGGGAGGAGGTGCGATGTGGCTGCTCCCGCAAACGGCTGCTTCGCAGTAACGTGTCGCAGCCGCACCGCAGACACGGCAGGGTCCAATTTTTGTGCGGCCAGCGAACGGTGCAGCCCGAGATGCC
Source organism: Gallionella sp. (assembly GCA_030700315.1). Lineage (GTDB taxonomy): Bacteria > Pseudomonadota > Gammaproteobacteria > Burkholderiales > Gallionellaceae > Gallionella. The sequence continues at coordinate 316 of JAUYJO010000227.1, forward strand.
CGCGCGCATTTTTCATTAAACCCCAGGCCTTGCGGGACAATACGGCGTTGCCGGGCAGGCCGAAGAGGAAGTCGGCGTTGCCATCGTCGACGATCATCTGTATCAGCTCCGGGTTCGAGAAGTGCCCGTCACCGCGTACCAGAATATGGGTGAGAGGCCAGTGCTGGCGCAACAAGCGCAGCACGCGTTTCATTATCATGGCGTTCTCGGCGCCGGTCGGGCGTTTGCCCGGGCGCAGCACGGCGGTCACCAGGGCGCCGGTACTCGCTTCAAACACCAGCAAGGGCAGATAGCAATAGTTGCCGTAATGGTGGTTGTAAAATGACAGTTCCTGTTGCCCGTGGGTAATGTCCGCAGTGTGATCGAGATCGAGTGCGATGCTGGCTGGAGCGCTGCTGTAACCGGCAATAAATTGCAAGACCAGCGCGCGGGCCATCCGATATATATCCTTAGCCGCTTAACGCATTTTCCAGACGCGAGCGGGTGGCGCCGCAGGCCAGGGGGTTGTCGGTATCCAGCGGCGCTTTGTTTGCCGCCAGCTTGAACATCGGGCGCGGCGCAAGGTGTCGGCATCGTTGCCGTCCGCATAGCCCGAGGCGAGTTGAAAAACGCGCTGCGCGAGCAAGTCGTGCAGGGCGTGCGTGATGTAGCGCTGGTCACGGGTATCGGCGATAGCCGCAGTCAGCTTGCTGATCATGCCAATGCGACGATCAACCGCGCCCAGCAGCACCGGCCCCAGATCGGAGGACAGCTCGCCCCCGGCAAAGTCGGCGCGAACCGTGTACCCCGGAATGGAAGGGAAACGGAGTTGGCCGGGGACAAAGTCGCTGGTATTTTCTATGTTTATGCAATATTCAGGGTAGGTAGTAAAATGCAGCTATCAGATTTTCCATTGCCTTTCTTAATTTTCAGCTCACCCATGAACCCATTACTCGATTTCTCCGGTCTGCCGCGCTTTGCGGAGATCAAACCCGAACATGTTGCACCGGCAATCGATCAACTTCTTGCGGAAAACCGCGCGCTGATTGCGAGCCTGCTGGGCGATAGTGCGCCGCCGACCTGGCACGATTTCATCGTGCCGATGGAAGAGGCCAGCGAACGGCTGTCGCGCGCCTGGGGGCCGGTCGGGCACTTGAATGCGGTGATGAATTCGCCGGAGCTGCGCGAGGTGTACAACGCGACGTTGCCGAAAATCACCCAGTATTACGCCGAGCTCGGCCAGAACCTCGCGCTCTTCGGGAAATTCAAGGCGCTGCACAACAGCCCCGAATTTGCCGGCCTGAGCGCGGCGCGAAAGAAGATCATCGAGAACGAACTGCGCAATTTTCGCCTGGGCGGCGCGGAACTGCCGGAGGACAAGAAAGCGCGCTATCTGGAGATACAGGAACGCCTGGCGGAACTGTCGTCGCGCTTTTCCGACAACCTGCTCGACGCGACCAACGATTACGCGCTGGTGATCGAGGATGAAAATAAATTGAGCGGCCTGCCGGAAGATGTTCTGCAGGCGGCGCAGGAAGCCTGTCTTGAGCAGGCCGAAACGGCGGGGCTCGAACATGGCAAAAAAACCGGTCAGGCGGTGGGCAAATCTGGCTGGTTATTTACTTTAAAAGCCCCGTCGTACATGCCGGTGATGCAATTCGCCGATAGCCGCGCATTGCGCGAGGAGATGTATCGCGCCTATGCCACGCGCGCCAGCGAATTCGGCAAGGCGGACTGGGATAACACGCCGCTGATGGACGAAATCGTGCAACTGCGCGGCGAGGAGGCGAGGCTGCTGGGCTTTGCCAATTTCGGCGAATTGTCGCTGGCGACCAAAATGGCGGATTCGCCGCAACAGGTGGTCGAATTCATGCGCGAACTGGCGCAGCGCGCGCGTCCCTTTGCCGAAAAAGATCTGGCGGAGCTGCGCGAATTCGCGCGCACCGAACTGGGGTTGCAGGAATTGCAATCCTGGGACATCGGCTACGCCAGCGAAAAATTGCGCGAGAAACGCTATGCCTTTTCCGAGCAGGAAGTGAAACAATATTTCCCCGAAGATGCGGTGCTGACCGGCATGTTCCGGTTGGTCGAGACGCTGTATGGCTTGCAGATCAAGGCTTCCGTAGCGCCCCTCTGGCATGACGACGTGCGTTTTTTCGATATCTGCGACGCGCAAGGGCAACGGGTCGGGCAGTTTTATCTGGATATGTACGCGCGCAACAGCAAGCGCGGCGGCGCATGGATGGACGATGTGATCACGCGCCGTCGCCTCGCTCCTGAAACGCAATCAGATCGTGGCATCCAGACGCCGGTCGCGTACCTGAACTGCAATTTCTCTCCGCCGGTCGGCGGCAAATCCGCCGTGTTCACGCACGACGAAGTGATCACGCTGTTCCATGAATTCGGTCACGGCCTGCATCACCTGCTCACCGAAGTGGAGGATATCGCCGTGTCCGGCATCAACGGCGTGGAGTGGGATGCGGTGGAGCTGCCCAGCCAGTTCATGGAAAATTTCTGCTGGGAATGGGAAGTGCTGCACGGCATGACGCGCCATGCGGAAACCAACGAAAAGCTGCCGCGCGCACTGTTCGACAAGATGCTCGCCGCGAAAAATTTCCAGAGCGGCCTGCAGACTCTGCGCCAGATCGAATTTTCGCTGTTCGACATGCTGATGCACAGCAACTTCGAGGCGGGCGGGGCGAAATCCATCCTGCAACTGCTCGACGAGGTGCGCACCGAAGTGGCGGTGCTGATCCCGCCCGCGTTCCACCGCTTCCCGCACAGCTTTGCGCATATTTTTTCCGGCGGCTACGCGGCGGGCTATTACAGTTACAAATGGGCGGAAGTGCTGTCTGCCGACGCGTACAGCCTGTTCGAGGAAAACGGCGTACTGAACCCCGATATCGGCGCGCGTTTCCGCGCCGAGGTGCTGGCGATGGGCGGCAGCCGTGGCGCGATGGATTCGTTCAGTGCGTTTCGCGGGCGCGAGCCGAGCATCGACGCATTGTTGCGGCATAATGGTTTGCTCGAAACAACATAGGAGGCGAAATGAAGCGCATCGTTTGGTTATTTTGCTGCCTGGCGATCATGCCGCCCGGCGCGCAGGCAGGCAAGTTGTACCGCTGGGTGGACGCGCAGGGCAAGGTGCATTACGGCGATACGGCTCCGGCGGATGCGGCGCAAGTTGAAACCAAAAAATTATCCGATAGCGTCGCGCCAAACGAAGACCTGCCCTATGAAGCGCGTCGCGCGCAACAGAATTTTCCGGTCACCCTGTATGTCGCGGACAACTGCACAACGCCTTGTGACCGGGCACGTAGCCTGCTGGGCAAGCGCGGCATCCCGTACAGCGAGAAAAAACTGGCCACTCAGGAAGACATCGACGCCTTCAAGGCGCTTTCCGGCAGCGACAGCACACCGACCCTCGCGGTGGGCAGAAATTTTCTGAAAGGCTTCCTGGCCACGCAGTGGCACAACGAACTCGATATCGCCGGCTATCCGAAAACCGCGCCCTATCGTGCGCCGCGTCCGCTTATCGCACCCGCCGCAGCGAGCGGGGCCGCACCAGCCCATCCAGAATCTGCCGGAGAGAGCGCATCTCAGCCTGATGTGGCAGCGCCAGATAACACGCCAGACAATTCAACTGTGCAATGATTAGCTACTGGTGCGACCGGGTTTTGTAAAGCATCGCGCACGGTTCGGATTGCGGTGGCTTTTTTCGCGCCCTATCAAAGCGATGTTCAACCATGCATGCGCACGATGCGGTCACCTGCCAGCATGAGCCGGTCAGTTAGCGAAGCCAGCAGGGTTTTGGCAAAGCGCAACTCGCAGCCCGGGCTGAGTTTTTCCAGCGCGGCAAATGGGAATTCGGCGACGGTCACGTCCGAGAGCGATTCCAGCGTGGCTTGGCGTTCTGTTCCGCGCCGGATGTAGGCCATTTCGCCGAGGTATTCGCCGGCGTGGATGACGTTGAGCAGGCGGCCATGTTTGGTGACTTTCATTTGCCCCGATGCCAGGAAATACATGCTCTGTCCCGGCTCATCTTCGCGCAGCAGGACGGTTCTGGCCGGTAATCTGGCCCACACGCTGACCTGGACGAGCTCCCAGATTTCCGGATCGGAAAATTCGCGCAGCGTGTCGCTGGTGCGCAATATGTTGAACTTGTCGCTATCGGAAAGCTCCTGCTGGAATGCTCTGAATCGACCGGTTTCAGCAATCTCCAGCGCAAGATCCGCCCAACTGAGATAACGGTCGTCCGGGTTTTTGGCGATCATGCGCATGACCATTTTGTCGAGATTCTCGGAAATGCCTGGCCGGTGTGAACTCGGCGGCGCGGCTTGCTGTTTGGCGATAGCATTGAACAGTTCGAGTATATCCCGGCCACGGAACGGCAGCACGCCGGTGAGAAGCTCGTATGCCACGATTCCGAGAGAATACATGTCGCTGAGATGGGTCAAGCGGTGGCCGCCAAGCTGTTCCGGGGACATGTAGGCGGGAGTGCCGACGGTCACCTTTTGCGTAACCTGCGTCTGGTAAAACACGGCGGCGCCGAAGTCGGCAATTTTCACGTTGGTGTCGGACACGACCAGGATGTTGGCGGGCTTGATGTCGCGGTGGATGATGCCGTAGCGAAACGCATAGTCGAGGGCGCCGCAGCATTTGAAAATGATCTGGAGCACCTTGCCGACCGGCAGCAGCGTATCCGGAAAGGTGTAGCGTGCGAGATTGCCTTCCGGCACATATTCCATCACCACGTATCCGGCATCTTCCGTGACGCATGCCTCCAGGATCGCGGCGATGTGCGGGTGCGACAGCCTGCCCGCGAGCGCGGCCTCGTTGAGAAATTGCTTGCGGCACCCTTCGTTGAATTCGGCATCGGCGAGGACATTTTGGTCGATCAGCTTCACCGCGACTTCACGGCCGGAAAAGGTGTCCAGCGCGTAATAGACTTTCCCCGTGGCGCCTTCGCCGATCTGTCTGGTCAGCTCGTACTTGCCAAGCCGGTAGGGTAATTGGATGGACATAAAACGCTTTCGGCATCAACTACTTGACTATGAGTTTGCAACGGCTCGGGTTGGAATATATTGTCGCACCCCCCGCCCCCATTCCAGCCTTTTGTTTTTAACTCAACTAGCCGGACAAGCCACAAGAAATAACTCTCCCGAGCGAAGCTAATCCTGCACCAGCACGGCCACACCTGCCGCTGCGATTTGTCCGTCCTGGAACGAGCGCACGCCGCTGATGCCCAGCCCGCCCACGATGATCCCGTTGATTTCCAGCGGGACGCCGCCTTCGGCAGGGATCACGCCGGGCAAGGCGAGATGGATCAGTCGCCCGCTCAGCACGGCATCTTCGGAAACCTTGGTCGGGCGCTTGAACGCGACAGCGGCATGAGCCTTCTGTATCGCCGTATCCACGCTGCCGAACTGGGTGTCGTGGCTGCGTTGCAGATAGAGCAGATGCCCGCCGTCGTCCACCACGGCGATGACCACGCCCCAGCCGTTGCGCTGCGCTTCGGCTTCGGCTGCCGCCGCGACGCGCTTGGCATCTTCCAGAGTGAGCACCGGTTTGTCGGCAGTGATCATTGGTTGCCCAGTGCCGCAAAAATCCGGTCGCGGATGCCCTCCACGCTGCCCACGCCCGGAACATTGACATGCTTCGGCGCTTTCGGGTCGCCGGATTTCGCCCAGGAGGTGTAATACTCGACCAGCGGTTTAGTCTGGTCGTGGTAAACGTTGAGGCGCTTGAGTACGGTTTCTTCGGTGTCGTCCGGGCGCTGCACCAGCTCTTCGCCGGTGACATCGTCCTTGCCGGCCACTTTCGGCGGATTGAACTCAACATGGTAGGTGCGGCCGGAAGCCGTATGTACGCGGCGCCCGCTCATGCGCTTGATGATCTCGCTGTCCGCCACATCGATCTCCACCACATAGTCGATCAGAATGCCGGCATCTTTCATCGCCTGAGCCTGCGGGATGGTGCGCGGAAAGCCGTCGAAGAGGAAGCCGTTGGCGCAGTCCGCGTCCTTGATGCGTTCCTTCACCAGATCGATGATGATGTCGTCGGAGATCAGGCTGCCTGCATCCATTACTTTTTTGGCGGTGATACCGAGCGGCGTGCCGGCCTTGATGGCCGCGCGCAGCATGTCGCCGGTGGAGATTTGCGGGATGTTGAATTTTTCCTTGATGTAATTGGCCTGGGTACCCTTGCCTGCACCCGGTGGTCCTAGCAGTATCAGTCTCATTTGTCGTTCTCCTCAGGTTTGATGGTTGCGGCGAAAATTTGCCGTGCTGCATGTAAATCCTGTTCCGTATCCACACCGGCCGGCGGAGCCTCAGCGGCGACGACCACTCCAATTCTGTACCCATAATACAGCGCGCGCAACTGTTCCAGCGCTTCAAACTGCTCAATGGCTGCCGGGGCAAGTTGGCCGTAGGCACGCAGAAAACTCACGCGATAAGCGTAGATGCCAATATGGCGCAAGACGGGCAAATTATGGGGCAGCTTCCCCCTTCCAACTTCCCCCCGGAGGGAGGAAGGGCTATCGTCTCGTCCTGCGGACGAGGATAAGGCATTAAATGCATCGCGCGGCCAGGGGATCGGCGCGCGGCTGAAATACAGCGCATTGCCGTTTTTATCGAGCACCGTCTTGACGATGTTCGGGTTGCGCAGCGATGCCTCGTCGTGAAGCGCGTGGCAGGCGGTGGCGATCGCGCATTCCGGATGGTCGTGCAGATGTTGCGCGACGGCGCGGATCAGGCCAGGCGGCATCAACGGCTCGTCGCCCTGCACGTTCACCACGATGGTATCGTCCGGCCAGTTGTGCTGTTCGGCCACCTCGGCGATGCGATCCGTGCCGCTGGCGTGGGTGTCCTTGGTCAGGCAAGCCTTGAAGCCGTGCTCGCGCACCACATTGGCAATCGCGTGATGGTCGGTGGCGACCCAGATATGTTGCGCACCGCTTTGCGCCGCCCGCTCCGCGACTCTGACCACCATCGGTTTCCCGGCTATCGGCAGCAGCGGCTTGCCGGGCAAGCGGGTGGAGCCATGGCGCGCCGGGATGACGACATGAAAATAAACCTGCCCCTCCACAGCCCCTCTGGTCAGTGGGGTGCTGTGCTCCTCCCCTGACAAGCCTGTCCTGAGCTTGTCGAAGTGTGGGAGGCCTGGATAACCAGCGACCCTTCGACTATCCTCAGGACATGCTTGGCTATCGTCTTCTGATGGCCTAGTCGAAGGGCTAGTCGTTCCATCAGGGGTTTGTTTTTTCACATCAAACCTTCTCGGCTTCCTCTGCGGTCAGTTTGCGCGCCTCGTCGGCGAGCATCACCGGGATGTCGTCTTCGATTTTGAAGGCCAGCCGGTCGGCCTTGCAGATCAGTTCTTTTTCGGCTTTGTGGTAGACCAGCGGGGATTTGCACAATGGGCAAACGAGAATATCAAGCAGTTTTGCGTCCATGGAATTCTATCTTTCGCAGTAGGTGGTCGACCAGGGCCGGGTCGATCTGGGCTTCCACACGCAACACCCAATATCGCTCATCGGCGAATGCGGCGCATTTTACCGCATCTTTTTCGGTGAGGAGTAGCGCATCGCATCCGGCAAAAGCGAGATCGTTCGCGGAATAAGAATGATGGTCGGGAAAAGCATGCGGCGTGAAGGGAACGCCCAAGGATTGCAGATGCCGGAAATAGCGCTGCGGATGCCCGATACCGGCCACGGCATGATTGTTCAGCGCATGAAAATGCCCGGCGGCGGCAGTTTTGTCGGGGGCGAGCAGGTTATAAAAAACTTCACCCGACAGGCGCATTTCATATTGATAAGCATTTATTGCCGCTTGCGCTGAACCGGGTAAGCCGCGCGTGCCCGATTCGATTCGCGAAGCGGCTGTTTTGCTCCCTTCCCCCGCGAGCGGGGGAAGGGTTGGGGATGAGGGTGGCCGGGCCGACTCGAAGCCGGTTTTATGCTCCACGCCCCTCTCCCCACCCCCGCTTGCGGGGGAGGGGCTTTGTACGCCGTTCACCACTACGGCATCCACCGTTTTCAGGCGCGAAACCGGTTCGCGCAGCGGCCCGGCGGGAAGCATGAAGCCGTTGCCGATGCCGCGTTCGCCGTCGACGACCGCGACTTCCGCCTCGCGCCGCAAGCGGTAATGCTGCAAGCCGTCGTCGCACAGCACGACATCGCATTGCGGATGGGCTTGCAAGGCGGCCTGTGCGGCGGCGGCGCGGTCTTTTCCTATCCACACCGGGCACAGGTTGCGTCGCGCCATCAGCAACGGCTCATCGCCTACCTGCCGGGCATCGCTGTCGGCATTGACCTGCTGCGGCTGTTGTGCGGTGCCGCCGTAGCCGCGACTGACGATGAGTGGATGCCAGCCGCGCCCGGCCAGCTGTTGCGCCAGGGCAAGCGTGAGCGGTGTCTTGCCGGTTCCACCGGCGCTGATGTTGCCGATCACGATGACCGGCACGGCCAATTGATGGCTTTGCAGGATGCTGCTGCGATACAACGCGCGGCGCAACGCCACCAGTGCGCGGAACAGCAGACTGACCGGCAATAGAATCAGGTGCAGCGGGGTGATGCGGTACCAGTGGTATTGCAAGTTGGGCATGCTAAAAAGGGATGTCAGGGAGATATGCTTTTTGCTTCATCATTCAGTGCGGCTGCTGCCATGTCCGTTAAAAACTCGCGGGCACTTCTTCGACTGCGAAAATGCGGCGGTGCTCGCGAATCGCATAACGGTCGGTCATGCCGGCAATATAGTCTGAAACGGCGCGGGCGCGCTCCCCTTCCGCCTGCCCTGCCGGCGGCTGGAATTGCGGCGGCAGCAGGCGACTGTCTTCCATGAATATGCCGAACAAATCGCTGATGATGCGCTGCGCCTTGACGCCCATGCGCATCACGCGGTAGTGGCGGTACAAATGGGCATGTAAAAAACTTTTCAGCGCGCGCTGCCGCTCGTTCAGCTCCGGGCTGAAGGCGATCATCGCTGGCGCGCTGCGCACCTCCTCCAGCGTGGCCGGTTGCTGCCCGGCAATGTTGCGCTCGCTCTGTTGTATCAAATCGGTCACCAGCGTATTGATCATGCGCCGCACGGTTTCATGCACTACGCGCCGCTCGGGCAAATCGGGGTGGGCGCAGCGCACTTCCTGTAAATGCGTCGCCACCAGTGGCACGGTATCAAACTGATCCAGCGTGATCAGACCGGAGCGCAGCCCGTCGTCCACGTCGTGATTGTTGTAGGCGATTTCGTCGGCAAGGTTGGCGATCTGCGCCTCCAGCGAGGGGCGGCGATTTTTCAGGAAGCGTTCGCCCAGCTCGCCGAGTTGCGCGGCATTGCACGGCGAACAATGCTTGAGGATGCCTTCGCGCGTCTCGAAGGTGAGGTTCAATCCGTCGAATGCGGCATAGCGTTCTTCCAGCACGTCCACCACGCGCAGCGATTGCAGGTTGTGCTCGAAGCCGCCGTAATCTTTCATGCAGGCATTCAGCGCATCCTGTCCGGCATGGCCGAACGGCGTGTGCCCGAGGTCGTGCGCCAGGGAAATCGCTTCGGCGAGGTCTTCGTTCAAGCGCAGGCGGCGCGCGATGGAGCGGGCGATTTGCGCCACTTCGATGCTGTGCGTCAGGCGGGTGCGGAACAGGTCGCCTTCGTGATTCACGAATACCTGGGTCTTGTATTCGAGGCGGCGAAATGCGCCGGAATGGATGATACGGTCGCGGTCGCGCTGGAATTCGCTGCGGCCGTGCGGCGCGTCTTCGGCTATCTTGCGACCGCGCGAATTGCCCTCGGTGACGGCGTAAGGTGCAAGCTCAGTCATGCCTGTCCTGATAACCAGCGACTTGCCCGCTTGCGGGCTTAGTCGAATGGCTAGTTGTTCCATCAGCCTGGTCGAAGGGCACGCAAGCCTGCAACGTTTGCCGCAATAAGCCCTCTGGCACCTCGCCGTAAACCACGGCGCGCCCGATTTCCTTGAGCAGCACGAAGCGTAGTTTGCCGCCTTCCACTTTCTTGTCCAGCCCCATCAGATCGAGATATTTTTCCGTGCCCAGATCGGGTGCGACGGTGGGCAGTCCGGCGCGTTCGAACAGGTTGCGGGTGCGCGCCACATCCTGCGCACCGATCCAGCCCAGGCGCTGCGATAAATCTGCCGCCATGATGGTGCCCGCCGCCACGCCCTCGCCATGCAGCCAGTTGCCGTAGCCCATGCCCGATTCGATGGCGTGTCCGAAAGTGTGCCCGAGGTTCAGCAGGGCGCGTCCGCCGCTTTCGCGCCCGTCCCTTTCACACTCGTCCGCCGCGACCACTTCGGCCTTGTTCCGGCAACTGCGCGCGATGGCATATTGCAGCGCTTCCGTGTCGCGCGCCAGCAGCTTGCCCAGGTTCTGCTCCAGCCATTCGAAAAACGGCAAATCGCGGATCAGGCCGTACTTGATGACTTCGGCGAGGCCCGCCGCGAGCTCGTTGTCCGGCAGGGTGTTCAGTGTATCGGTATCGGCAAGCACCAGTTGCGGCTGGTAGAACGCGCCGATCATATTTTTTCCAAGCGGATGGTTGATGCCGGTCTTGCCGCCCACCGAGGAATCCACCTGCGCGAGCAGCGTGGTGGGTATCTGGATGAATGGCACGCCGCGCAGATAGGTCGCGGCGGCGTAGCCCGTCATGTCGCCGATCACGCCGCCACCGAGGGCGATCAGCGGCGTGGTGCGTTCGCAGCGGTTGGCCAGCAGCGCGTCGTAAATCAGGTTGAGCGTATCGGCGTTTTTGTATTCTTCGCCGTCCGGCAGGATGACGGGTGTGCTGCTGATGCCTACGGATCGCAGCGTGTTTTGAAGTTTTTCCAGATACAGCGGCGCAACCGTCGTATTGCTCACAATGGCGGCGCGTTGGCGCGGCAAATGGTCTTTTAACAATTCCGCATGATCGAGCAATCCGCTGCCGATATGTATCGGATAGCTGCGCTCCCCCAATCCTACTGTCAGTGTTTGCATCATTTTTCGGTCGATCCCATGAGTTTTTTTTAGGAGTTATTTTTTAGGAGTTGTTTTTTCTGAATGTTTCTATTTCACCCACAAGTTGCAGCATCAGCGCGTGTGCACTTTGCTTGCCGCTGTGGATGACGATATCCGCAACCTGCATATACAAGGGATCGCGCTGCTGAAACAGTTCCGTCAATTTGGCGTACGGGTCGCCGGTTTGCAACAACGGGCGGTTGCGGTCATGCCGGGTGCGTTGCCACAAGTAATGCACATTCGCCTTCAGGTAGATGACAATACCGCTCTGGTGCAGCATCGCCCTGTTTTGTTCCATCAGCACCGCCCCGCCGCCGGTCGCCAGAACCATGTTGTCGCGCCCTGCCAGATCGCCAATCGCCGCACTTTCGCGCTGGCGAAAACCGGCTTCGCCCTCGACATCGAAAATATGCGGGATGGTCACGCCGGTGCGCCTCTGGATTTCCTCGTCGCTGTCCACAAAGGCTTTGCCGAAATGCTTGGCCAGCACTCGCCCCATCGTGGTTTTCCCCGAACCCATCATGCCGACCAGAATCAGGTTGCCGGATTGCAGCTTGCGATTGCCTTCCGGCTGCGGTTTTGCTGGAAGCCCCAAGTCTTCTGGAAGAGCTGGGCTTTCTGTCATATCCGGGTTTTCTGGATTGTCCAAGTTTTTTGGATTGCCTGGGTTTTTTGAATTGTCTGGCATATCACGATCCAATGCGGACAGCAGTTGTGTTTTTTCGGTGAGAGGCATCGGGAGCGCCGACTTTTACCCGCCTTTTCACATCTTCTGGCAGTTCAATCCGCCTGATGCTCCCGTTGTCCCACAGCAGCACATAGTGCGTATGCACTTCTGCGACTTTCACGCCGGGAACCACCTCCGCATTGACGCTGACCGCACGCGCCGGTTTGCCGTCAACCGCCAGAATCGCCACGCTCTCGGTCATATTGTTGGCGACGACGACGCCGCGCAATTGAAAATTGCTGGCGACAGCAACGACCGGACGACCACCAAACAAGGATGCCGCCGCCTCCAGGCGGGCGGCCGGTTGTATCGCCTGCGGCGGCGCGACAACAGGCCGCAACGGCGGCTTGAACCATTGCATCGCCCAGTATGCGGCAGAGACACATAGCGCGATAAACAATACAAAAGTTGTAATCAATGGCCAGCGTTTCATTACGTTTCCTTTAACCCGAATTTCTCATTAGACATCATTGAGCGCTCAAAAAATCAGTGGGTCGTAGGTCGGGTTTTAACCCGACATGTCGGGCTGAAGCCCGACCTACGGCCCAAATGAAAAATCTGGGTTTAACGTAAAACTTGCGCATCCTAACGGGCATAAGGATACAGCCAAAAACAAAACTACTCATGCCTGTTCCCCTCTCCCCAACCCTCTGGTGAAAAAACTAGCCATTCGACTAAGCCCGCAAGCGGGCAAGTCGCTGGTTATCCCGCAAGCGTGTGAGGGGGCGAACGATCGCTGCGCGAAATTCATGTTAACGCACTAACTGGTTAATTTCGATAATCGGCATCAGCACCGCCAGTACGATCAGCAGCACCACCACTCCCATCGCCAGTATCAGCGCCGGCTCCAGCAATCCAGCCACGGTCATCGCACGCCGCTCCAGATCCTGCTCCTGCGCGTTGGCGGCGCGTTCCAGCATGGCCGGCAATTCGCCGGTCGCTTCGCCGGAACGGATCATGTGGATCAGCATTGGCGGGAAATGCTGCTGCGCCGACAGGGCGCGCGCCAGACCCACGCCTTCGCGCACGCTGGCGGTGGCGGCTTCGACCTGGGCGCGCATCGCAACATTGGTCAGGGTGTCGCGGCTGGTTTGCAGCGCGCGCAAAATCGGCACGCCGGAGCCAGTAGTAATCGCCAGGGTGCTGGCAAAACGTGCGGTGTTCAGGCTGCGCTCGAATTTTCCGTACAGCGGCGCGGTCAACAGCCAGGCGTGCCAGCGCAACTTGATTGCGGCGTTTTGCAAGGCACGATGCCAGGCGTATCCCGCTCCCGCAGCGGCCAGCAATACCAGCCAGCCGTAATGCCGCACAAAATCCGAAATGCCCAGCATCGCCACCGTCAGGAACGGCAGCTTCTGCTTGGTATTGGCGAACACCGACACGATTTGCGGCACCACATAAGTCAGCAGAAAGATCACGATCAAAAATGCCACCACCGTGACGATTGCCGGATACGTGAAGGCGAGCCTGACCTTTTGCACCAGCGCGTTGCGCCGCTCGATATAGTCGGCCAGGCGCGTCAGCACCAGCGCCAATTGGCCGATCTGTTCGCCGGAGGCGACCAGCGCGCGATAGATGTCGGCAAAATCGCGCGGATGTTTGGCCAGCGCATCGGACAGCGAAGTTCCGCCCATCACTTCCGAGCGGATCGAAGCGGTCAGATCGCGCACATAAGCGCGCTCGGCCTGTTCCAGCAACGCCGAAAGCGCTTGCTCCAGCGGCAGGCCGGCTTCCAGCAAACTGGCCAGTTGGCGCGTGAATAAAGCCAGTTCAAGCGTCGACAGGCGGTCGCCAAAGGCGCCGCGTTTGGCCTGTCCCGCTGCGTCAAGCTGCTGTGGCGCAATCGCAGCGACGCTGATCGGTACCAGGTTCTGCGCGCGTAGCTCGGCGCGCGCGGCGCGCGCACTGTCGGCGTTAACCACGCCTTGGCTGGCTGCGCCCAGCGCATCGACTGCTTCATAGCGAAATGCCGGCACGCTATTGATCCTTAACGGGCATGACAGTAGTCACACCCGACACCAAAACTATGCACAGGATTGCTCCGCGTTGCACACCAAACCCCTCCCGGCCTCCCCACTTCGACAAGCTCAGGACAGGCTTGTCAGGGGAGGAGTAGGACTCTCCCCCTGAAGTGGGGTAAGCAGGCCATCCGCGCAGCGGATGCTCGCACAAGGGGGAGCTGGAGGGGGTTTGGTTTTCCAATTCGCGTTTTTTCTCGCCGAAAACCAGTTTCATGTTTTTCGTGGATCAATCAAGTTTATTCCTTGGTGACGCGCAACAGTTCCGCCTGCGTCGTCGTGCCATCCATCAACCAGCGTTCGCCGTCTTCGCGCAGGGTGCGCATCCCGTCATGCTGTGCGGTGGCGCGGATGTCGGCTTCCGATGCACAGTTATGGATTTGCGCGCGTATCTGCTCGGTGGTCAGCAACAATTCATAAATGCCGACTCTCCCCTGGTAGCCGGTATGGCCGCATTTTTCGCAGCCGATCTCATGCCAGAACTGGCCATCCTGCCGCTTGCAGTGTGGGCATAATTTGCGCACCAGGCGCTGCGCGACCACGCCGAGCAGCGATGAGGACAGCAGGAACGGCTCGATGCCCATGTCGAGCAGGCGCGTCACCGCCGCCGCCGAGTCGTTGGTGTGCAGTGTCGCCAGCACCAGATGGCCGGTCAAGGATGCCTGCACCGCTATTTGCGCAGTTTCCAGATCGCGGATTTCGCCGATCATGATGATGTCCGGATCCTGGCGCAGAATAGCGCGCAGCGCCTTGGCGAAGGTCATGTCGATGCGCGGGTTGACCTGGGTCTGGCCGACGCCGCTCAATTCGTATTCGATCGGGTCTTCGACCGTGAGGATATTGGCGGCAGTGGTATTCAGCCTCGATAGCGCCGCGTACAGTGTGGTGGTCTTGCCGGAACCGGTCGGGCCGGTGACCAGCACGATGCCGTGCGGCTGCGCGATCAGCCGGTCGAATTGCGCCCGCACCTCTGCGCTCATGCCCAGATGCTGCAAATCGAGCTTGCCGGATTCCTTGTCGAGCAGGCGCAGCACCGCGCGTTCGCCATGCCCGGTCGGCAGCGTGGAAACCCGCACATCGACCGGCCTGCCGCCGACGCGCAGCGTGATGCGCCCGTCCTGAGGCAGACGTTTCTCGGCGATGTCGAGCTGCGCCATGATCTTGATACGCGAAACCAGCGAGGCATGGATCGCCTTCTTCGCGCGCACCACATCGCGCAACGCGCCGTCGATGCGGAAGCGCACCACCGATACCTGCTCGAACGGCTCGATGTGGATATCCGACGCGCCTTCGCGCAACGCCTGCGTGAGCAGCGCGTTGATCATGCGGATTACCGGCGCATCGTCGGTCGAAGCCAGCAAATCTTCTACCGCCGGCATATCGAGCATCAATTTATTCAGATCGAGATCGGACTCATATTCGTCCACGACCTGCGCCGCATCGCCGCCCGAACCCGCATAGGCCTTGGCAATTTCCGCGTCGAGCACCTCGCGCGGCATGGATTTTAGACGGACGCGCCCGAAACAACGGCTCACTTCCGCAACTGCCACCGGCGGAGTTTTATCCGATATCCAGACTTCGATCGGACTATCCACTGCGATGCCGCGCTGTGCCAGCAGCGCGAAGTCGCGGGCAAAAGCGTAGGGTAGGAGGCGGGCGTTAGTCATGGCATTAAGCGCTCTTTAAAAATACAATTCCAATCCGCTTTGGAGCGGGCTGCCCTACTTGCTATCTGAAATGGAAATATCTGCAATTCCATATGACCCACAGCTTTTTGAGGATTTATTTATATAACAAAATTCTATGTAAGCATCCCTGTCAACAAATGCCGGAGATGAATCCGTCACTGATATATCGACACAGTTTCCTTCTGTCCTGTTTGTCCCACCCATAAATTCTTCTCCCCAATAATATCCGGTTATTTCAAATTTTTCCGGGCTACTTATGTTGCTCACATCAATACATGCCCGGTACGATTGAGCAAGCCCTTGGGTGCGCGGGGAATGCAACCAGATCATCCATAGCCCTATGCTGCGGTCATCAGAAAACACTGTAAACGGAGCTGTTCCATCAATGGTAATTTTCAAATCCCCCGTGTACCCGGCACTGGATAACCTCGCACCATTGTATGTGGATGTGTAGGTGTTTTGATTTGGCGTACCGGTGACTGTTACGGTCACGCTGCGATCTGCGCTTGCGGTGTTGATGACAACCGCATACAGGCTATCGTTGGCTCCCAGATCAAACGGCGCGGAATCACTATCTTGCACGAGGACACTCTTGAGGGCGGCAGTGGTTCGGTCTCCATTCGCAAGCTGCCAGATTTCAACCGTGATGCCACTCTCCAGCCCAGCAGCGGAAAGTTTGATACTACGAGTCGACGCAGAAGAATCAGTAGACACATTAACCACCTTGGCAGCATAGCTCTGTACTGATACCGTCTTGCTGTCAGAAGTAGTTGTGCCTGAAAGCTTGAGTGGAGTATTCACCACATCCGCCATTAAACCGCTCTTGCCAAACATGGCATAGTCGACATAGTCCGCCCAAACTTGAGAGAATGTTTTGCCGGTCACGTTTTCCACGTAGTCCCGAAATGCGGGGAAAGCATTACCGATTGTCTGCTGAAATGCCATAACCACAGTGTAAGGTTCCTGTGCTGCGACAAAATCCCACATGGCTTTGAAATCGGCACCCCGAGCGGTGACCAGATAGCGGATAAATTGAGCCAGTTGGTAGGCATGCTCCTTGTTGTCGGAGAGGAGTGACGTTTCAAAATAATTACTGTCCAGCCCGTCAATCGACAGAACGCCGCTCCAGGCGATTGTCGCAGCGGCATAATCCGGTGTTCCCTCGATCCACCATTGTTTTTCCATCATGCTTTTGATCATGAAATAGCGGTTCTGGATAACATGAAACAATTCGTGAGCAGTATCTCCACGGAGGTTGGTCAGCGAGGTCAGTGCCGCCCGATCTAATATTATGCAGCCGTGCATTTCAAATTCACTTCCCCCAGGGTTGTCAGTAATAACAACGCCCACCGTGCTCTGCAAAGGCGGCTTAAAGTTCGCTCCCACGTAGGCTGCTCTGGCAGCCTCCAGAGCATCAAGGGTGTCGCTCGCCAAATCACGCATCGTGTATCCTCCCGATTTGTCTGTTCGCGGCTGGGTGTGATTGGGGTTGTAAAATACTTTGAAGTGGTTGTAAGACTGGCCTACGGATAAATAGTCCGGGTAGGTATACTGAATCCATGTACTGAGGTGATCGGCACGGACTACGACAACTTTACGCGCGGAATCCACCGTCGCATTTTCAGTGACCCATTGACTTTTCTGCTCATCCAGCGAGGAAATCCAGAGGTTGTCTCCATCTGGCCCGCTGTCCACTGAATCGTAGGGAAATTCAAGGGTGAGCACTTGCCCGAAACTCACCAGATCACCTAAGGAAATGTCATAGGAGCGAAGAATTTTCGCGTCTTTGCTTGTCGCCGGCAACTGTGCTGCTTTGCTGCTCGGTGTTGTGACGGTTAATTGGGTTGCGCTGGAAAGAACACCACCCGGAATCGTTACCGATACACCATTGACTGTAATCGTTTGAGCATTTTCGGAAGGCGTGACAGTCACTTCTACAGAAGTTACGCTGCCACTGCCTCCGCAACTTGTCGTTCCTCCGCTAACCGTACCGCTAGATGCGCACATGACCACGCCCTCATTTTTCCAGCCGCAAGCCTCCTGCTGCAAGATGGCGGTAAGATTGGCGGTGATGCGGTGATTGCTGTCCACCCCCCGCGTGGAGCCATTGTTGTAGGCGCGATAGACTGGCGTGGTGCCAGCGGGGCAAGTGCCATTGACGGTCACTGTCGTCAGGAAGTCGAGGCTCTCGAAATTCCAGCGCTTCTGTGTGGCCGGTGTGCTTGCCTGCAACTGCTTGAGGTATGCGCATTCTCCCGCGTCAGCGGTATAGAAATGCGAATTGGGGCCGGGCGACTGGCTGCCATAGAAACGGCAGACGGGGGTGCTGCCACTTGCATTGAAGGTGTTTCCGGTTCGGCTCCACCCCGGTCCGGCGCTGCCGCTGTCGATGGCTGCCGCTTCGCCCGAGTCGGCGGTGATGAAGTAGTGGTCGAGATTGGTGTTGTAAAACTCGATTACCATGGCTGAGGCTGCTTGAGCAGAGACCGGTGTCACCGGATTGGCTCTGACTGACCATGGGCTGTCGCCTACCGTGCTGCGGGCAAGCGCCCCGCAACTGTATGCAGTGCCGTTGGTTAGGCCGGTCACCGTGATCGGCGAGCTGCTCCCGGAGGCATAAATGGCGTTCCCGGTAGTCGTATCATCGACTATGTCGCAAGCCGCCCAGTAGCTGACCAGCGTTCCGCTGCCTATTGACCCCGGTGTAAAAGTGACGGTAGCACTGCCATCGCCGACTGTAGCCGTTACGTTGGTCGGGGCACTCGGCAGGACAGGAGCCACAGAAGTCGGCGTTACCGGATTCGAAACTGTCGACCAATGACTGCTGTAGCCCACGGTAGTTTCGGCGATCGCCCAGCAATAGTAGACCGTGCCATTGGTTAGCCCGGTCACCGTGATCGGCGAGCTGCTTCCCGCAGCTTGGATGAGGTGCGAGGTATCTACGCCACAAGCTGCCCAGTATGTGATCAGCGTCCCGCTGCCTATCGATCCCGGCGTAAATGAGACAGTGGCGCTGCCATTGCCCGCGGTAGCGGTTACGCTGGTTGGGGAGCTGGGCAGAACGTCCGCAGCAAAAACCAATGAAGGCGCCAGAGCGACCAACCATCCTGAAAGAGCAAAAGTCCATGTTTTGTTAAACATTTGATATCCCTTTCCTCTGCTGTATGAGTCAAGGGAGCCTCTATAAATCCAAACTACGTCGCGATACTGCGTTACTCAGAAAATTTTAACGCTTACATATCAAACACATGCGGCGCGCTAAAATTTTCTTCGCGCCTTGTCTCGCTTAGTATTTTGAATTTATAGAGGCTCCCTCAAGATGAATTCGAATTTATTTTTGGCCGGGATGCGCCCTGCTGTTCACTTTATTTAAGCGGCTCCCTAACTGGCATGGCGAGCAGTCACCCCTGATAATGAAACTCGCCATGCCCGTTTCCCCCTATCCAACTTTCCCCCGCAAGCGGGAGAAAGGGCAAACGAATCGCTGCGCGAGTTTCACGTTAACGACTTGTGCGGCATCACCGCGCAAACTGGCACAGCTTTGACCATTTACGCGCGGATCAACGAATGGGGCAAAAGAACGAGTTACTCGTTCGCTGGCACGGCTGCCGGTTCCCGAACAACAGGGTCTTGCGCAAGCGCCGACCCGTTGCTCTGCGTAGTCGGCCAAGCCTTGTCCAGCAAGGGGCCGCTGTCCATGCGGTTGAACAGCAGGCCGCCGATCATTTGACCGTCTTGCAGCGGAGGTTAATCGGGGACAGACCACGTTTTATTCCCCCCAATTGCTTCATGCAGCCAGGCAGGATCACGCAGCCACGCACCCGGTTGCCCAACAGCCCATCGAATTGCTTGTTCATCCCACTCTCCCTTGAAAAAATATAAATCGGCTTTGCCGGTCAGACCACTGGTTGGCGGTCACACATCTCACCCGTTGGGTAGTCGTGCGCCTCAGGCGGCAATCACGTTGCGCGCCCATTGATAGGCCAGATCAACCAGTTGGCCCATCTGTGCCAACGACATGCTGACATACGGTGTTTCTTCATAGCGCAAGATAACCGCAAACGGGTTGAGAACACTGAACTGGTCGGAGGGGAATGGCATTGCTATCCGGTGTTGCAACAGAAGATCGA
Organism: Gallionella sp.; assembly: GCA_030700315.1. Lineage (GTDB taxonomy): Bacteria > Pseudomonadota > Gammaproteobacteria > Burkholderiales > Gallionellaceae > Gallionella. The sequence goes on from JAUYJO010000227.1 coordinate 19,866, forward strand.
CCAGTTCGTCCACATCATGCGTTCTGCGAAACACGATGTCATGATATTCGGCAACAGCCTTGAGGCATTTCTCCACGACTTGCTGGGCGAAAAACCCCGTTGCCGAAATATCCACTTCGGGATGACAGGTCAACGCGCGAAACGAGGTAATGTCGCGCTCGGCAAGCACCAACAGGCGGCGTGCACGCTCAATGGGCTGTGTCATATAACACCCTGCCTTCGCGCAACGCCCAATAGACGGCGGTAGAGCACGCGCCTTGTTGCTGGTCGATTTCCGCCTGCGAATAGACCAACACATCTACCGGCACTCTTAACGGGCGCAGCACTTGCCTCAAGCGCACCATTTCGTTGAATTTGTCGTGTAGCTCCGGCTCAATGACCAGGAAATCCAAATCGGAATTTTCCTGCGCATCGCCGCGCGCATACGAGCCAAACAGGATGATCGTAGCGGGCCTGGCAGCTTCACCTAAAAGCTGTGCGGCTTGCCGTATGGTTTGTTCTGAAATCATGTAACCGCCCTGAAAACAATTGTAATGGAATATGCCAGGCTCAAATTATTTTCCTGCCACCACTATATCAAAGCAAAAGGTGCTCGAATTGTTTTTTTGGCAGATGAGAAATCATTGCTACACAGACCAGTTGAGCACGCTGTATTCCCGTGCATATTGGGCAAAGCGATTGACCACAAGCGTGTGGTTACGGAAAAACAGTGGCAATATGTCCGTATCAATCAGCGTTGGTTTCATTTGATCTCCGCTGCCCGAATGCCGCATGGCGGCGTGATTGCAATTCGGATTCAAATGCCGTGAAATCCCGTTCCGGCATATCCGACCAACAGCCGGCAAATTTGGCAATCATCGCGTCCGTGGTCTCAGCCACCGGTGGAGCCGCCGCCAACCCAATGCGAAAGAAGTGGGTCAGGTCGAATATTTCGGCGATCCGTGTGTCCGGGATGCGCTGAATTCCATCAAGCAGACGCTCCCGCAATTCCATGGAAGTCATTCGTTCCCCCTAATCTTTTGTGTGATTTTGCTTTCCCACCTCTATTCACCGGTGCGGCTCAGTATATGTCCGCTGCATTCCGCGTGAGAGATTACCCTAACCGTCCGGCAGCTTAAAAAATTACCGCGTCGGCGGCATCGCGCAGCCCCAATGTCCGCAACGAAAACGCTTCGACATTAAATTGTGCGGAAAGCCATGCCGCAAGCAGCGGCGGGAGTTGCGCGTCAACCCAGAATTTCACGCGGCAAGCCGGGCGATATCCGATCTGCGTGCCGCAAATTGCAGGCAAGCAAGAATGTCGTCTTGCTCCAGATCGGGAAAGTCGGCGAGTAGCTCACCCATCTCAACCCCGTCACCCAGCATTTCAAGAATGTCGTTAACGCGGATACGCATCCCGCGAATGCAGGGACGCCCGCCACATTTTCCGGGTTCGACGGTGATGCGATCAAGCAGGTTGGGTTTCATGGGCTGGTCTCCTCTGTGAAATTGATTGTAGAACAAATCTGCACAGTATGCCGTCAGAAAATCGGTTTGGTAGGTTGGGTTAGCGTAGCGTAACCCAACAATCCACCTTGTTTTATCAGCGTTGGGTTACGCGATAAAGCCGCTAACCCAACCTACACATGCTGTTTTATGGCGGTGTAAATCCTTAACCGAGCCTAGT
>JAUYJO010000229.1 GCA_030700315.1 Gallionella sp.
CCCCGCACAAATGATCGAGATACCGCTCATATTCTGCCAGTTCTTCCATTTCGCCTCTCCCTCCACAAGTCAACACAAGTCCGTGTGGTATGGTTATCGGCAGAAAATAGAATTTATTAAGAATTTATTGACACAGTCCAAGTAGTCACCCACGCTTAATCCTTTGTCTCGTAAAACCGGATCGTGTTGCGCCCTTCCTCTTTGGCTTGATACATCGCCATATCCGCGTACTTGAGAATATCTTCCACGCTGGCCCGGTGCTCGATAAACAGCGCCACGCCGATACTCGCCGCGCAATGATGTTCGATAATAGTTTCGGTGCCATCTTCGCGCTTGAATTGCAGCAAATAGGGTTCGGCCAAAGTGGCCCGGATTTTTTCTGCAATGACTCCTGCCTGCTCGGTCGATTGTGCTTTGCCCTCGACCAGTTCGCCGAGCATGACCACGAACTCATCGCCGCCAAAGCGCCCGACAGTATCGGCTTCACGCACGCAACGGGTGAGCCGATGCGCGACTTCGATCAACAGCAAATCGCCGGCGGCATGCCCGTGCGTGTCATTGAGCGGTTTGAAATTGTCCATATCGATAAACAACACTGCGCCATAGCACCCGCTGCGTTTGCTGGCGGCCATGGATTGCGCCATGCGGTCGTTAAGCAGGCGACGGTTGGGCAGCACGGTGAGCGTGTCATAAAAAGCCAGTTGGCGGACTTGCTCTTCCATCTGCTTGCGCGCGGAGATGTCGCGGATAAAGGCGCTGAATTCGTATTTGCCCGCAATCTTTATCGGCACGACGGACAGCTCCACAGGGAACTCGCGGCCATCGCGATGCTGGGCGAAAACTTCGACTCTGGCATTCAAAATTTCACCCTCACCCGTGGCAAGAAACCGCTCCAGGCCATGTAAATGCGCCTCGCGGTAACGGGGTGGGATGATGGTCTCATGCAGTGCCCGACCGATAGCCTCCTCGCGGGGCCAGCCAAAGAGGTTTTCCGCGTGGTGATTCCAGCCGGCAATTATCCCCTGATCATTTATCAGCACCATGGCATCCAGCGCGGTATCAATAATGATCTGGAACTTTTCCTGGCTCTCCCGCAAAGCCAGCATCAGGTTGACGTGGTACTCTGCGGCGGCCCAGTATTCCGCCCCATCCCCCTTGAAGCCATCGCGCTCGGCAATAAAATAAGCCGCCACCCGGGTCATCTGTTTGCGCTCCTCAGAGCCAGGCTCCCATGTGGCGTAAATCTTTCTGGAAGAAGCGGGCGTCTGGGTGGCTGTTATTTGGGCATCTATTATTTGGGTGGCTATTATTCCGCTATCGTTTGATGGCATCACATCTCCCGTTGAATTGGTCCGGTTCCAGAATAGCACAATGGAATAGCACAATGAAAACAGTGTTGCTGCCGCTGGCGGCTGACGGAACCAGAAGCGCGACCATGCTGAAAATCAACTAATTTTTTGACGCAGGCGGGGCGGCAACGCGGCCAGTTGCCGGCGCGTGTGTTCGTAGCCGATGGCGATGATTTCCTCGGCGCGGTCAAATTCCAGAAAACGGATATGCCCCAGCGGCGGCTGAATGATTACATCCGGCCGATCCAAGCGCAGGCGGGTTTGGCTGATTTGCGTTTCCATGATGTTGATCGAGGCCAGCAACACTTCGAAGATACTCGGCAGCGGCTCGGTTGATATCCATTTTCTGAATTGCGCCGAGGCGGGATTGTCACCGGAGAGCAGTTTCTGCCTGATGTCTTTCATCGACAGGCGATAGTCACCCACCCAGCGCGAGAACATGCCAGATGCGCCGCTTTCCGCAATGCTGGGTTTTTCTGCTGCCAGCAGCGGCTTCATGTTCTTGCCGGCTACGATCTCGTGGTTGAGATCAACCGCGATCACGATGTCGGCACCCATGGCGCGGGCCGCGCTCGCCGGCACCGGATTGGTGAGGCCGCCATCCACCAGAATGCGCCCGTTGCTGCGCACCGGCGTGAAAATGCCCGGCACCGAAATGCTGGCGCGCACCGCCTCGATCACGTCGCCACTGCGAATGACAACCTCCTCGCCGCTGACGATATCTGTCGCCACGGCGGCGAAGGGTATGGTCAGCGCTTCGATGCTGTCGGCGCGGATATGCGCGCGCACCAACTCGCTGACCCTAGCGCCGTCGAGCAAGCCGGACTTGGGCAGCACGACATCGAAGAAGGAAGCCGTTTTTTTCCAGTCGAAGGCGAGAAAAGAAGCTTCCAGTTCATCCAGCTTGCCGGCGGCATGGATCGCCCCGATAAGCGCCCCCATGCTGGTACCCACAATGTACCCCACCTCGATGCCGGCATCTTCAATAGCACGAATCACACCCAGATGCGCGAGGCCGCGCGCCGAACCGCTGCCCAGCGCCAGGCCGATGCCGGGGCGACGTCCAGAAGAATTGTTATGGTCGTGATTCAAGATGTTTGCATTCTACTTGTGCCCCCGCTGTTTTTCCTGGAAGTAATGGCACTGCTGACCGGATGCCTCGGTAACAACCAGGCTCGGCTGCCGCTGGCTTTTGAAGTCGAGGGCGCGGCAACCATACCTGAAATTGGCATCGTGGGTAATGTAATAGTGTGTGCAGTAAATGCATGCTACGGGCTTGTCGCCTGATTTCGTATCCATAAATTAGCGGCATTGTGCAAAGTGGAGGATGAAAAATTGTCGCGTTCACAAATTTGGGTCCAGTCTCGCTTACTCGCGCCAGCGTAAGGTTTCATTCCAGACACTTGCGCGACAATTTTTGGATATTCGCATAAGTAACAGGCCGCAGGCAACATTCAAAACGACTCGATTTTTCGCCGCTGCAACATGAGCATCGGCTTGCTCCGAAAATCTGGATAGCACTGACGGCACAAGCTTATCGGTGAACAAGACGGCAAATTGCTCACTTTGGCGCAACATCCGGCACGACAATGGCCTGGCCGTGCATCTTGATGCGCGCGACGAACCAGATCGCCAGAACATTGGCCGCCATCGCCACATAACCCACCGTCGCGTAATCGATGATTTGGCCGCTGGCATCCTGGGTGATGATGAACCCGGCCAGCGTGGTCGCCAGCCCCATCGAGAGCGATTGCGTGGTGGCGTTGAGCGACATGAAGGTGCCGCGCAGCTTGGGTTGTGCCGCCGAGGCGATGACCGCCATCGCCGGAACCATGCGCCCCGACACCAGCACGAAGAATGCGGTAGTACAAATCAACCACAGCCACAGGGGCACGGCGCCGATATGCGTCACCACCAGCAACGGCAACAATGCGGCAGTCGCGACCCGGCGATAGATTTCGACCTTGCCGCGCAGGTCAGCCCAGCGGCCGATGCGCCGCGCACTAATCAGCGTTGCCGCACCGCCGAACAGATAGATGTACGGAATGTCGCCCTGTGCGATGCCGACGTTGCTTACCGCATAAATGGTGATATAGGGAATCACGGTAAAGCCGGAAAAAATAAGCAGGGCGGAGAACAGCAGCGCACGCAGATGGTTGGGGTCGCGCAGCACGGCAAACATCGCGACAAATGGATGCCCCTGCTTTTCTGCGCTGATGTGTTGGCGCAGTTCCGGCAAGGCGCGCACGGCGATGAAAATAAACAGCACAACCAGCACGGCAATGAAGATGAACGGTGCACGCCACTGAAAATAATGGGCCAGCCACAGCGACAGCGGCACGCCAGCTACCCCGGATAGCGAAAACGCCGCCGACACCACGCCGCTGGCACGTGCGCGTCGAGCAAAGGGAATAACATCGGCGACGGTGGTTTGCACCAGCGCCCCCAGCACGCCGCCAAACGCCCCGGCCAAACAACGCGCGACCAGCAGCGTGACATAGCCGGGAGCCAACCCGCATGCCAGCGTCGCCAGCCCGAACAGCACGAACATGGCCAGCAACAGGCGTTTGCGTTCGAACCGGTCAATGAACGTCGCGGCGAGCAGACCGGACAATGCGGCGCTGAAGCTGTAAGACGCGACCAGCAGGCCAAATTCATGGGTATTGATGCCGAACGCGCCCATCAGAATCGGGCCGAGCGGCATCATGATCATGAAATCCAACACGTGGCTGAATTGGATGCCCGCGAGGGTGAGCAGCAGATATTTTTCTCGTTGCGGGGTGAGGGGGGTGTGCATGGCGGCAGAGATTTTTGCGTAAGCGGCATTCTATCAGTGTGGATTATTGAACCGACACGGAAAATGCGCGCCACCTGCATTTGTCACTGGCATTTGCCACCGGCATTCGGAAAGGCCGAGTAATTCCATTTCTAGTTAGATAGTGCGTTAATTATCCAAGGCCATCCTGTAATCCCTTGTGTGCGCTTGTGGGACTTTTCAAAGTCAGCGAGAGCCTGTTCAAGATGTTTTTCAAGTGATGTAATGCTGTCAAAGGCAC
>JAUYJO010000004.1 GCA_030700315.1 Gallionella sp.
ATCATCAGCACGGCGATGAACAGGATGGTCATGACCCCGCCGGCGCGCATATAGTCTGCCACGCGGTAACCGCCCGGCCCCATCAGCAGCGCGTTGACCTGGTGGGTCGGCAGGAAGAAGGAGTTCGAGGTCGCCAGCGCCACGGTCAGCGCGAACACCGCTGGGTCGGCGCCCGCGCCGATGGCGATGTTCACTGCCAGCGGCACCAGCAGCACGGTCGCGCCCACGTTAGACATCACCAGCGTGAAGAAGGTAGCCAAGATGACGATCGCCAACTGAATCACCCAGATCGGTGTGCCGCCCAGCACGGAAAGCGTCTGCTCGGCAATCCATCTTGCCGTGCCGCTGGTCTCCACCGCAAGGCCGAGCGGGATCAGACTGGCCAGCAGGAACACCGACTTCCAACTCACCGCCCGATACGCCTCATCAATACTGAGCACGCGCAACAGGACCATGCTGATGGCACCCGTCATCAGCGCGATGGAGAGCGTGATATTGGTGAACAGGATCAACGCCAGCGCCAGCAGGAAACTGCCGAGCGCCGCCTTCACCTTGTGCGGGCACAGCTCTTCGCGCGGAAAATCCGTGGTGATGATGACGAAGTTCTTGTCCTGCTGCAGGTGCGCCAGTGTCTCCCATGAGGTATGCACGACCAGCGCATCGCCCGAACGGAACGGGATATCGCGCACCCCGTCCCCTTCGCGCAGGGTCTTGCCGCCGCGATGCAGCGCCATCAACGACAGTCCGTATTTCTTCCGCATCCAGATATCGCGCGCAGTCTTGCCGATGAGGGTTGAACGCGGCGGGATGACGATCTCGGCGATGCCCGCCTTGACGGATGACAGTTGCTCGACAAAGGTTTCCAGTTCTTCACGCAACTGCAGTCCATTGGCAGTGGCGAAATCCCGCAACCGTTCCGGCGCGCCAAGTATCCCCAGCACGCTACCGGACACGATTTCGATGTCGCGTGCCGGCCCGATGCGCAGGTCATCGCTGCCGCGCAGGATGGCGATGACGCGCAAATGGTTGGGGTGCTCAATGTCATTGATCACCTTGCCCACCAACCGACTATCCATCGGCACCGCAACTTCGTACATCGCATAATCGAGGCCGTAGAGCTGGCGGAAATAATCCATCGCATTGGTGCCACTGGTCACATTCTCACCGTCGCTAGCAGGCAAGACGAATCGCCCGGCGAACACGAAATAGGCGATACCCGTTGCCAGCAAGGCCAGCCCGATCGGCGTGACCGAGAACAACGACCAGGTCTGCATCTGCTGCTCGGGCGCCAAGCCCTTGTTGGAGGCGAGCATCAGGTCGTTGAGCAGGATCAGCGGGCTGGAGCCGACCAGGGTGATGGTGCCGCCGAGGATGGCGCAAAAACCCATGGGCATCAGCAGACGAGACATCGGCAGGCCGGTGCGCGCCGAGACGCGACCGACCACCGGCAGGAACAGGGCCGCCGCACCGACGTTCTGCATGAAACTGGAGATAAAACCCACCATGCTGGAGATCGCCGGGATGATGCGCCCCTCGGTCTTGCCAGCCACACGCAGGATGAATCCGGCGACCTTGTTCATCAGCCCGGTCTTGTCCAGCCCCGCGCCGACAATCATCACGGCGATGATGGAAATCACTGCATTGCCGGAGAATCCGCTGAACAATTCCCGTCCTTCGACCAGCGGCTGCGGCAGGCCGATCAGACCGCTGAAGTGACTGACCAGTCCCAGCAGCACCATGATGGTGACCGCCGCCACGTCCACGCCGACCACCTCGAAGGCGAACAGGAACACCGTCAGCAACAGCAGGTTGAGAACGACGGCGATCTCGCGACTGGGTGCGAACAGGAAGGATGCCACGCCGACGGCAAGAAAGAGGACAGCGGCAACAACGGTTTTGCTATGACTGGCTTTGCTGTTCATCTGCACTCCTTCATCAATGAAGTCTTAATCCGTCCGCAGTTCCCCATCCGGTAATCTGTCGTGGCACTCCGAGAAGATGCGAGCTTTGCAGGTACGACACACCTCCGGATCAAGTGTCGAATAGATGGGTTTGACCCAGTTCGACATCGCCGGGAAGAACGCGTCGGCACCGATGTCGTCCAGTTTGTCCGCCTTGCGCAGGAACTTATAAATGCTCTCGTTGCAGCGGTAGAAATACAGCCCGCCGCCCAGCTTGCGGCGGCGGCGAGCCTCCTGCTCCAGCATTTCCGCGCCAGCCACATCCACGAAATTGATGCCGCTGGCAAGGAGCATCACCGTCTTCTGGCGCGGGTTGTTCTCGTCGATCTGCATTAGGCCGCTGCGTACATAATCCACCGCGCCGAAGAAAATCGAACCGTTCACGCGCACGATGCGAAACTGCGGGCACTCCGAAAGACTCTTGGCATTGACGAAGTGATAGGCACCTTTTTCCGGCGCAGGCACAGACGGCTCCAACGTCGGACGCGACACCCGATACAGGTACAGCGCCAGCGACAGCAGGATGCCAAAGAAGATGCCCTTCTCAAGATCGATCAGTGTGCCGATCAGCGTGACGAACAGCGTGACCGTCTCGGTGCGGCTGGTGCGCACGATGGAGAAGATATGGTGAAAATCAATCAGCCCCCAGGCCACCAGAAACAGGATGCCGGCCATCGCCGCCGTCGGCAGATAGGAAGCCAGCGGAGCGACCAGCAACAAGGTAAGCAGCAGGAACACCGATGCATAGACGGTCGCCAACGGTGTCTGCGCACCCGCCGAATAGTTCACACCACTACGGTTGAACGAGCCGCAGGACGCGTAGCTGGAGAAGAAGCTGCCGACCAGGTTGGACAGGCCCTGCCCGATGAATTCCTGGTTGCCATCGATACCTTGCCCGGACTTCACCGCCACCGCCCGCGCGATGGAGACCGCCTCGGTCAGTGCCAGCATGGTCACCACCAGCGCCGGGAACAGCACCTGCCGGATGGTATCGTAGGAAAAGTCCGGGAACGAGAGCGGCGGCAGATGCGAAGGCAGAGCACCCACCGTCTTGATCTGCGTACTATCCACGCCAACTTCGAGATTGACCAGCCAAGCCACCACGCTACCCACCACCATGGCCACGATCATGTAGGGCATCTTCGGCCACCAACGTCTGGTCAGGATGCCGGCTGCCAGCGTCACGGCACCGATGAACGTGACATAAGGATTGATGTCGCCTATCTGCAGGAACAGTTCCTCGATCACCACATGGAAATGCGCGCCGCGCGCGATCTCGATGCCGAAGAAGTTCTTCACCTGACTGGCCGCGATCAGCACCGCCGCGCCGGCCGTGAAGCCGATCACCACGGTATGCGAAATGAAGTTGACCAGCACGCCCATGCGTGCCAAGCCCAAGATCAACTGGAACAATCCAACCAGGAAGGTCAGCGTCAGCACCATGCTGATGAACTCGGGCGAGCCCGGCTCGGCCAGCGGACTAATGGCCGCGAACACCGCGATCGAGATGGCGGTGGTCGGCCCAGATACCAGATGCCAACTCGATCCGAACAGCGCGGCGATGATGGCGGGCACCATCGCCGCGTACAGACCGTATTCCGGCGGCATACCGGCGATGGTGGCGAAGGCCACTCCCTGCGGCAAGACGATCAGCGCACCAGTCAGACCCGCGACCAGGTCGGCACGGGTGGACTGCCTGTCCACCATGTGCTTCCACTGCATGAACGGAAACAGGTGGTACAGCCAGTACTTGCTCGAACGCTTGATCATCTGGGATTCATCAACCTATCGTCTGGTAATAGAGGTTTTGCGGATGGTTGGCCTGCGCGAAGAAGAACCAGCGCTCGGCCAACAGCCCGATGTATTGCAGTATAAAGGTTAGACCGAGCAATGCGGGCGTGGAAAGGCTGAACGCCAGCAACAGCAAGGGCAGCACGAAGGCAAGAAGCAGGAAGGCCGGCTTGATTGTGCGCAGAAAAGCCGCGCTTTTGCCGTGAAAGAAATCGCGCGTGTTGAACGATCCGCCCATTGCACCCATGGAGCGCTGCGTGATTTGCGGATGCTTGACGCCGATGGCAGTTTGCAGCGTCGAGGTCGGTTTCAGCCGCGCATTGCGCAGGAGTGAAGCCACTCGCCCGATAAATGCCAGCAAAGTGAGGATGATCGCCCAGTCGGCGAAGAATCCAGCCGCTGTTGGCGCGGCGTAGGTCGCGTAAAACGCGGCCAGCACAAAACCGGAAGCGCCCCCCATCAGGATGTAGTTAATGACAGTCAGCGGCGAATGCCACTCGCGCAGAAAGCGCAGGCAGGCGTAAATCATCGCCGTACACACAAACAGGGCAAAGGCCAGCAACGTTCCGGCGACACCCAGCAGCGCCGACAAGTCAACGACCAAGTCACCGGGCAAGGTAACCACTTCAGGATCCACGCCGCACAAGTGCGATACGCCATACAGAAAAACCATCCCCATGAACAAAGGCAAGGCGATGACTTCACGTGACAGCCAGGATGTGCGCCACTGGGTCGCCGAGCGCCAGGCACGCTCGGGTCGCCCGAGATGAAAGAATGAGGCAATCAGACCGCCTGCCAACAACAGCAAAACAATAACACTGCCGTAACCGTAGAAGGCATCAGACTGCATCGGCAACAGGCCGAACAAGGCATAGGACTGATGGGTGAACAGGGCGAGGAACAACCCTTGCCCCGCACCGATGAGGGTGGTCAGAAATATGACAGAAAAAGCTGGTTTCATAGTCGTTCGCGATTAGTTCAAGTTACCAGGCCGAAACATCGTCCATTGTCGATTGATCCTTGTCCGGTTTGGGCAGTTGCTGATCCAGTTTGAGCGGATTGTCCGCGCGCTCCAGCTCATCCTCGTGGATCCTGACCTTGATCTTGCGCCGTGGCAGATAATGGTTGGACGGATGCGTCCCCCACTCCGGCATCAGCGCATAACCGCCATCCTCGCGGATTGCCTGCGATACCGCTGACTCCGGGTCGTGGATGTCGCCGAACAGGCGCGCGCTGGTCGGACAGGCCTTGACGCAGGACGGTTTGCGATCCGCCTCGGGCATGGACATGTCGTAGATGCGATCCACGCACAGGGTGCACTTCTTCATCACCTTCTGTTTTTCGTCGAACTCGCGCGCGCCGTAAGGACACGCCCAGGAACAGTATTTGCAGCCGATGCATTTATCGTAATCCACCAGCACGATGCCGTCTTCTTTCCGTTTGTACGATGCGCCAGTCGGACACACCGGCACACAGGGTGGATCCTCACAATGCAGGCACGATTTCGGAAAGTGCAAGGTCTCGCTGTTGGGGAAGGTCCCGATCTCGTAGGTCTGCACGCGATTGAAGAAGGTGCCGGTCGGGTTCAGGTCGTAGGGATTCTCGTCGCACAACGGCCCGGCCGAGCCGGAGGTATTCCATTCCTTGCAACTGGTCACGCAGGCATGACAGCCGACGCAGACATTGAGGTCAATCACGAGCGCGAGTTGGGTCATTTACTTATCCTCGTAGCACTGTTCCGCTCCTTCCCCCTGGCAGGGGGAAGGCTGGGATGGGGGTTGAATCCCCGATAGACAATTCCAAATGGCAAGCTTGACTCCTTCAATATTGTTCAGCACTTCGTTGTTCCAGAATCGCATTACTCGAAACCCTTTTGCTTCCAGCCAATATGTCCTGATAGCGTCACTATTGGCATGATCTGTGTGTTGTCCGCCATCAGCTTCCAATATCAACTTCGCTTCCAGACACACAAAATCCACGATGAAATTACCGATGGGATGCTGCCGACGAAACTTATATCCCGCAAACTGTTTCAGCCGCAGGTTTCGCCAGAGAAGCTTCTCGGCATCGGTCATTTCCCGGCGTAGGTTGCGGGCATTTTGTTTCGTTGCCGACCTGAGCCTCGTCGTTTCACTCACAGATTCAACCCCCACCCTAACCCTCCCCCTGCCAGGGGGAGGGAACTATGTTTTACCGCCTTTCTTCTTGCCGCCGCCAAAATAGGCGAGCCAGCTCGGCGCATCTTTCATGCCGGGATATTTCTTCATCGGTGCAAATTGCGGTGAGGTCTGTTCGGGTTCGCCCGCTTCCGCCTTGTAGATGCGCACGCGCACGTCGTACCACGCGGCCTGGCCGGTAACCGGATCGGAGTTGGAAAAACGCTCCCCACTCGGCTGCGGCGGCAGCTCTTCCGAGATGAGGTGATTCAACAGGAAGCCCTGTTGTGATTCGTTCGCCTGCGGGGTCAGGTTCCACGCACCGGCCGCTTTGCCGATGGCGTTCCAGGTCCATACTGTGCCCGGCTCGACCGACTCGCTGTAGCGCGCCATGCAGCGCACCTTGCCCCATTGCGACTCGCACCAGATCCAGTCGCCGTCGGCGATGCCCGCATTCTTTGCGGTCTGCGCGTTCACATACAGATAGTTGTGCGCGTGGATCTGGCGCAACCAGGCGTTCTGAGAATCCCAGGAGTGATACATCGCCATCGGTCGCTGGGTCAGTGCCGACAACGGATACTTGCGCTTGTCGCTGGCCTGTGTCTCCAGCGGCTCATAGTAGAACGGCAGCGGATCGAAATAGGTCTCGACGCGCTTGGCCAGATACTTGGGCGGCTGGCGCGTGATGCTCTTGCCCTGAGCCGCCAGGCGGAACTTCTGCATCACCTCGGAATACAAGTGGATCAGGATCGGCTCGGCATAGCGCGTGATGCCGTTGCGCTGCGACCATTCGAGATAGCCCTTGTTCCAGTTGCGCATGTATTGGTAAGAACGCGGCAATACTTCGTGATGGACGCAGTTGTTCTTGGCGTACATTTCCCACTGGTTAGGATTCGGCTCGCCGCGCATCGACTTCTCGCCGCCCTTGCCACGCCAGCCTGAAAGGAAGCCGATGCCGGAGCCCGGCGCGGTCTCCCAGTTGACAATGAAATCCGGATAGTCGCGATATTTGCGCTTACCCTCCTGGGTGACGAACGCGGGCAGTTTAAGGCGGGTGCCGAGTTCGATCAGCACTTCCTGGAACGGTTTGCATTCGCCGGTCGGCGGCATCACCGGAATGCGCACCGAATCCACCGGGCCGTCAAATTCCGAGATCGGGCGGTCGAGCATGGACATTACATCGTAGCGTTCGAGATAGGTGGTATCCGGCAGGACCAGATCGGCGAAGGCCGTCGTCTCGGAATGAAAGGCATCGCATACCACAATGAACGGAATCTTGTATTCGCCGTTCTCTTCCTTATCGGTGAGCATCTTGCGCACCTCGGTCGTGTTCATCGATGAGTTCCACGCCATGTTGGCCATGAACAGCAACAGCGTGTCGATCTTGTACGGGTCGCCGCGCCAGGCGTTGGTGATGACGTTGTGCATCATCCCGTGCACCGCCAGCGGGTATTCCCACGAGAATGCCTTGTCGATGCGCACCGCGGAGCCGTCGTCGTTCACGAACAAGTCCTCGGGCGCACCGGGCCAGCCCAGCGCGAGCCCGCCCAGCGGGGTGTTCGGCTTTACGCCATGCGGGCCGTTCGGCGTTTTGCCGCGGGCGGAATTGCGCGCGGAAACGGCGCCTTGTGGCGGAAGCCGCCCGGACGGTCGATCGTGCCGAGCAGCGTCATCAGGATCGCGAGCGCGCGGATGGTGTGAAAGCCGTTGGAATGCGCGGCGAGACCGCGCATCGCGTGAAAAGCGACCGGATTGCCGGTCACCGACTCGTGCTCCTTGCCCCAGCAGTCGGTCCACGGAATCGGCAATTCGATCTTCTGGTCGCGCGCGGTGATGCCCATTTCCTGCGCGAGGCGGCGGATGGTTGCCGCCGGCACGCCGGTGATCTTCTCCGCCCACTCGGCGGTGTAGCTCTTCACCCGTTCCTGCAGCAACTGGAAAGCCGGCTTGACCGGCGTGCCGCCGGGCAGGCTGAATTCGCCGAGCAGATACGGGTCGGCGCCTTCGGTATGCGTGCGCAGCGGGCGGTTGGAGAGCCGGTCCCACCACATCTGGGGCTGCTCCCAGTCGGGTGATGCGCCCGAATCAGGGTCGCGCACGAACAAGCCGTGCCCATCGCTCGCCGCGTCGAGGTTCACGAGTTGTCCGGCGTTGGTGTATCGGACCATTACCGTCCGGAGATTTCCGTAAATAAATTCAATTGATTAGCCATTCCTGATTTCTCCGGTATAGGTTCTGTGTTTGCAAGCAGATGAATCAACGGTGTTTTCTCGAACAGGGTCAAGCTCAGAATTTGTAGGATTGTGTAGAGCGAGGCATCGGATTTGATGCGCTTCTTGACGATGGCAACGAGGACGTAGGTCGATATGGCGATCCAGATTTGGGACTTGACCGCGTTCTCCGAGGTACCGAAGAACGCTTTGATCCGCAGATGCTGCTTGATCCACTTGAAGAACAATTCCACCTGCCATCGGCAGCGATACAGTTCGGCGATCATGAGGGCCGGCAGATCGAAATTGTTGGTAAGAAAGACGAGCAACTTGTCGTGTTTGACGTCGTAGAACTTCACTCGCCGCAAGTGGATCGGATAGTCCTCGCTGGGATGGATGCCAGTGAGCCGGATGGTCTGATCGCAGCGCAAGCCGGTTGTCTTGTCGATGGGGTGCGAATAAACGCGTCGGTATTGCAAATTGGATTTGGCACGCGTGACGAAGAAAGCTTGGGCTTGATGCAGGACGTAGAGCCGAGCGAAATCGATATAACCACGATCCATGACATAGAAACTGCCGGCTTCGAAAGCCAACTGATCGAGAATATTCACATCCCCCAACTTGCCGTCCGAGACGTGAATGAAGGTCGGAATCGATCCGCGCAGATCGAGCAACGTATGCAGATCCACCGCCCCCTTCGTTTTGCGGAAGCGCGCCCACGGAAAGAGCGCCAGACACGGGTCGATGGTGCTCGAGTCGAGCGCATAGACCGTGTTCTTCAACTCCAGTCCGAAACTGTCCTGTGCGTAGAGCCGACGGGCGATGCTGATGAGACTGAGAGCAAAGTCCTGGTGAATGCGCCAGTTGCGCTTTTCGTTGGCGTCGGCCAGAGTGCTGCGGGCGATGCCACCCCGGATGCCCAAGTGGTAGAGCTTGGCCGAGTGCGCTCGCAGACAGGTCTCGATGTCTCGCAGGCTCTCCCGATAGGTCAACTGCGCGAAGACCATGCACAGGTATTGATCCAGATGCGAGAAGGAAAGCGCCGGATAGTTTCCGGGGTATCTCGCGACCACCGGGAAACGTGTGCAGTGGCAAATGCTCCATCACTTGAGCGA
>JAUYJO010000016.1 GCA_030700315.1 Gallionella sp.
AGCTGCGCTCATCCGACCTACGAAAACCGCCTCCTTCTTTGGTTCCGGCTTGTCAGGCTTAGGAGTTAGGAGAAATTGACTATGCTAAAGAACCTGAAAATCAGTACCCGATTGACGATTATGTTGGCATTTTTCTTGTTGGGGCTTTTGATTGTCGGCGTGATGGGTTTGTATTCCTCTGGGAAACTGAACAAATCAATGCGCTCGATATACGATGAACGAATGATCCCTACCTTGCACCTGTATGCGATCCATACAGCCAACCTTAACAACTCGCTGGCAATCTCCAGAGCGTTAGTGGAGCCTGAAAATATTGCGCAATACATTCAAGAAATCGAAAGCAACAAGTCTTTGATCGATAATGAATGGAAGAAATACATGATGATTCTTGAAAGGGATGCCAAGGATAAAAAAGAAGATGAAATGTTTATCGAATTATTTGTCGAGGCGCGAAGACGTTATTTTGAAGAAGGCATTAAACCGGCAGTAGCCGCCATGCGCGCAAATAACCTGCCCGAGGTTCAGCGCATACAGAAAGAGCATATATTCCCCTTGGCTTTTCCATTGCATGAATCGCTGAACATCTTGATAAATATGGAAACGCATGAAGCCGTTTTAGCACACGAGGACGGTGAATCTCTTTTCCGCAACATACGCTTGATATCTTTTACGACAATTATACTTAGCGTGGCATTGGGAGGTGCTTTGGGATTTTCGGTCATACGTGGCGTTAATCGCTCGGTCAATGAGTTGCATAACGTGATGGCGCAAATGACCGCAGATGGCAATATAAGCGCGAGAGCCAAGGTTTACAGTAAAGATGAAATAGGTCTGGTCACGGGTGAATTTAACGTGCTGCTCGACAATATAAACAATTTGTCAGAATTGAAGAGAGTTTTCGATAATCTCGATGAGGGGATGGTATTTATTGATCCGTTGCGGCGCGTCATAGCAATTAATAAAGCGGCTTGCCACTTGCTGGGACGGGATGGCGACGCTGTTCTAAATAAACTCTGCCCCGATATTTTTCGGGGGATGGATTGCGCGAAAGATTGCAAAAAGCATGATCATTGCACGCGCATATCGGATGCCGAGCATGAAGGGAGATTTCAAGACACTTCCGTACAGCGGCCTGATGAGGTGGTGATAGGTTTGCACATGATGGCCATAGGTCTGCCATCGAAAGGGTCATTGATATTTCGCGGAATCAACTGGTGAGGTTGGCTGAATGCCGTGATCTGTTTTGGCTGTGTTGTTGATATGCACACCGCACTCTCAAATGCGCACCCGGGCAGGCAATCTGCGAAGCTGTTTACAAACCCCGGTTACCTTACCGTGATCTCCACCCGCCGGTTGCGTGGTTCATCGACATTGCCCGCAGTCGGAACAAGCAGCTCACGGCTCCCTCTCCCCTCGACTGAAACATTGGCAGCCGGAATCCCCTGCTTGATAAGCAGGGTGCGCACCAACTCGGCACGCTGTTTGGAAAGCTCGTCATTGCGGATGTCCACCCGTCCCACGGTATCCGTATGGCCGATGACGACGACTTCCGGTTCGGGGCGCTTGGTTATATCTGCCAGTATCCCTTCTATCGCGTACCTGGATTCGTCGGTCAGGCGGTCGCTGCCCGTCTCGAAATAAACCAGATAAGAAACCGGCCTGGGAGGTTGAGCCGCCAGGGTAGCGCTATACTCCTTGCCCACAATTTCCGAGCTGGAAACAGCGGTGACGATAGTTTTGTCGCCGGTTTTTGCGCTGGCATACGCCTTGTCCAGCACAACCTCTCCGCTGCTGTTGCTGACCACCACGCTACCGACTTTTCCATCTTTGCCCGGCAGCAAGATCACTTCGTCGTGCCTGATGCTGCCGCAGCCCGAGCTGACAATACTGACAACCAAAGCCACGAGCAGTAATGGGTAATTCATGCCGTTCGCCCGCATCAATCCGCCCGCACGACAAATTCTGTTCCACGCGCGCCCAGAATGGCGGAAGGGGTGCGGACAGTCATCGCTCCCGGTGTCTGTTTGACAATTTTTCCGGAAACGACCGCAAGGGTGCCCTTCTTCAAGGAGGAATCAAATTTTCCTTCGTGCGTGGTGCTGTTGAATACAAAGCGGTCAATGGCCAAGGTGCTGTTATTGCCGACCGAGAGCAAACTGTTATCGGCAAACGTGAGGCCGGCAGATCCGTCGGCGCCGGTCACGATGGTGTCGTGCTGTTGCACATGGCTGCCGGCCTGGGCAGGAGAGCGCTGACCTGCGCGCTCGATAAAAACAGCGCCATCCACTTTTTTGATCTGCGCAATATTTTCAGCCGTTGCAAGCGGAGCATAAACAAAAAAGCTGGCTGCCAGAATTGAAGACAAAATAATCTTATCCATTATCGCTGCTCCTCTTTTTAGGAATCGGGTGGCTATAATAGCACTCCGACAAATTGCAATACACTCTCTGCACTCAGGGGCGACATTACTTCTATGACCGCGCACTCTTTTCAGCTACCCGCCAATGCGGAGAATTTTACCCAGCTGAGAACACTTACCAAGAATTTCTGCAGCCAGGCGAACGTGGATAGCGATCTGACCTGCCGGCTTCTGGTAGTGCTGGAAGAATTGTTCACCAACACCGTCAAGCATGGCTACCGTGGTGCGGACGGCATGGTACGGATCGAGATCAAGCAGGTCCCTGGCTATATAAGCATCGTTTATGAGGATGCAGCCCCTCCGTTTGACCCTCTTAACGCCGCCTCGGATGACCCGGAAATAACGGTAAGCAAAGGGCGGGTTGGCGGCATGGGCTTGCCGCTGATACGCAAGATGGCAGATGTGTTGGCTTACGAGCGCCAGGAGCCGTGGAACCGGATCGCCATCCTGCTAAAGAATCCGGAATAAACTCGGAACAGACATTTTTGGAACTCGGTTAATGGTTTTTGCATCCGCCCTTGCATGATCCAATTACGATCAACAATAGCTTAACCGCATGCCATGAGGAACAGGCACCTACTTTGATTTTGCGTGCGCCGGGCGAAACGCCTTGCATTGTTCCGCATCGGATTCCAGGTACGCGCCTTCGATCAGGTCGATGCAATACGGGATGGCGGGGAACACGGCGTTCAGGCAATCGTCGATGGCGGAAGGTTTGCCGGGCAAGTTGACGATCAGGCTCTTGCCGCGTATCCCGGCGGTTTGCCGCGACAGGATCGCGGTAGGCACAAATTTCAGCGACGCGCTGCGCATCAGTTCGCCGAAACCTGGCATCATCTTCTCGCACACCGCCTCGGTCGCCTCCGGCGTAACGTCGCGCAACGCCGGGCCGGTGCCGCCGGTGGTGACGATCAGGCAGCAATTCTCCACATCGCTCAACTGGCGCAATGCGGCCTCGATTTCCGGCTGTTCGTCGGGTATCACTTTCGCCACCGCTTCCCACGGCGAGGCCAGCACGCGCGTGAACCATGCGTGAATAGCCGGGCCACCCTTGTCTTCGTATTCGCCACGGCTAGCGCGGTCGGAGATGGTCAATATGCCGATGCGTGCGATTGTCATGCTTGCTCCTTGTTTGATTCCATTCTATTGGTAGGGGCGCGATTCATAGCGCCCTGATTTATTATCTCGGAAGGCGGGCGCGATGAATCGCGCCCCTACACCGCCCTACACAATCATTCCCTGAAGCCCGCATCGTCCTGAAAAACCGTGCCATCGAGCAATTGCACCGTCACCGCGCTGCCCGCCGCCAATCCCGCGCTATCGCCTGGTACGACCGCCAAGCCGTCCGCGCGCGCCATGGACAACAACATGCCGCTGCCCTGTGCGCCGGTGGAGGTTGCCGTATAGCCGCCCGGTTCCTGCGCCAGCAGCACGCGGATAAATTCGGTGCGCCCCGGCTGATGCTTCACGTTATGCGTCATCCGCGCTTGGATGGTGCGGCGATGGGTGCGCGCGTGTCCCATCATGCGGCGCAACGCCGGCACGACGAACTCTTCGAAACACACCATGCTCGAGACCGGATTACCGGGCAATCCGAAAATGATTTTTTCGTCGGCCTTGCCGAATGCGACCGGATGGCCCGGCTTCATCGCCACGCGCCAGAAAAGCATCTGCGCGCCCAACGCCTCGATGGTCGGGCGGACGTAATCGTGCACGCCGACCGAAGTGCCGCCGGAAACCAGCAGTACGTCGTATTCCAAGCCGCGCTTCAGGTAGCGCGCCAGTTCTTCGGGGTCGTCGCGCGCGATGCCGAGCAGCACCGGCTCGATGCCCAGCGCTTGCACCTGCCCCATCAGCGCGTAGCTGTTGGAGTTGGGTATCTTGTTCGGATCGACGGGTTCGTCGAGGCCTTCCAGCTCGTTGCCGGTGGACAGGATCGCCACGCGCGGCCGCCTGTACACCTGCACCTGCGCGCGCTTCACCGTCGCCAGCACGCCGATAACGCCTGGCGTGATTGCAGTGCCGGGAGCCAACACCACCTCGCCGTTGCGCATGTTTTCGCCGAGGCGGCGGATGTCGTTGCCCGGTTTGACCGCCTGGTTGATCTGCACGCGGTCGAACAAATTCTCGCGCAGCGAGGCCGAGTCCCTCTCGCCCGCTTGCGGGAGAGAGTTAGGAGAGAGGGCTTCCGCAGACACCGCCTCGGTATCCTCGACCCGGATCACCGCATCGGCGCCCTGCGGTATCGGCGCGCCGGTCATGATGCGCGCGCACTGGCCGGGTGTCAGCGTCTTGGTCGGCATGTCGCCGGCCTTGATGTCTTCAATAATCTCCAGCGTGGCCGGAATCTTCGCAAGATCGGTACTGCGCAGCGCGTAACCATCCATCGCCGAGATGTCATAGGGCGGCTGGTCGCGGTTGGCGCGCACCTCCTCGGCCAGCACACGGCCCAGCGATTGTTCGAGTTTCACTTGTTCCGCGCCGAAAGTCGCGACCGATTCGAGGACGACGCGCTGCGCCGCTGCCACTGACAAATATTCCATCACCTCATTCCACTCAATGCCGTTTCAAAATCCTGCGGCGTATCCAGATCGAAAAAACTGCGCAGGTGCGGGTCGGCCTCCAGCATCTCGGCTTCGTCCACATAGCGCACATCCAGCTGTTTTATTACGTCGCGCAAACCTTTCCGCTGCGCCGCCAGACTTGCGCGCAGCGGCGCAAGGCAACTGGCCGCATAGAATGCCGCCAGCGGCTGCGGGTGCCCATGTACGACGGGGACGACTGCCTGATGCTGCAAACGGTATTCGGCAAGCAGCTCGACCACTTCCGGCACGACAAACGGCATGTCGCAAGCGACTGCAAATGCCCACGGCGTGGTGATTTGCCCGAGGCTGGCAGCCAGCCCTGCCAGCGGGCCGGCATTTTCTTGTTCGTCGCAGACTTGTGGCAAATCGATCTCGGGGCGCGGCTGGCGCACGCTGACGATCACTTGCGGGAATAGCTGTTGCATGGTTGCGATCACGCTTTGCAGCAGCGTTTGC
Source organism: Gallionella sp. (assembly GCA_030700315.1). Lineage (GTDB taxonomy): Bacteria > Pseudomonadota > Gammaproteobacteria > Burkholderiales > Gallionellaceae > Gallionella. Next base: position 5,461 of record JAUYJO010000016.1, read on the forward strand.
CCGTCAAGCAGCAGGCTCGCTTTATCCGTTCCCATACGGCGCGAGTCGCCACCGGCCATGATAATCGCCGTGCAACCTTCAATCATTTTTGCGCGCGGTCGAGTATGAACTGCACAATCGCGGTGATGTCTTCTAGCCCGAAATGCGGCAACTGCGGATAGATCTCATCCATGTCGGTGACGATGGCGATCAGCCCGTCTTCAATCGTACAGCGCGGCGGCTTGGCGCATTCGCGGCGCAGCACTTCGATCTTCGCACCGGCGCAGTGGGAAAAACCTTCCGCCAGCACCAGGTCGGCTTCGCCGAGAAAGCGTTGTGCCAGTTGCTCCGGCTCGCGCCGGTCAAGCGCGTCGGCAACCAGTTGCAATTCGTTGGAGGTGACCAGCATGCTCATCACCGCGCCGGCCTCTTTGTAGCGGTAGCTGTCCTTGCCGGGGGTATCCAGCACCACCTTGTGATGCGCATGTTTGATGGTCGCCACGCGCAGCCCTCTGCCGCTGAGCTCGCGCAGCAATTTTTCAACCAGCGTGGTTTTGCCGGAACCGGAATGCCCGACAACGGTAAATACATTCGACATTATAAAAAACCTTTTATCCGGGATTATCAATTAGCTCTAAAGCGCGTCATTCCCGCGCAGGCGGGAATGACGGTGTTAATGGAATATTTGTATCTATGGATGCGGCGTCACCCATGACTCGCCCTGCGGGGTGGTTTCTTTTTTCCAGATTGGCACGCGCTGCTTCAGCTCATCTATCATCCAGTGGCAGGCTTCCAGTGCGGCGACGCGGTGCTCCGCGCCCGCCGCGATGAACACGATGTTTTCGCCGCCCTTGACCGTGCCGATGCGATGCACGATGCGCGCATCCAGCAGCCCATATTTTTCGATCGCTTCGCTGCGCAATTTGTCCAGTTCCGACAGCGCCATGCTGCCGTAGGCATCGAAACTGATTTCAGAAACCTCGCGGCCTTCGGAGAAATCGCGCGCGCAACCGAGAAAGGTGGCGATGCCGCCCATGCGTTTCGAGCTGGCCTGCAAGGCTCTGATCTCTTCGTCCTGGGAAAAATCTTCCTGCTGGATCCTGACTGCCGGTTTCATCCTACCCTCCCGAAAACTTGGCCATGAAAGCGACTTCGCTGTTGTCCGCGAGCGGCAGCGACAGGTCGCGCACATGCTCGCCGTTGGCAGCGGCAAAGCAGACGATCTCGAATGCCTGCGGATATTGCGCCGCCAGTTGGTCGCGCACGTCCTGCAAACGGATGCCGGGGCGGTGCTCGACTTGCAGCGCATTATTGCCGATGCGTTCGGCGACCGGCCCGAAGAACAATACCTTGATCATTTCGATTCTCCACGAAGCCAAACCCCGCTCTTGCCGCCGCGCTTCTCTTCCAGCTGCACGCACTCGATGCGCATGCCCCGGTCAATCGCCTTGCACATGTCATATATGGTTAGCAGCGCCACATTGGCGGCGCACAATGCCTCCATCTCGACGCCGGTCTGCCCGGTACAGCTTGCCGTGGTGACGACCCTGATGCCCACGCAACCGCTGGCGTCCGGCTCGACGATCTCGCTGAACTCGACGTCCACGCCGGTCAGCGCGATGGGGTGGCACATCGGAATCATGTCGGAGGCGCGCTTCGCCGCCATGACTGCGCCGACATCGGCCACGGTCAGCACGTCGCCCTTGGCGATGCGCCCGGCTCTGATGCGCTCCAGCGTGGCGGGTTGCATACGCAGAATGCCGCTGGCAATCGCGACGCGCCGGGTGTCCGATTTTGCCGAAACATCCACCATGCGAGCCCGTCCCGCATCCGAAAAATGAGTCAATTCGTTCAATTGAATTCCTATCCAAACTTAAAAACGAGCCGCCGCAGGCAGGATATTGACTCAGCGGCGGCGGATCAGAAACACAAATTCGTCGCCCTGCACAACAGAGGACAGCAATTCGTTACCTGTCTGGCGGCAAAATTCCGCAAAGTCATTGACCGCTCCCGCATCGGTCGCAACAATCCTGAGCACCTGCCCGCTGGCCATTTGCGACAGGGATTTTTTGGTGCGCAAAATGGGCAATGGGCAGGCCAGTTTGCGCGCATCCAGTTCAATATCAAATTCCATCATGCCCTCACCGGCAAACCTGCCTGCATCCAGGCGGCGATGCCGCTTTGCAGGTTGTACACCTTGGAAAAACCGTTGGCGACGGCGAATGCGGCGGCCTGCGCCGAGCGTCCGCCCATCTGGCAGTAGAACACCGTCGGCGTGGTTTTTTCCAGCTCATTGAGGCGCAACGGCATAAGATGCAGCGGCAAGGACTCGCCCTGCGGAATCTTGCCGCGCGCCACTTCCGCATCGGTGCGCACGTCCACCAGGCGCACGTCGTCCCGTTGCAGCATCGCCTCCAGTTCTGCGACGGTGATATTTTTGAAACCTGTCATTACCTGATCCTTTTGCCGATTTTGTCTATCTGAATATTTGTCTATTTGTTCGGGTCGTCTTGCTGAAGGCTGCGCAATTCTACGCATTTTACAGTGCAAAATTTTATTTGAAACACTTTGCAACAAAGTCTAGCTCCTGAAAAGTGTGAACCAGAAGCAAAAACAACTATCATAGCGACCATGAAAAAACTCACCCCGCTGCTGCTGCTGTTGCTGTGCTTTCCATCCTGGGCCGTGAGCGAAGACCTGCCCGACCTGGGCGACGTCTCGCAAACTGTACTGACCCCGCTGCAAGAACGCCAGATCGGCCAGCAAAGCGTCATGCAGATTCGCGCCAGCAAGCAATTCTTCGACGATGCAGAAATCAATGACTATCTCAACCAGCTAGGCTACCGGCTGGTCGAAAATAGTGCCGAGCCCAGCCTGGGTTTCGAGTTTTTTGCCCTCGACGATTACAACGTCAACGCCTTTGCCCTGCCGGGCGGCTTCATCGGCGTAAACAGCGGGTTGCTGCTGATCGCACAAAGCGAATCGGAATTGGCCGCCGTGATCAGCCACGAAATTGCCCATGTCACGCAACATCACCTGGCGCGCATGGTAGCAGGACAACAGAGCGACAGCTTGGCCTCGATGGCCGCAATCGCGGTCGCCATTCTCGCCGCGCGCAACAACTCGCAGGCTTCGCAGGCGGCGCTGGTGAGCATGCAAGCCCGCGCCATACAAAAACAGATCGATTTCACCCGCACCCATGAACAGGAAGCTGACCGCATCGGCCTGGAAATTCTGCATAAATCAAATTTCAGCATCCACGCTATGCCGGAATTCCTGGATCGGCTGCAAAAAGCCACCCGGCTGCTGGAAGGGAATATGCCGGGTTACCTGCGCACTCATCCGATCAACAGCGAACGCATCGCCGATATCGGCAACCGCGTGCAGAAACATCCTTACCGCCTGATTCCGGATAGCCTGGATTTTCAACTGGTGCGCGCCAAGCTGATCGGCAGGCAAAAAACCGCCGCTGACGCGGTTGCCTATTTCAGCGATGCGCTGGGTGCGCAAAAACACGGCAACCCGATTGTGCAACGCTACGGCCTGGTGGGCGCGCTGCTGCGCAACAACGAGGCCGGACGGGCCGCGGAAGAGCTGGCAACATTGCGCAAACAGATTCAGGATGACTCGCCGGCCAAGCACAATCCGATGCTGGAAACACTCGCCGGACAAGTTAAGCGCGCGGCCAAAGATGATGCCGCCGCTTTGGCGTTCTACCGCGCCGCCGTGCAAACATTCCCACAGCATCGCGCGCTGATTTACGATTACGCCGACTTGCTGCTGAACAGCAACCAGGCGGAAACCGCCGTCAAGCTGCTCACCGAACAACTTGTACGCCACCCCAGCGACACCACGCTATATGATTTGCAGGCGCGCAGTTACGCCCTGCTCGGCAAGCGCTTCGAACAACACCAGGCACAGGCCTACAGCTATGCCTGGCAAGGCAATTTGCATGCGGCAATCGAGCAGCTCGAGCTGGCGAAGCAGGGGGGTGGCAGCTTCTACCAGATGTCTACGATAGAAAGCGATTTGCGCGAATTGCGCGAAATGATCGGCGCCCACAAAAAATAACCGCAAGGGAAAACAGGATGGATCGGGAAATGATCGCCGTTGTCGGGCTGGGTTATGTGGGGTTGCCGCTGGCGGTGGCATTCGGTAAGAAATTTAAAACTTTGGGCTACGATTTATCCGAGCGCAAGGTGGCCAGTTATCGCGAATGCCGCGACCCGGCAGGCGATATTTCCGCTGAAGATTTCCGCGCCGCAACGCACTTGTCTTTTACCAATGACGCATCGCACCTGTCCGGCGCAGACTATTTGATCATCGCCGTCCCAACCCCGGTAGACGCGGGGCATCAGCCCGATTTTTCCCCGCTGGTATCCGCTTCCACTACCGTAGGGAAGCATTTGAAACGCGGCGCGCTGGTGATTTATGAATCGACGGTGTATCCGGGCGCAACCGAAGAAATTTGCATTCCGGTGCTGGAGCGCGAATCTGGCTTGAAATGGAAAGTGGATTTTCACGTCGGCTATTCCCCGGAGCGCGTCAATCCGGGCGACAAGGAAAGAACCATCACGAAAGTCACCAAGGTAGTGGCTGGCGACGATGCGGCAACGCTGAACAAAGTCGCCGAGCTATACGGGAGCATCATTGCCGCAGGTGTCCATAGAGTGAGCTCCATCAAGGTAGCCGAGGCCGCCAAGGTGATCGAAAATACCCAGCGCGATTTGAACATTGCGCTGATGAACGAGCTGGCGCTGATCTTCAACCGCCTGGGCATCGACACTCTGGAAGTGCTGGAGGCGGCAGGGACAAAATGGAATTTCCTGCCTTTCCGCCCCGGCTTGGTCGGCGGGCATTGTATCGGCGTCGACCCCTATTACCTCACGCACAAGGCGGAAATGCTCGGCTACCACCCGGATGTCATCCTGGCGGGGCGGCGCATCAATGACGGCATGGCCGCCTTCGTCGCGCAGCAAACCGTCAAGCAGTTGCTGCGCTCCGGGAGCACGGTCAGGAACGCAAAAGTTGTCGTGCTGGGACTGACGTTCAAGGAGAATTGCTCCGATTTGCGCAACTCCAAAGTGGCGGAGGTCGTGCGCGAATTGCAGGATTTCGGTTGCGCCGTATCGGTGCATGATCCCGTGGCGGCTCCCGATGAGGCGCTGCACGAATACGGCATCCCACTGGCTGCATGGGATGACCTGCCCGAAGCCGATGCGATCGTCGCGGCGGTATCACACAAAGAATATCTGGCCATGGCGCAAGCCGGCCTGCTGGCAAAACTGAAACCGGGCGGTTTGTTCGTGGATGTCAAATCGGCCTATGATCCCGTTTCGATCAAGGCGGCCGGATATAAGCTATGGCGATTGTAATTCCGGTATCATCCCGCCACACAAAGTTCGTGGCTAACAGGGGTGGACGTAGCCATCCTGAATGATGAAACAAAAAATTCTCCTACTCCATTTTTCAAAGTGGGGAAACATTCTCACAAGGTGGAAAACATCCCCCCAAGATCGAGAATACGCCCCCTTTGAAAAAGGGGGAGGAGCGAAGCGGAGGGGGATTTGATGTTATTTCACGCAAAAAATATACACGATGACCGCACAACCTCCAACCAATAACAACGTCGTCTGGCATCACGCCACCGTCACCCGCCAACGCCGCGAGCAGCAAAACGGTCACCGCAGCGCCATCCTCTGGTTCACCGGCCTCTCCGGCGCGGGCAAATCAACGCTGGCTCATGCCGTCGAAGAGGCGCTGCACCAGCGCGGTTGCCGCACCTTCGTGCTCGATGGCGACAATGTGCGCCACGGCCTGTGCAAAGACCTGGGATTTTCCACGGCAGACCGCATCGAAAACATCCGCCGGGTCGGCGAGATCGCCAAACTCTTCATGGAATCCGGCATCATCGTGTTGACCGCCTTCATCTCGCCGTTCCGCGCCGACCGCGAGCGCGTGCGCAACATGGTTGAACACGGCGAGTTCATCGAAATTTATTGCGACACCCCTCTCGAAATCTGCGAGGCACGCGACACCAAAGGCCTCTATGAAAAAGCCCGAGCCGGGCAAATCCCCGAATTCACCGGTATCTCGTCGCCTTACGAAACACCTGAAAACCCTGAACTCGCGGTCAATACCGGAACAGATGAACTTGATGCCTGTGTGCGGCGCGTGATTGATGAAATGACACGGCGCGGCATTATTTCCAAGGGATAGCAACGTAGTGCGGATGAAAAAAGTGTGATCCGGGAAGTTGCTATTTACATCGAATTTCCCGCATTGCGCTGCGCTACATGCGGGCTACGAGGCTACTCAAGTCCTGGCCTGCATCCTGCATCCTGCATCTGAAAAACGTAGAGCCTCGTCTGGCTCAGTTCCGAAAACTGGCACGAATTAGTTTCGTCCGCTGGCACTTGACATCGATTGGCCACTTGCGCGGTGAGCACATCCGGTTTCTCCTTACCCTGCCTTGTTGCAACGCCAAAATACCTATGTGCGATACCGTACAACCCGCTCTGAATATTTTGCTTATACTTTCCCAAGTGCCTGTTAGATATCAATCTCGGCCATCTTAAAACGCATTATCAGGAGAGCGTCATGAGTACTGCAAAGCAATGGCAACTCAAAGTGCTGATACTTGGTATCGCATTACTGTCCGCATGTAGCGGCGGTAATGGCAGCGGCGAAGGAAGCGCGGCAGCGGTTTCACCGTCCTGGGGAAAAGTCGATCTGCCGATTAACTTGATCGAATCGGTGGCAATAAGCCCGCTCGATCGGCGAGTCGTTTATGCCGGGCAGCGCAATTCCCAAGTGAATGCCGAGCACGCAGTATGGCGCAGCGATGATGGTGGCGTATCGTTTCAGGCGGCGGCAAAAGGGGTGTCGTTTCGCTTGTTTCCCAGCCCTACCGACCCTGATCGCGTTTTCGGCACCGTGAAGGATCTGGACCAGGGCAAACGCATTAAAATTGTCAGGCAAACAAAACGTTGCAGCGGAAGCTGTCATCCCAAGCAGCCTTCAAACGTTTTTTCTTAATGCTGAGTTTGGAAGACTCTTTCTGAAACAGATTGAGACATAGGTGGCGGAT
>JAUYJO010000022.1 GCA_030700315.1 Gallionella sp.
CTTCGGGCAAAGTGCAAGTGCGCCCTCGCAATGATATTATTGTATTATTCTTCATTTTTCCTAAATGCCATCAATTCCTGATAAATCCCGGAAAGCGTTTGGCCTTCGCGCAATAGACCAATGCCGCCGATCACGCCGCTGTTCAGGTAATTATAAAAACGCGCGGTCAACGCCACCGCCAGCGCCGTGGATTGGTCGTTCGTCAACAATGTCAAGGCGCCGGCAACCGCCCCCTCGAAGGTGCCAACAGCCCCGGGCAGGGATGGAACCGCACCGCCAAAGGCCGCCGCGCCGAGGATGAAAAGTCCCCAAGTCCATTGTGCCTGTGGGAAGTAGGCCAGTATCATCAAATAATAAGCAAGCAGGGCAATCGCCCAATCGAGGGTCATCCAAAACAGGAAACGCACAAACAACCAGCCATCGGTCAGCACGCCGAGTCCAGTAAAAAATGACTCGAGGAAACTGCCACCGGTTTTTTGCAAAGCAGGCCAGCGCGCGCTGAGCTTGTGAAATAGATCCAAGGCCCATTGATTGTTGCGGGCAAGGATATACATCATCACCAGCCCAATAATCACGATCACACCTACAATAATACCGATGCGCTCCGAGCTCTGGGTGCCAACCACGAAGGGCAGAGCCGCAAGGAAGATCGCGGCTGAGAAAGCCAGATCAACCGTGCGTTCGATAAAAATGGTGGGCAAAATTTCGCCAAATGGCATACCCGATTTTCGGCTGAGCAGGAACGCGCGTCCAAGTTCGCCGAGACGGAATGGCAAAAAATTATTGAGCAAATATCCCTCCCCCGTCGCAAACAGCACATCCTTATAAGGTGGTTTATCCCGCAATAAGGTTTGCCAAACCTTTGCTCGTACGATCAACCAAATAAAGGATAAAACAACCGCAATCGCGAGCAGGCGGTAATCTGCCGCGCGGATCGAATCCAGCATGGTGCCGAAGTCCACAAAATATAAAATGGCGGCGATCAGCGCAATGCTGATGAGCGCGCCGGGAAGCCAGCGT
>JAUYJO010000027.1 GCA_030700315.1 Gallionella sp.
TCTACGATCAGGCTCTGGCTAAAAACCAGTCCTCAGGTCGGGACGGCCTTCCCGGTGAAACGTAAAACTTTACTCAACCTCCTATACAGCATTTCAGTAAATTCGATCATACAAGGTCGGGCTTCAGCCCGACATGTCGGGCTGAAGCCCGACCTACGACCCGTTGATTTTGCAATGCCTCAAGAGCTAATGAACTATCTGGGTTCAATCCTGGGCGTTATCTGTTCAATCCGGCAATCGCACCGGCAATTCCACCAAGCGGCAGAGTCTTGATGACAGCGCCGCGCTTGACCGCCTCCTTGGGCATGCCGTACACCACGCAGGTCTGCTCGTCCTGACCGATGGTCAGCGCTCCCTCGTTGCGCATTTCCAGCAACCCTGCTGCACCGTCGTCGCCCATGCCGGTCATGATGATGCCCAGCGCGTTTTTCCCGGCCGTTTTTGAGACAGAACGAAACAGCACATCCACCGAAGGGCGATGGCGGCTCACCGGCGGGCCATCCACGATGTCGACGTGATACTGCGCCCCGTTGCGCTTCAGCAGCATGTGTCTGCCGCCCGGTGCAATCAGCGCGCGCCCCGGCAGCACGCGGTCGCCGCTCCTGGCTTCGCGCACCTCGATCTGGCACAAATCGTTGAGGCGCGCCGCGAATGCGCCGGTAAATTTTTCCGGCATGTGCTGCACGATGACGATGCCGGGGCAGACTCTGGGTAAAGCCGTGAGCACCACCTCCAAGGCCTGCGTGCCGCCCGTGGAAGTGCCGATGGCAACCACGCGATCCGTGGTTTCCGCCATGGCGTGCGAGGTGTGCGTGGCAGCGGAAAGAATCGCATCGGCAGACAGCTTGGGCTGCGGGGCGAGTGGCGCTGATTCCGCCGGTGCCACGCGCGGTACCAGCTTGCGTGGGTTGGCCTGCGCCGCAGCTTTGACTGTGCTGACCAGATCGTCCGATGAATCTTGCAGAAACTGTTTCAATCCCATCTTGGGTTTGGTGATGATGCTGAACGCGCCCGCCTCCAGCGCCTGCATGGTGGTCGCAGCACCCTTGTCGGTCAGCGTGGAGCAAATCACCACCGGGGTCGGGCGCTCGGCCATGATTTTTTTCAAGAAAGTGATGCCGTCCATGCGCGGCATTTCCACATCCAGCACAATCACGTCCGGCCACTGCGCGCGCATCCGCTCCATGGCGAACACCGGGTCGGAGGCCGCGCCGATCACCTCGATGGCGGGGTCGTCCGCCAGCGCGGCAGACAACACCTGGCGCACCACGGCAGAATCGTCGACGATCAAAACTTTTATTATTTGCATAGCTTTCTTTTCTTGCTGTCGCCGCCGCTGGGCAGGTTTTCTTCCGGCACGGGAGGCTGATGGCGCACCCAGACATGGCCGTTCCAGATATTAAAAAAAATGTTGCGGTGCCCGACGCCGCCCAGATGTTCGGCAAAAGAAGTAAAGCCGTGCAGCTTCATTAAAATACGCGCCATCTCGACGTTTTTCGCACCCACATGATCGTCGCTAACCTTCTGGCGCGCGGAAAACATATGCCCGCCGCCAAACAGCTTGACCTGATATTCGCTGGGACAAGTGCCGGTTTTGCGGATTTCGCGCAGCATCAATTCCAGCGCCTCATCCCCGTAGCGCCCATCCGGTGTGCCGCGTTTTCCGGCGGGATGCTTGGGCAGCATGTAATGACACATGCCGCCCACCAGCTGGGTGGGATGCCACATCGTGATGGCCACGCACGAGCCCAGCAGCGTGCGGATGCGCGTGTCGCGATCACCAAAATACACCTCACCCGGTTGCAGGAAAATTTCGATGGCATGCACGGGTTTATGCATTGAATTTTTTTATCGCTCCGGCTTCTGGTAGACGGCCGGCACGATCAGCCGCACCTCCTCGTTCACGCCGTTCAGGCTTTCGGAATGGCCGACCAAAAAATATCCGCCTGGGCGCAGCAGCGGCAACAGCCGCGACACCACCTGGCGCTTGGTTTCCTGGTCGAAATAAATCATCACGTTGCGCAGAAAAATCACATCGAAGTCGCCCAACTTGCTGGCCGTTTCGGTCAGGTTGTGCTGCATGAAGCGCACCCGGTCGCGCAAAAACTGTTCGATCAGCATCGTGCCGTGATGATCGCCGACGCCCTTGAGGCAGTAGCGGTTCAAATAATGCTTGGGAATTTCCGGAATGCGCTCGGCGGGATACAGCCCGCTGCGCGCTTTATCCAGAACATGAGTGCTGATATCGGAGGCCACCACCTCCCACGGCTCCTTGCCCAGCAACTCGTCCAGCAGCATCGCGATGCTGTAAGGTTCTTCACCGCTGGAACAAGCCGCGCTCCAGATGCGCAACCCGCGCCCCGCCTTGCGCGCGGGAATGACGCGGTTGCGCAGGAAATCAAAATGTTTCGGCTCGCGAAAGAAATGCGTCTCGTTGGTCGTCAGAGAATCCACCGCCACCTGCAACTCGGCCTTGCCATGCGGCGCAGAAATCAAACGGAAATAGTCGCCATAGCTGGTGAGATTGTGATGCTTCAAGCGTTTGGCCAAGCGGCTGGAAACCAGTTGCTTCTTGGCCGGCGACATGGTGATGCCCGCGATGCGGTAAATCATGTCGCGGAACTGCGCGAATTCCTGCTCGTGCAGCACGGCATGTGTAGCCGGCGGGTTGCCGCTATGCCTGTGTGCCGGGCTCCGATGCCCTGTCGTGTTGTGCATTTTTCCCCCTACTTAACAATACCCATGCTCATTCCGTACTTCACTCTTTATCCCAACCTGCGCGAATCGATCAACTGCTGGGCTTCATCGCTGAGCGACTTTACCCTGAACTCCAGGCGTATGTCGCCTGAAGCAAACACCACCGCCCCCACCTCGGCACGCAGACCGACCACGGCGGGAGGCTGCTGGCTGTTCGGTGGTGGGACGAATATATGCAAATCGCACACCACTCCGGCGGGCAAGGCCTGCCCCCCGCGCACTATCGCGCGATGCGCGGAAATCTCCACCGCCCTGGTAAAAAACTGTGTGCCGTCACCCGGCTTGACCAAAACCCGCCAATAACGCATTTATAGAAAACCCCGAGCAGGACAAGCCAGAACCTAAAATATTGCGGCTTTCGTAGCTTTTGTAGGTCGAAAAAGCATGTCCTGAGCCTGTCGAAGGGCGTAGCGCCTTCCGACACCTCCATGTCGGATAGCTTTGCCTAGCCATCTGGCTAGGCCGTCCAAAAACGACGACCAAGCCTGTCCTGAGCCTGCCGAAGGGTCATTGGTAACTACGCTCATCCGACCTACAACGGCTGCTAGGAATCAGCCACCTGACGATGAAACGTCTCGCAAGATTGCTCCACCTTTTACCCCAAACCCCCTCCAGCTCCCCCTTGTCAGGGGGAGAGCCCACCTCCTCCCCTGACAAGGAGAGGCCGGGAGGGGTTTGGGGTTCCATTTTGTGTTGCTTCACATCAATCAAAACGCCCGCGACACAGACAGCACCGCCGTGCTGCGCGCCAGATCCTTGCCGGCCAACGTCGTGTAGAACCCCCCCGCCCGTGCATTGGTATCGGTATAGGCCAGTGTGACCACAAAACCGCTGAAGTCCTTGGACACGCTTAGCTTGTAATCGCGGTAGGTCGGGTCGAATCCCGCCAGCGCCAGCCCATCTGCGGCTGAACCCTTATAGGTCTGCTTGCCGATATGCGCGCCGAAGGTGAAACCGCTGTCGCCCAGCGGCACATTGGCGTTGGCTTCGAGATAGTGGGTGCCCGATGCGCCGGGTACAGTCAGGAACTGGCCCAGGCCATAGGAAAATTTTGCGCTGATCCACTTGTAGCCAGCCGCCATGTAAACCTCGTCGGTATCGGCTTTCGCCGTGCCGGCCACCGGTGTGTATGAACCGGGATAGTTGTAGCGGATAAAACCCACGTCATAGCTGAACTCGTTGTCCAGCGTATTGCGGAAACCAAAATAAGTGTCCAGCTCCAGGCTGGCGCTGCCGGTCGCGCCGAAATCGGTGATCCAGCTCACGTTCGAACCCCATACCCCGGCATACAGCCCGCTGGCATGGGCATAGTCGATGCCGCCTTGCAGCGCCGGATTGGCGGAGGTTTGCGAAATGCCGCGAAAAACATAGTCGGTGGTAACGCCGACATTCGCGCTGAACGGCGAGGTTTCTTCCGCCATCGCCAGGCCAGGAGCCACCAAAACGGCCAATAACAGAGATTTCAACAATTTGCTTTCGGCTATTTTCAAACTCATTTCATTCGTTTTCATCATGACTCCTAAATTAAAAAACATAAATATCGCGTTCGACATCAACAAACGTCAAGCTGCGGCAATACGGTTGTTTACAACAAGCGGCGCGAACGCTTTTACCCTTCCACCCCATCCTAACGGGCATGGCAGTAGCCACCCCTGATGATGAAACGTCTCGCAAGATTGCTCCACCTTTTACCCCGAACCCCTCCCGACATCCCCTTGCCAGGGGAGGAGTTGTGCTCTCCCCCTGATAAGGGGGAGCTGGAGGGGGTTTGGGGTTCCATTTTGTGTTGTTTCACGTAAACTTTTCTCCTTCCATGGGGAGGGAAATGGCATTCCAGCTATTTTCAAGCATACGACTTCGACCGGAGTAGTTACATTTTGAGGTCACCTGGCTGGCAAGAGGCCAATACGCTGCACTTGACATTAAAAACTTTGCTGAACCTGGCAAACTCGAAGGCCCGCAATACAAAGTTGGAAGTGATATGCAACGCGACCCGTTTATTGCTTGCCTGGGCACGCTCATTCAACAACAGCAACATGCCCATCGCCGAGCTATCCAGATAATCCACGTTGACCATATCGACACAGATTTCGGATAGGGCGGCGTTATCGAGGAGCGGCAAATAGGCATTGGTGAAAATGCGCCAGGTTTTATAATCAAAGCAACCGGACATGGCAATACACGCCGAACCATCACGAATTTGTACCTTGATAGCCAAGGGCAGGGCACATTGCTGATCATCCTGCATGGCAGCATTTGTCTCAGCAGGCCGCGCCTGGCTTGTTTGCATTACTTGTGCAATCGCGTTCATGTCATTTCCTTTCCGGTTCGTTTTACTGCAGGTTTGCCTACTTCCTCCGAATCAAATTACAGACAATGTGCAACACTAAGGGATACAGAAATTACAAACGTACCGTTTGGTCATGAACCTCACGATGATGTAGGTCGGGATTCATCCCGACGGGTTTGGGTTATGCGGCGCTCTGTCGGGATGAATCCCGACCTACGAAACCCGCCCCAGATTCATAAAAGGTACTTTTACAATTTCTGCAT
>JAUYJO010000030.1 GCA_030700315.1 Gallionella sp.
AGGTCGGGGCGCTCTTCGCGGTCCACCTTGATGTTGATGAAGTGCCGGTTCATCACCGCAGCCACTTCGGCGTCCTCGAACGATTCGTGCGCCATGACATGGCACCAGTGGCAGGCCGAGTAGCCGATCGACAGCAGGATCGGCTTGTCCTGCTCGCGCGCAAGGCTCAGCGTCTCCGGGTTCCAGGCATGCCAGTCCACCGGATTGTCGGCGTGCTGTTGCAAATAGGGGCTGGTTTCCCGTGCCAACTCATTAGTCATCGGTTGCCCCTTTCAGTGTGGTGCAGTCAGCGCAGCAGTGGCTCCAGTTCCTTCAGCACGTTGCGCATCAGCAGCGGCTGCGCCTCTTTGGTGGGGTGCAGGTTGTCGGCCTGGAATTGCTGCGGCGCAACGCCCTCAAACAAAAACGGCAGCAGCCTGACGCGGTATTTTTTCGCAAGCTTTGGGTACATCTGCCCGAACTGTGTGACGTAAGACTCGCCGTAATTCGGCGGCAGCCTCATACCGACCAGCAGCACCCCGGCGCGGGCAGCGCGGGCCTCCCCGATGATCCTGCCGAGGTTGGCCTCAATGCCGGCGACGCCGTAGCCACGCAACCCGTCATTCGCGCCGAGCTCCACGATCACCACCGCCGGGCGGTGCTCCCGCAACGCCCCGGCAATGCGCTGCCGTCCGCCCTGCGCAGTCTCGCCGCTGATGCTGGCGTTCACCACGCGATACGCCGGATGGCTGCGCGCCAGTTCCTGTTGCAGCAGGGCAGGCCAACTTTCCGCTACTGCGATGCCGTATCCGGCTGATAAACTGTCGCCGAACACCAATATGTTTTTTGCGGCATGAACGGAAAGCGGCAGCCACAGCGCGGCAACCAGCAGGATAATTTTCAGGAATGGATTCTTCATGGCGACGATTGTGCAGGCAGTTGAACTGACCAAGCAAGTGTTAAGCCCATCAATAGATGGAAAAGGCCAGCCGCTGACCATCTTGCAGCAGGCAAGCTTCGCGGTCGAGGCGGGCGAGAGCCTCGCGATCCTGGGCGCGTCCGGCTCCGGCAAATCCACCCTGCTCGGTCTGCTCGCCGGGTTGGACGTGCCGAGCAGCGGCAGCGTGCTGCTCGACGGCAACGACCTGTTCGCGCTGGACGAGGACGGGCGCGCGCGGCTGCGCGGCGCGATGGCGGGCTTTGTGTTCCAGTCGTTCCAGTTGCTGCCCGCGCTCAACGCGCTGGAAAACGTCATGCTGCCGCTGGAGCTGCAGGGCGCGGCCGACGCGCGCGAACGCGCCGAGGCATCGCTGCAGCAGGTCGGGCTCTCCGCCCGCGCGCACCACCTCCCCAAACACCTCTCCGGCGGCGAACAGCAGCGCGTCGCACTGGCGCGCGCCTTCGTCACCCGGCCGAAAATCCTGTTCGCCGACGAACCCACCGGCAACCTCGATGCCGCCACCGGCGCGCAGGTCATAGCACTGATGCTGGAACTCAACCGCGCGCAGGGCACGACCCTGATCCTCGTCACGCACGACGAGGCGCTGGCAAGGCGCTGCGGCAGGCAGTTACGGCTGGAGGCGGGCAAGGTGGTACTGTAAAAATGGTAGCGAGGCACAGGTATGCTTATTGCCAAGGCGATGCGGTAGAATCCGCCTTACAAGATTGAGTTTATGTACGTTCTTTAGGAGATGAAATAATGACATCACTCGTTATTGAACAAGAAATGCAGCAGCAATTTCATCAGCTGGCCGAGGAAACAAAACGGACAGAATCTGAAATAATCCACGAAGCGCTTGCCGGATACCTTGCGTCAGACCGGCACTACGTCGAAGTTCTAAAGCAACGAATTGCGGCAGCAGACCGTGGAGAATTCGCCAGTGATATAGATGTTAAAGCGTTCTTTGCTGAGCGGAATGCGTAATGGCACTGCGCTGGCTCAATGCCGCGCTTGCTGATTTACGCGCCATCAAATCCTACATTGCCGAAGAAAATCCACAAGCAGCGGATCGGGTTATTGCCAGCATACACAAAGAAACCATCGCTCTCCTGAACCAACCCAACATCGGCAGAGCCGGGCGTATAACCGATACCAGAGAGCTGGTCATCAGCCAATACCCATACATCGTTGCTTACCGGGAGCAGAGCGGTGAAGTAGAAATTCTTGCGGTAGTCCACACATCGCGCAGATGGCCGGAGCAACTATCGAAAGGTAGTAGTTAAAGGCAAATGGCATACGGCGCTATGTTATCCATTGCTTGAACAGTTATGCCAACCCAATTCTCCGATTTCTACAACAGCCTCGACCCTGACCCGCTCAAGCGCGGCAAGCAGTTCGAGCGCTTCGTCAAATGGTTCCTCAAGGCCGACCCTGAATGGGCGACGCAAGTTGATCAGGTGTGGCTGTGGGATGAATGGCCGGGGCGCTGGGGTGCGGACTGCGGCAGTGATCTGGTGGTTCAGCACAAGAACGGCGGAAACTGGGCGGTGCAGGCCAAGAGCTATGCGCCCGACCATAACATCACCAAGCACGATGTCGATAAATTCCTCAGCGAATCGAACCGGCCGCTCATCCAGCGCCGCCTGCTGATCGCCACGACAGATTTCATCGGCGGCAATGCCAGGCAAGTTTGCGATGCGCAGGAAAAACCCGTCGTCCGTTTTCTGCTGTCCGACTTTGAAAACTCCTTGCTGGAATATCCCGCCAACCTCGGCGAATTGCCGCAAGCCAAGCGCAAACCTCGCCCCACACCAAAAGATCACCAACTCGAAGCCATTGAAGCGGTTGTGCAAGGTTTGCAAAGTGCCGACCGAGGCCAACTCATCATGGCTTGCGGCACGGGCAAGACCTACACCACGCTGTGGATCAAAGAAAGATTAGTGACCCAGCAAGCGTTGAATTCAAATAACCCATTATTAGAACCTAACCCCCTCCAGCTCCCCCTTGTCAGGGGGAGAGCAGAGCCAGCTCCTCCCCTGACAAGGGGAGGTTGGGAGGGGTTTGAGCCTAATGGACAATCTGGGATAAACACGGCTGAATCCATCGGCGCAACCCGTACTTTGGTGTTGCTACCGTCACTCGGTCTGCTGGCGCAAACCCTGCGCGAATGGACATTCGCCGCCGCCACCCCGTTTGAAGTGCTGTGCGTCTGCTCGGATCAAACCGTCGGCGCCAAGGGGCACGACGAAGCCATCCACAGCGTGGCCGACCTGGCCTTTCCCGTCACCTCGGATGCCGACGAAGTAAAGCGTTTTCTCGGCGGCACAGGCAACCGCGTGGTGTTCGCCACCTACCAATCTTCGCTGGTGGTCGCCGCCGCCCAAGCCGACCCGTCCATCCCCGCGTTTGATCTGGCCGTGGCGGACGAAGCCCACCGTTGCGCGGGCAAGGTCGGCAGCGACTTCACCGCCATCCTCGACAACGCGCAAATACGCAGCAAAAAGCGCTTGTTCGCCACCGCCACCCCGCGCACCTCCTCCAGCACCGTCCATAAAGCCGCCGAAGATCGCGGTGTCGAAGTCTTCGGCATGGACAACGCAGCCCTGTTTGGCGTTGTGCTGTATGCCCTGCCATTCGGCAAAGCCATCGAACGAATACTGCTCACCG
>JAUYJO010000034.1 GCA_030700315.1 Gallionella sp.
GGCAGGTAGGTGTGCCGCACAAGCCATACCTTATCATACTGAATCATGACAACCCGCACACCCATGCGGACAGGACGGAAGATGAAGCAATAAATTTTAAAACCGACGTAAAGCAGGCGAAAGTGCATTTTCATGAATGCCCTAATATCGGATGCGGTTGATAGGACTCTTCGAGTTGTTTTACCTCCTCCTCCGATAATTTGATCTCCAGTGCGGTAATAGACTGATCTAAATGCGCGATCTTGCTGGACCCGATAATGGGTGCGGCGATATAAGGTTTACTCAACACCCAGGCCAGTGCGATCTGTGAAGCTGTTGCATTGTGACTCTTTGCCACATCTGCCGCGCGCTCGGCGATGACAAAATCATGCTCGCGGAAATATAGCTGGTCTGCGAACGAGTCGCTTTGTGCGCGGGTGGTTTCACCGCCTCCGCCGCGTTTGCGGTTGCCTGCGAAGAATCCGCGCGCCATCGGGCTCCACGGAATTAATCCGATGCCCTGATCTTTGCAAAGCGGGATCATCTCGCGTTCTTCTTCACGATAGACAAGGTTATAGTGATTTTGCATGGACACGAACTTTGCCCAGCCGTTCATTTCAGAGATATGCAACGCTTTCATGAATTGCCACGCAAACATCGAAGACGCGCCAATATATCGCGCCTTACCCGCGCGGACAACATCGTTTAGCGCTTCCATAGTTTCTTCGATGGATGTGTTGTAATCCCAACGGTGGATCTGATACAAGTCCACATAATCCATTTGCAGGCGCTTGAGAGAGTTGTCAATCGAGTCCATAATGTGCTTGCGCGAGAGACCGCGATCATTCACGTCCTCGCTCATTTGTTGATAGACCTTTGTAGCAACAACAATATTCTCGCGTTTTACACCAAAATGCCTGAGCAGGCTGCCTGTGACTTTTTCGCTTTCCCCAAGCGAATATACATCTGCCGTGTCAAAGAAATTGATTCCCGCCTCCAATGCGCGTTTGACGAAGGGCTTTGCCTGCTCTTCATCTAAAACCCACTCGCGCCATTTCTTTGAGCCGTAGGTCATCATGCCCAAACATAAGCGTGAGACTTTTAATCCAGTTTTACCGAGGTTAATGTATTGCATGGT
>JAUYJO010000059.1 GCA_030700315.1 Gallionella sp.
AGTACAGCTTTTCATAAATACACTAACGTAGAGTGAAGTTGCTTAACCGGGCATTTTGTGGCATAGTTGCGACCGAGGAGGTTGCGTATGCCAAGGAAGAGCCCATACCAGATCGTGCTGTCACCGGAAGAGGCCAGGGAACTGGCTCGGCGTGCTGCCAAGTATACGTTACCGTATTTGGAGGTCATACGTGCCAAGATCATCCTCCTGGCAGCCCAAGGACTGCGAAACAGCGAGATTGCAGCCCGACTCAGTACTCGTCGTGAAGTTGTCAGCATGTGGCGAAAGCGGTTCTTTGAACAACGTATCGCTGGGCTTGAAGAGCATCCAAGGCCGGGCCGCCCCCGGGGTTTTCCCCCCAGAGATCGTCGTTCAGATCAAGGCCCTGGCATGCGAGATGCCTTCTGCCTGTGAGGTACCCCTGTCCCGCTGGAGCGTCGCTGATCTGACTCGACAGGCTAGTCAGAGTGGCCTCGTGGCCACAATCAGCGACAGCACCGTGTGGCGATGGCTCCACGAGGATGCCATCCGCCCGTGGCGATACCGCTCGTGGATATTCCCTCGGGATCCCGACTTTGCCCTGAAAGCGGGACGCATCCTGGATCTTTACGAAAGGGTGTGGGACGGCCAGCCTCTCAAAGACGACGAGTTCGTGCTGTCTGCCGATGAGAAAACCAGCGTCCAGGCCCGCCGGCGACGACATTCTACCTGTCCGGCTCAACCCGACATGGCCATAAAGGTGGAACACGAATACACCCGCTGCGGGGCCTGGGCCTATCATGCGGCTTTGGATGTCCATCGTGCCAAGCTCTTTGGCCGCTGCGAGAGAAAAAGTGGCATAGCTCCGTTTGACCGCCTCGTAGCCCAGGTGATGACCCAGCCTCCCTATACGAAGGCGAGGCGAGTCTTTTGGATCGTCGATAACGGCTCTGCTCATCGCGGCCCACGCTCCGTTGCCCGCCTGCAGGAGCGTTATCCCAACCTGGTTCTTGTCCATGGGCCGGTGCACGCCAGTTGGTTGAACCAAATCGAGATCTATTTCTCCATCCTCCAACGTAAGGCCCTCACACCCAATGACTTCCGTTCGCTCCAGGCACTAGAAGAACGTCTCCTAAATTTTCAGCGTTACTACGAGCAGATTGCCAAGCCCTTCGAGTGGAGATTCACCCGACGCGATCTGCATGCCTTACTCAACAAGATCCATCTCCCCCGGGCGTCGTCGACTCTGGCTGCCTAAGAGGAAACAATACGTGACCGTATTTGTGAAATGCTGTACTTAGC
>JAUYJO010000068.1 GCA_030700315.1 Gallionella sp.
CCCCCCGGGGGGGCGCAGATCGGTTGCTACAGTTATGGTGAGTCTATCCATATCCACTGCGATACCCCCGGCACGAAGCTGTATATCGGCAACTATTGCTCATTGGCTGCGGATGTCCAGTTTTTTCTTGGGGAGGAGCACAACCTCGATTGGGGCACGACTTATCCCTTTTCAGTCTTTCCCAAGGATTGGATGGAATTGCGCAGCATCAGCGGGCATCCGATGACACGCGGCGACATTGTGGTCGGCAATGATGTCTGGATCGGCTACGGGGCGCTGATTCGTAGCGGCGTGACGGTAGGCGATGGCGCCGTGATCGGCATGGGTGCGGTCGTGACCCGCGACGTGCCTCCCTACGCAATCGCCGCCGGTAATCCCGCCAAAATATTGCGCTATCGTTTTGCCCCGGCAATCGTCGAGGCGCTCAGGGCGATCGCCTGGTGGAACCTGCCGCAACCTGTGGTAAGGCGGATCGCGCCGTTGCTGTGCAGCCCCATCGACCCTGCAACGCTGGCGGAGTTGCAGGATGCAGTACACGATCTCGGGTGTGGCGATGGCTGAACATTTTCTCCAACGCGCGGGCTTGGTGATGCCTTCCTACGAGAGCATCGCCATCGGCGAGGAGTTGCGCTTCGAATCCCCCGTGTTTCTTTGCAATACTACCCTGCTTGGCCGTAATGCCATTGGTGCGCTGACCTATGTGTCGCCCGGCAGCACCTTGCGCAACGTCAACATGGGCCGCTATTGTTCCGTTTCGGAATATGTCTTCATTGCCCCGCAAGCGCATCCGACCGACTGGTTGACCACGCATCCTTTCGCCTTTAATTGGGATTCGATGGCGCGGCAGGTGGTGGGGCCATTTGCGCCGTTTCCTGCTTACCGCGATATTGTTGAACTGGATCATGGCTTCGATGCCAACCAGGAGAGTAGGACGTTCATCGGCAACGATGTCTGGATCGGACGGCAGGTGACCATCATGCCGAATGTCACGGTGGGTGATGGGGCCGTGATCGGCGCCGGTGCGGTCGTGACTAGGGACGTGCCGCCCTATGCCGTGGTCGCTGGCGTGCCGGCCCGCGTCATTCGCATGCGTTTTGATGAGGCAACGATCGGGCGCATGCTTGCAGTGCGCTGGTGGCGCTACGATCTGGCTGCGGCAGGGATGCGGTTGCCCTATGCATTGCCCATGCTTGCCCTCGACCAGATCGAGCAGTTGCTTGAGTTGGGCAAGCTGAAGCCGCTGCATCCCAAGGCATTTCGATTGGCGCTGACGGAAAGCCAAAGGAGTGCCGCGCTCACTGAATTGGTCGATAACAAGTCCGGCACAATGAATATCGACAACGAGATTGCGCCATTCGTGAGCGAGCCTTCTTTCGCCAGTGGCATGTCCAGTTATCGGGAGGGCAGGAACGATGAGGCGCAGGCCATTTGTCGCAGGATTCTCGGCATCAACCCCGACCACCCGGATGCCTTGTATGTGCGGGCGGTCATGTCGTTGAATAAGGGTGATACTGCGGAAGCGGAGCGATTGGCGCGGGCAGCCGCGTTCCTCCGGCCCCACGAGGGGTTTTACTGGGAAATACATGGGCACGCTTCCCGTGATAGCGGCAATCCGGTCAAAGCAAGACAATCCTTTCGCCGGGCCATTGCGGTCAATTCAGAGTTGATCGAGGCCCGCTTCCAGGCGGCGTTCCTTGATCGATTCGCTGATGCTTCGCCCACGCATATGGCCTATCAGATCAGCGTCGATCGCTTGCGTAACTCACGGTATATGGATTATCCAAGGGAAGTTCATATTGAAACGCTGGCGCGATGTAGCGCGGCCTGCAACTTTTGCCCATATTCCGATATGGAGAGAAAGGGGGCGAAGCTTGCCGATGCGGTGATCACCAAGATTCTCTCGGATTTGCGCGATATTCCTTCTGATATGCCATTTCACATTTCTCCGTTCAAGGTGAGCGATCCTTTCATGGATGTGAGGCTGTTCGACATTCTCGAAGAAATAAACACAACATTACCGAATGCCAAAGTGCGCCTTTTTTCAAATGGCGCGGCAATTACCGACAAGCATCTCAAGCGCCTCGCCAGTGTTCGCGGGCTTGACGACTTGTGGATTTCCCTGAACGCGCATGAAGCGAGCGATTACGAAGCCATCATGCAGATGCCCTGGGAGCGTACGTTGGCCAGATTGGACAACATCCATGCCAGAGTGATGGCCGGTGAGGTGCAAGTGCCCATCAATATCTCACGCGTCTGCGACGGTTCGCCGTCGGATAAAGCTTTTGCGTCATGGGTGTCAATGCGCTGGCCGCGATTTAATCCTGTCTTGATCGGGCGGGCGGATTGGCTGGGGCAGGTGGATGCCACGGCATCCGAGCGCCCGCCCGTGGTAGGTTGCGCCCGGTGGTTTGAGCTTTCCATTACGGCGACAGGTGTCGTGGCGCATTGTTGTCTGGATGGGCGCTGTGAATATCCTGTCGGCGATGTCACCTCATCCCACTTGCTCGATATCTACAATGCGCCCCATTACCGCAAGCTGAGAGAACATACGGTCTCCCGCATGGACGTGTCGCCGTGCGACCGTTGTTCGGGGTTATGAGGCATGTTTACAGATGATGTCCATTCCTGCTTTGTAGCGCGCACTGATGTCGTAGTGAATGGCTTCGAAGCCGCTGCGGCGCAGGAGTGCAATCAGCGATTCGCGGCTGAAGTTGTGGCAGTGTTCCAGTTCAAACCAATACGGGTTGGCTTTGTGTCGGTCCATTTCCCGCCAGGAAAGTGAGTTCATGTTTGGGCAGGAGATGAGCAACAAGCCATCGGGGCGCAACAGTTCGCGCGCCCGCTGCAAGATGTGGATGGGGTTGGGGAGATGCTCCAGCAGATCCATCAGCGACAGTACATGCACCGGTTGATCGACGTTGATGGTGGACAAGTTCCCTTTGTAACACCGGTAGCCGCGCTCAGTGAGGGCGTTGACAGCCTCCGGCCTCAAGTCGAGGCCGATGGCGTTGAATCCATACTCGGCTGCGGTCATCACCAGAGCGCCATTGCCGCAGCCCGCATCGAGCCAGGTGAGTTGTTCAGGCACGCCGGGTAGCCCATGATTCAGCTGGCTGATAACCCTTTGAACGATTGGCGCCCAGACGCTACGCATCGCTTCCGCATCCAGATTGCCCGCCACCTGGTGGGGGTGAGCGGTTTTAAGCAATACCTGCAAGCCCGCATCGGTCCAAAAATATTCCGTGTGGATGTGCCCGCAGCGTTTGCAGCGCACCCAATTAAAATCGGTTGGCAACAAGCTGTTGAAATAGGGATAGGCGCGTGCATCGGTCGTCTTGTGTCTTGTTTCGTCTTTGCAGCCGCACAGGGGGCAGCCGTCGAAAGGCAGGCGTAGTTGGTTTTGCGATGAGGTATCCGGTGTCATGGCGGCAGGGTCATTTTTATTGGGCGATTGGCTTGGGTTAAGTGCGAACGGTGTCTTGCTTCCTTGTGTGTGTTTCGCCCAGATTTCAGCAAGGAGACGTTCCAGGTCGCGGGTGAAAAGCTCTGTGTTGAAGAGCGGCCTGGCGAGCCGGTTGGTGCGCAGTTGCTCGCGTATGGCAGCCAGGCGCGCGGCGTCCTGTGCGAGAGAGAGAGCTAGCTTGAAGTAGTCTTCGTTGCTGGTTGTTATAAGTTCGGGCAAGCCAACGGCATTGAGCAGGCTGGCGGCAACCCTGCTGACGAAGGTTTCACCCTGCCGCGTTACTAGTGGCACACCGGCCCAGAGCGCATCGCTGGCTGTTGTATGCGATGTGATCGGATAAGTATCCAGTGCCAGGTCGATCAATTGGATGCGGCCAAGATGTTCGGTGGGGGGAAGTGCGGGGGCGAAGATGATGCGTTCTGGCGGGACCTGGCGCGCAGCCGCTTCATTGAGCAGGTTTTCGATTGCCTGCGCTTCCCTTGATTTCAGCAGCCACAGGACGCTATCTGGTACGGCTTCCAGCAGTCGGCACCAAAGTGAAAATATTTCAGGGTTGAATTTGTAGTTCTGATTAAAGCAGCCAAATACAAATCCTGATTCCGGAAGCCCAGCCTCAAGGCGCGTGGGTTTTCTGCCAATGGGGCGGCTATTGTCATTGGGTTGGTAACAGTGGGGCATCAGTGCGAGAGTCTCGCTGAAATGCGCTGCGTGCTCCAACGGGGTTACGATGGGATCGCCAATAATATAGTCCGCCAGACGCGGGTGCCCCAAAGTGCCGGGATAGCCAAGCCAGTTGACGATGACCGGTGCCGGGCGTAGGGCAGTGATGCCAGGTCGTGCTTCCGCTGTGTAACCTTTAAGATCAACCAATATATCGACTTCATCGGCGGCGATTTGCTGGGCTGCGGCCAGATCGGAAAGTGGTTCCAGATTGCGAAAGACTTCGCAGGCAGCGATGATGCGCCGCCGTGCAGGGTCCGATCTGTCTGTGCCGTAGGTATAACCAAACACGGATATTTTTGCCTTGTCATGGTGCTCAATGACGCCTGCCAATAGGCGGGCGGTGGCGTGCTCGTAAAAGTCCGCAGAAAGATAGCCAATGCGCAGCGACCGCTTTGGCGCGGGCATGGTTTTGTGCATCTGCTTTTGCAGCGGTAGGGCGCAATAGGTCATGGCGGCAAACGACATGCTTGCTTGGCGCTGCTGCCGGGCTGTCAATCGAGGAATGGCGAGGATGTCGAACGGGGCGAGGCCGGTCATCTGACCCGTGTCAATAAGGTGGGCGATCGTTCTCTCGTGTTCAGGCAAGTCTCGCCAAGCGCAAAAGTAGCGCCGAATAAAATCGTATTTTCCCAGCGCATGGCCATGATCAGGTTTGCACTCGATAGTCGCACGAAAGGCGATCTCGGCTTCAGCGAAGCGCTTGAGATCGAGGTACAAGACACCAAGATTGCAATGTGCATCCGCATAGTCCGGGCAGGTGTCTATCGCCCGCAGATAGGCGGCTTCGGCTTCCGTATCCCGTTTGAGTATTCTGCATAAGTTGCCCAGATTGAAGTGGGCTTCAGCGTAATCGGGCTGGATAGACAGCGCTTGTCGGTAGGCCGCTTCTGCTTCGGTGAAACGATGTAATTCCAGCAGCAGATTACCGAGATTGTTATGTGCGTCTGCGTGGTCTGGTTTTACCCGTACTGTCTTGTTCCAGTAGTCCTCAGCAGCTTTCAGGTCTCCCAAATGGCGCGAGCTGGCTGCGGCAATATTGAGTGCGTCAGCAGTGGCCGACTGAATATCAAGCAGACTTTTGCTCAACGTCAATGCTTCAGCATATTTGCCTTCGGCATAAAGCCGGGCGGCTGCTTTAAGCGTATCGGCGACTTGCTCCGGGGCTGGGCTATGTCTCATCGCGGACGTTTTGTTCCCATGCAGCTTGAATCTGATGGAGCGCCTTGGGATCCTGGCTCATGAAAGGTGCTGCGCAGGTATCGCAGGGCACCTGCTTGGCTTCGAAAGAGATGAGATGGCGGCGCCATTCCGTGGCGACCCGGCTGGCATAGGCCTCGAAAATCGATCCGAAGTCGCGCAGGTTGCCGTAGCGGTAGGGCTGGTGCGCTTGCGCGTCGCTGCGGATGTGGCAGCAGGGCACGACGGTGCCTTCGTAGCCCATATGGAAATGGGCGAAGGGGAAATGGCAGGGCAGGGTGCGTGCCGGCGTTTTATTGAATCCGTCGAGCAGGCCGCCGCGGTCGGTGCCGTGCCGGTAGTAGTTGATCGCCCTGATTTCTATTTCCATCGAGGGGTGTGGCATTTTGGCGATGACAAACTCGTTCGGTTTCAAACTCTGGAAATGCACCGATGTTCCCATCCGCTTGACCAGCTTGGCGATGTGGTTCAGCGCATGGATGTCGTTGTATTTGTCGCCCGGCCGGGTGTGGATGGAGATGTGCAGGTAATCGAGCCCGGCCTGCGCGAGTTCGGCGAGGTAGTCCGGCTTCAGGTAGTCGCCGTTGGTGTAGATCATGGTTCGCGCCCGGGGGATGTACTCGCGCGCTTCGCGTATCCGCTGCAGGATGATCTTGTCGGCGAGCGGTTCGTTGTAGCTGGTGAAGATGAAGTTGGCGGCGTAGTCGATCTCGCGCAGGTTGGAGAGCAGCAAATGCCAGATGTCGTCCGCCATGCGCTGATTTGCGCCAAGCCGGTCGCCGACGGCGTTGGGGCAATAGTCGCAGCGCCGGTTGCAGTAGGAATGGGTTTCGACCTCGATGCGCTCGACCGACCGGGCAAATAAAGCCCTGGCGGATTCGCGGTTTGTTGCCGGGGTGAATGCTTCGCGGCCGATGTACATGGGGCGGATTACGGAATGGGAGCCTGAATTATACCCGCCATGGCTTAATTTGGATTACCTGATCAGGGTCAAAGGCAGGGCAATCGCATCAAAATCGAAGCGCAGTGAAGGCATAACTCGCAGCTGACACTACGAAATAATACGAAATAATAGGGGACAGACCCCAATTAACCGGCCAAGTCCCCTATCCCTCAGACCACCGAGGGTGCAACAAGTCAAAACCCCGTCTTCCCACAAAGGAGGCGGGGTTTTTTACGTCTGCTGAAATAGCGCCCCATACCGCAACGGGAATTAAAGGGGCCAGGCTCAATTAAATTGTTAAAATTGCCTCCATTTCTTCCATTCTTCCTCACAACGGCATTGCCCCGCCCCACAAATCCCCCTACAATCAGCACTCCCTCGTCCATCGCCCCCACCCCCATGCTCCATGCCATCGACCCGAAGATAGACTGCGTGTTCAAGGCGTTGCTGGGTAACGAGGAAAACCGCAACCTGCTGATCCATTTCCTGAACGCGGAATAATAGGGGATAGACCCCATAGACCCCATAGGGGACAGACCCCGATTAACCGGCCAAGTCCTCTATCCCTCTGAACACCGGGGGTGCAACAAAATTGAGTAGATAATAGGGGACAATAGGGGACGGGACAATAGGGGACAGACCCCAATTAACCGGGGACAATAGGGGACAGACCCCAATTAACCGGGCAAGTCCCTTATCCCCCAGCTCACCGGGGGTGCATCAAATCTAAAACCCCACCTCTCAAAAAGGGGTGGGGTTTTTTCTTGTCTGACACAACCGCTCCGAAGCTGAA
>JAUYJO010000070.1 GCA_030700315.1 Gallionella sp.
GTATCGTAAAAAGTTTCGATGTGCTTGCGGGAACGGGCAATGGTGACGCTATCGAGCAACTCGAAGAAATCGAAGTCCAGTGCGCTCAATATGGCATTGGCGGTTCGCTCTTCCGGTGGCAACGTTGACCAGTTATTGAAGGCTCGTTGCGCCCGACGGAAAATCTCGTCTATGTCTTTCTGTGTTCGCAGTTTCTTGTTGAGGTTGTCCGAGTCGCCCTCATAGGCGAGTGCAAGCTGGTTGCGCAGGTCATTGAAGCGGTTGTTGACCGGGGTGGCCGAAAGCATCAGGACTTTGGTTTTTACACCCTGCTTGATGACGGCGTTCATCAGCTTTTGATAACGGGTCTCGCGGTCTTTGAAGGCATCGTTGTTGCGGAAGTTGTGCGATTCGTCGATGACGACTAGGTCGTAGTTCCCCCAGTTGATCCGATTCAGCGGTGTGCCGAATGACTCGCCACTGGTGCGTTGCAAGTCGGTATGACAAAGCACGTCGTAATTAAAACGGTCTTTGGCAAAAATGTTGGTGGTGAGATTGCGGTTGTAGTTCAACCAATTGTCTGCCAGCTTCTTTGGGCAGAGAACCAGAACTGAACGGTTGCGCAGTTCGTAATATTTAATCACTGCCAGCGCTGAGAAAGTTTTTCCGAGTCCCACGCTGTCAGCCAGAATACAGCCGTTGAATGTTTCCAGTTTGTTGATGATGCCGGTGGCTGCATCTTTCTGGAAGTTGAACAGTTTCTGCCAGATCAAGCTGTCCTGATAGCCGGTGCGGTCATTGGGCAAGTCGTCTTCATTCAGGTCTTCCAGGAACTCGTTGAAAATGTTGTAGAGCATCAAGAAGTAAATGCGCTCGGGGGAGTTTTCCTGATACACCGAGGCGATGTGGTCGCAGATGCGCGAAGTGACATCCTCCAGCTTTTCCTGATCGTTCCATATTTGATCGAATAGGTTCAGAAAAACCCCGGTGTGGGCTGGCTCGTCGAATTTGTTGACAATATTTGACACCGCATCGCCACGCTGATAGCCGAGATCGACAGCAGTGAATCCGTGCAACGGCATATAGATCGCTGCCGTCTCCTGGGTTTGGACACTAGCAAATTGCTGCATGGGGGCTGTGCCACGATTGGAGCGAAAGGTTGCCTTGCGACGTACCCAGTCAGCGCATTCTTTAGCGATTGCGCGCTGGGTGAGTTTGTTTTTGAGCTGTATTTCAAACTCACTGCCGTAAAAACTGCGTTCGCGTTCAGTCTTGGGAATATGGTACTGGCGGTGTTCCTTATTGAGCTTGTCTGTGACCTCGTTGGGCACAAAGGTCGGAGAGGTAAAAATGAACTCCAGCGACTCAATGCGTTCGAGTTCTTGCTTCAACGCCTCGAAGGCATAAATCGAAAAGCATGATGCTGCAATTTTCAGCTTCGCGCCGGGCGCGATGGTCTGCTTCAGATTGTCTCCGAGCAGGTGGTTTATATTGTCGATTATTTCCATATTCCGGTCACACGGAAAGCCAAGCGAGACTGCGCCTGCAACGGCGCCGCGAGCTTTCCCAGTGCTATCCTGCCTCCCCTTAATCCAAGCAAATAGCAACTTCATTTTCGATGGGGGACTCTATCAGAAATGCAACGCCAGCCCAATCATTTTAATGAACACCAATTCACATCTGGCTTGGTAACTAAATGAATCAAGCGTGAATTTTTGCCAAGGCACAAAATGGGCACGACCTTGCATGCGATACGTTGGGTTCGTAGATGAACATGGTCTGACACCTCGTGCAACGCTGCCACCCAACGATCTTTGACCGCACATCCCTGATGGCGTACCAGGCGGCGTTGATGTCCAGATTGCTATTCCCGACGCGGCAGTGCATCTTCCAGACTCGCAGCAACATTGCCGCTGTGATTGACCTTCCATCACCATCGTCCACGCGGTAATAGATAGCAACAAAACTTGAAAGGTCGGCCAACGCCATTGCATCGGTAATAAATGGCCGAACGGAATCCGGAAGCTTGCCGTTGGGCGGGCTTTCGTTATGGAGTTGCCGCCAACGTAGTCGAAGTGGCTTGGAGTGGATATTCGTCAGGTAATGAACAATCGGCACGCGGAGCCTCAATCCGATCAGCTCATGCGCAACCCGGCTATTTTCCAGCTCCTCAGGGGAAAGTAGCGCCGCCACGGCTATTTCCTACCAGCGTTGCCTCGGCGTAAGTACTTTTCGCATCCCGTGGCATCTGGATTAGCCGATTCAAGGCCGGATCCGTCAATCTGAGCGTGTAGAGCGAGATGCCTATCGTCTCTGCCAGCTCTTCGATTTCATCCATATCGAGAGCGGCAATCCTGTTGATCGCGGAGCGTGGTAGCCCGGTCATAAGTTCAGCCGCCGTCCCATCCTGCGCCAGTTGGCGTGTGAACAACAGGAACTGCCTGTTTATTTTGAGTAGGTCGCGCTTTTCCATAATAAATAATAATTATTGTGTTCACGAATGCGCATTCTATATTACAATATACGCACTACACAACAAGAGTACGCATAAATTATGACTACCACTGACACTTTATCGACTTCCGGCAATAATCCTGTTGCGGAAATCCTTGAAGCCCTGATGAACAAGCACCGGTTGAACCAAACCGAGCTGTCCAGCCGCTCTGGGGTTTCGCAACCGGCCATCAACCGCATTCTCAACGAACGCTCCAAGGCGAAGAACCCTCGCAAGGAAACGCTTCAGAAAATCGCGGGTGTTCTTGGAGTGACCCCTGAGCAACTGACCGGACAGGAACCAATTTCCATCCGGATGATGGCCCATGGTGCGGTTCCGATAATGGGATGGGATAGCCTGACGAATCGGGCTACCGGCCAGCACAGCGTATGGCTGGCTTGCCCTGTTGATCACAGCGATTTGACGTTCGCTCTCACCATTCAGGGCGAAGCCATGATTGGAAACGACGGATACCGTGAAGGGGAAATCATTTTCATCGACCCTGGTGTTATCCCAACTCACGGAAAAGATGTCGTGTTAGTCACGGCTGGAACCGCTCTTTTCCGAAGGATGGTAATCACACAGGAGGGGCGCTTTCTCAAGACACTGAATCCCGGCTGGCCCTGCCCTATCATGCCGCTGCCTGCCGATGCCATCATTTGCGGCACGGTAGTGTTTTCCGGTTGTGTGCGCTAGTTATTGCGCGTCGAGCCAGCCTTCTTTCAGGGCTGGGGCCGCGCCAGAATTGCTTTGACTTGGGGTTTTACCCTGTTTATACTTATCTTGTGAGGATATGGTAAGCGATGGCGAAAAAGGACGCTGAAGATACGCTCGAATTCCTGCTGGCATTCGATGGACATATCCACCGTTATGGTGGCGGATACTGGCTGAAATTCGAGATCGCAAAAGTAAAAGAGAGCGAAGGAAGGCCACATGGGCTGGACTACTCTTTTACCCTGCATGGGCCAGACAACCGGAGGCTGGTCGGTTTTGATAACGCACACAGTGTGCCGGCCAAGGGATCACGCTTCAACAAGCGCCCGAAAGCGATGGATCATTGGCATAGAACGGAAACAGATGAGGGGCGCCCTTATACGTTCAAGGACGCGGAAACATTGATGGATGATTTTTTCGACGAAGTTGAACGTGTGCTCGCGGAGCACAACATCCCGTTCGAGACTGTCGAAGTGGAGGAAGGAGATAAACCATGAAGCATTTAAAAATTCAGAGCCATGCGTCCTTGCGCGAAGAAATGAAGGCTGTTGCGCGCGGTGAAAGGAGTGCACCGAAAGACGCGGGAGGCACGACTTTCGACTCTGTCGAGGCGCTGATGCGTCTGCTGACACCACAGAACCGCCAACTCCTGGCCGTTATTCGCGACAAGAAACCGCAGTCCATCGCCGAACTCGCGGTACTGACGGGTCGCGCGCAACCGAACCTTACTCGCACCTTGGGCAAGCTTGAAGCGATTGGTTTCGTGCGACTGAAGAATGTTGACCGTCGCAAGGTGCCGACGGCTACCGTTCATTCTCTCCGAATCAATATTGACCCGTTCTCGCAGAATGATCGGCTGGAATTTGCGTAATGCAGGCGTATGGTAGGAAATAGCATCTGCAATGTAATAGATTATTACCTTTGACAACACAAATTTGACTGGCTTCATGCAAAAAAAATACCCGCCGATGTTTTGGCGGGTATTTTTTATTGGATCAGATCAGCCCTCTTTCTGCGAAGGACATGACCGTGGTGTCCGCCACGATAAAGTGGTCGAGCACCCTTATATCAACGAGTGACAACGCTTGCTTCAGCGCATCGGTCAGCATCCTGTCGGACTGGCTTGGTTCGGCCACGCCGGATGGATGGTTGTGCGCGAAGATCACAGCCGCCGCATTGAGCGCCAGCCCTCTCTTCACCACTTCCCGTGGGTACACCGACGTTTGGGTCAGCGTGCCGCGAAACAGCTCCATCCCTGCAATCAGCCGATGCTGTGCGTCGAGCCAGAGCGCGACGAAACTCTCGAACTCCTGCCCGCCCAGAAACAGCCGCAGGTAATCGCGCACAGAGGCCGGTGAGGACAAGCTGTCGGACGACTCTTCAAAGTCTTCTTCCAGCGCACGTCGCAAAAGCTCCCGTGCGGCCATCAACCTGGCGGGCATGGCATAGGGTAAAACTTCTTCTGCCACACCGATGGGCTTTTCATGCCGCATCATGCGCAGTCCGAAAAGTTCTGCCAGTGAACGCATGGAATACGATTCGCCCTCTTCACCCAGCAGGATCGAGAGTAGTTCGCGGTCGGATAATTTTTTCATCATGGGTGCCTCCAAATAAAAAGCGGGGCGGCACCCTCCCCTTGCGGGACGATTGCACGCCCCGCAAGGGTTGGAAAATTGAAACTTACTGCGTTACTTCTGTCCGGTCGCCCGGTCTGCCTGCTTCGAGAATCTTCTGGCTTGCGCTGAAAATCCGCTGAGCCGACTTCTCCGGCAACTGCGCATCATCGAGCCACGACTGAATGTAGCCACGTGACTCATCCCGCCCCGGTAGATCGAGCAGCGAACACAGGAGAAATGCCACGCCTTCGGCCTCGACTTCCCAAAGAGTTCTTGGTGTCAAGGCTGCGTCATGGCAATCTGCTTCCTGCGTATGCCCCAGAACGACGTGTGCAATCTCGTGAAACCGGGTCTTGTGTGGGTACTCGGCGATAGGACTGATTGCAATTCCTCTCTTTACCGCATAGCCCTGCACGTTGCCGTCCATGAGATCGAAGCGCTCCAACGTGATGCCCAATACTGCCAAAGCAGCCTCGGCATCCCACTGTGGCGATTCGACCGGCTCGGTATATTCCTCGCCTTCGGTCTGATCCAGGCTGAACCAGCGTGGCGCCAACTTGAAGACAGTGAACGCGCCACCAGCATCGTCGGACTCGCCAGAGACTTCATCCTTGTCCTTGCGTTTGACCGTGATAGGCATCCACAGGGAAATGGCCTTCTGCCCTTTGCATACCGAACGACCAAGCTCCTTCCACCGGCAAAAGCTCGCAATCGGTGAAAGCGGTAAATGCCGCTGATGAAGTTGGACTGCCGCGAGAATCTGGTTGCCAATGCTGAAGCGATGGAACCTGCGGTAAGCCTCGCTCACGATGCCCGGCTCGGTGAGAGCCTGTGCGAGAAGCTGTGCAAATTTGTCATACATGGTGCCTCCAATGAAAAACGGGAAGGCACCATCCCCGGCGGGGGTAGATACACTCCCCGTGGGATAGGAAATCCGGCCTTGGCCGGGCTATTTATGCTGCATCACTACAATCAGGCTGCGCAGGCCAGCGCCTTCTCGACACTGCCAAGCGCAGGAAACCCTGACTTGCCTACAAGGTTGAGCACGTCAAGCCAATCAACGCCCTTCCTTCCATCCGGAATATCAATCGTGGGCGCAATGGCTCCCGCTCGAATTCCCATTGCCCAGAGCCGGGTCACCAGCCCCCTTGCCGCTTCCTGTCCGTGTCCGGATGGATGCTGCCGGGAAGGCCGATCCTTGTCAGCGAAGACCAGAACCTGACTCACTCCGAGTGGAGGAACGAAGGTTTCCAGTAGATGCGCATTCCCGGTCGCCCAAGTGGGCAAG
This sequence comes from Gallionella sp., assembly GCA_030700315.1. Classification (GTDB taxonomy): domain Bacteria; phylum Pseudomonadota; class Gammaproteobacteria; order Burkholderiales; family Gallionellaceae; genus Gallionella. The sequence goes on from JAUYJO010000070.1 coordinate 6,092, forward strand.
CCGGTGGCTTCGATAATGGCAAGCGCCGTTTCGATTCCTTCCGTCACCGCCAGACGACTACCTGGCTGCACCAGACGAATCGCGCCGCCGGTCAGTTGCCGCGCCGATGGATGACGCATCAACTTCTTCGGAGCATCGACCGGGGCCTTGTGACCACTGGCTGTCAGATAAGTGCGATGGAGGGTGACAGCTTCGCCCCCCTGCCCCGTCACCTGTCCGACAATGGCCGGATAGCGCGCCACGAGATGATTGTCCGCGTAGTAGCCCAGCGCAGGATGAAAACGCAGGGATTCCGGCACGCATACAGACAATCCGCGCCGCGCCAGATACAGACGAGCTGGTTCTGCTTCCGGACGTGTCAGCGGCAGTGATTCACGCCATGTGCGATTGAGATGTTCGCGGCGTGTGGCATCATCAGACGTGCAAGCTGTTGCACGCAACAACTCCTTCCGCACGCTTCTGGCTGGCTCACTGCCTAAATGCTCGGCCACTTCGCGAACAGTGCGGGCGAAGTCCCAACTGTTGATCCACATAAGCAGAGAAAAGCCGTCCGCAAAATTGCCGCACGTATTGCAGACTCCACCGCCAGTTTCATCAACATCGGGAAAAACCCGAAAGCCATCTCGTCCGCCATGAACCGGGCAAGGGACATGTTTCCCCCGCCGATCCACGGCATCACTCAAAGCAGGCGCCAGGCCGGGCAAAACCTGTTCCCAGCGCCCTCGTGCGTCATGCTTGACGCGTTGTGCATCGTATTTGTACTTCATCACAGGTGCCTCCATGGAAAGCCCCTGACGGAACCATCCGAGACACCCCTTGCCGGGATCCTTGGAAGGTCACGGCTGGGCCGGTTGGAAATTTCCGCGCGGCATGGAGTTACCCCTACCGGGATACTCTCTCCCGGCGGGATTCATGATGCTGTTTATTTTCTCGTGGCCAGCTACCACACTTTCATTCTGCGCCTTACGGGGCGGGATTGAATATCAATGTAAGTCTTGCGGGAATCCCTCGCCTCATCTTGAAAAATTCCGGCCTTAACGGTCGGGGAATGTCGGCGAGGGAAAATACGACAGCGATGCTACGCAGTTCCCGAGATGCATGGCTGCCGAAATGCGTCCTAAAAGAATCGAATTCGACTACTTGCCCAACAATTCAAAGAAGGCGATGGGCAATGGTTTCGATTTTTTTGATTCGCATTTGGATTCGGTCGAGCAGTGATGCCGGGGGGAAACGTGGCTGTCCCATGTGTAGAGATATACCGCTCCTTGAGTGCACAGCGGCAATGGAATTCATTGATGCATAACATGATGCACCCGAGACCGAGCGTCACTCATCGGTCATAGCCAGCCTTTTCGACACTCATGGCATGACTATTAAAGCGCAATCAGGGTAATTTGAGCGCCACTGCTACCGAGATGGGCAGCGAGCCGATTAGCTTGGCTTTTGGGTACCGCCATTACCAAGAGGCGCTGGGCTCTGGATGCAGCAACATAGATTTCTCGTGAGTCTTCAGCGTGTATCGTCGGCTGACCTGACACAAGATAATCGATAATACCCTTGGCATAACGCGCGGTCATTACGACGCAGACGGCGGGGAATTCCATTCCTTTCACGGCATGGATTGTCCTTGCTGTGGGAATCGAAGAGCGCGGAACCGCAAGCGCCGTCGCAAGCTTCACATTGCGTGGCAGTCGTTGATTGATCGACGCCCCACCAGCGGGCAATTGAGGTGCAATAAGTTCCTTCGCTCGTGCATGCCAAGCTTCTGCGTTCGCATACAAAGTGGGGTCATACCGAAGCTGGCGGACGAAATGAAGAATACGTGGTCGCCATACGTCCGGCCCGATGTCTTCCTCCTTGAGGTACTGATGATATGTCTGGGCGCCGATCCGACCTTCAATTTCCAGGATTACCCTGTGGACTTCCTCAAGCGCCGCCTTACGATTGCCCATCTCGGATGCAAAGTGAAACGCCGTGACGGCCATGGCGAGGCGAAGTGTCGAATCCTGCGTAGCCGAATCTATCGGCTGGCCGATAGCCTTGGCGCCGCTGGCTTTGGTTGCAGCGAGCACTGGACAGTCGGCTACGTCAACGTTTAGCGCAAGTATTAGTTCATGGAACTTGGTACCGATTGTTGCTGGTACGCTGGTTCCTGGATAGGCGAGGATATGAATAGGCGTAGACTCGGTGCGATAATCGCCGAGTGCTTGGTCAACGACCGTTCGCGCATCCTTGGCTCGCAAGGTCACAATGGCTTTACAGATATGGTCACTGGAACGGAAATTCCCGCTCATCGACAGCCTGGCATTAGCGGGGAATGTTTCGCCGAAAGCGATGAGTTGCTCGCTCACTCCGCCGCGAAACGCGTAAATCGATTGGTGCGGATCACAGATGACCTTCATGATAATACTGGCTGTGCGCAACCATTCGATGATCTCCAAGTCAGCCGGATTGCAGTCCTGAGCTTCATCGACAATCACTTCTCGGAAACGCGCTGCCAGCGCAGCACCAAGTCGTGATGACAAATCTGGGTTCTGGAGGTGGGTTTTCGCGATTGATCGGACATCGGCAAAATCCAGTTCACCTCGGGCCAAAAAACGTTCACGGGCATTTCGGGCTGCCGTCACATAAGCTTTCGTCACCGCAGGCTTTGCCGCCGGATCGAAATTAAGTCTCTGTGCGATTGCCGGAATTATCTCACCAGATCCTCGATCAAAACATCCCAATGGTAAGTCGCGCGCCTTCTCAAACGGTCGAACAGTTCGATCATCTTTATCTGGGATCAAATGCGGTGGCACCATGCATCCTGGAACACCCAAAGGCGCGATCATGAATTGCCAGAGAAAGCTATCGAAAGTCCCGATAAAATGAGGAAACGGTGGTGAAGGTAAGAGCGCCCCTTGCCGCAACCTCATCTCAAGTTCAGATACAGCAGCGTTCGTGAACGACAGGAAGGCTACCCCGCGCCCTGTGCGATCGCTCTGAAGTAGTGCTCGGGCTCTCTCAATCAATACACGGGTCTTGCCTGCACCAGGGCACGCCGAAACGAACGCCGATCCCGCGTACCTGATCACCTTCCGCTGCTCATCGGTCGGGGTAAAAGCGACGCCCGTCATTTCACCAGTGCCTCGATCGCATCCTTGATGTAAGTGGGAACGACAAATGCCGCCCCCCCGTTGATTTTCTCTGCAAAGATTTGTGCAAAGTCTCCTTTGCGAGTCGACTCGAATAGCGACTGAATGGCAACTGCTTGCTCATCGTCCGCTTTACCAACGGCAGTTTTCCATTTTTCCTCTGATCTGGGATGAAGTTCAAGATAGACTGACTTCATCACATCCGCATTGCCCGCCCGTACAAGCTCGGTTTCCAGCGAGTAGGTGTTGATGACGGCATCAAATATCGTCGATGCGGTCAGTTCGACGGCGATGCCGTCCAGTGCTTCTTTTCGTCGCAGGCCTGGAGCTACTTCCCCAGCTTGAAGCTCGCCACCGTCCCCGTCGGTCACAACAACGACTCGATCAGCAATGCGTATTCCCGAAAAAGGGGTGAGCAACATCCGCACATAGGGCTCAAAATCGACGCCATCAATCGGAACAAAGACGGCGGAACGAAACAGGCGGTATTTATCCGGATTGTCCTTCAGCACGAATTTCTTGGCGATAACTGGGAATAGTAGAGCTTCGGCAATGCCTTCCACCAACAACACACGACCACCGAAAAGAAAGGCCGATTTGGTAACATCAAGGTAGCGATCGATCTTGCGGCTATCCACGGGCGATAAGTTCAAACCGCCAAGTGGAATGCAACGCGTAGCGCGCCGAGGCGCTGGTACTGTGGCTGGGATTACAGCGACATTAGTATTGGTGGTACTGGCCTCGACGGGAGTTGCTTCCGGTGTCCTGACCAGCGACTTGAAAAAGACGAGGTTCTTGCTTTCCACCCACGCCGATAAGTTCGGCGAGTGAGTTGCGACAACAACTTGCAGTTGCCCTGCTGGGCCTTGGTGGTCAGGCTTCGTCACTTTCGATTTTTCCGCTTGCTCCTCAAGAAACGAAAGGACTGCTGCCTGAAGCTGCGGATGCAAATGGGCCTCGGGCTCTTCCACTAGGAATAACGTCAAGTCAGCATTATTCACATTCTCCAGTTCGACCGCGATAGTAGCCATATAGAGAAGGTTGGCATAACCGTGACCGGAGTAGCGCAAATCCTCAGGTTCTATGCCATGATCGGCCAACTTGAAGCGCAGATCACGGGCGATATCGATGAGCTTTTCGTCTTTCGCGAAACCCAATGACGCCGATTGTTGGCGAACACCAGACGTCAACGCCTTCAGGCCTATGTCTACAGCGCCATCTACTTTCGCCAAGATTGGCTCCGAAGAATCGCGCCGGAGCCGTCTGGCTAATTCATCGGGATCATCCCCACCGAGGAAATGATTTAGCAAAGCGTAGATACGCGTCGGATTTCCGGACGCGAGAGCACGTTTTGCATCTCGCAGAGGAGGCAGATAAACATGGCGCACCATCTCATGACAGCCGGCCTCTGGCGTAGTCTTGAACTGGCCTCCCCACAAAACAGGGCGAACAGGAATGTCCCCTTTGCTTTCGTCGTAACTGATGCCAAAGATTGCCGCTTCTAGTGATGAATCCGCTGCCGCAGATACAAACCGCCCTTGCTGCGACACGCTAAGTTCAACGAACTTCGCTTCCAGATCGAAACGCCGACTGCTGCCGCCAAAGCGAATATCGGTTGTCTCACAATAGATTTCGCGGCGACCGCCAAGCGGTGGCGTAATTAACCGGATTGCGTCGATCGCATTGCTTTTTCCACCATTATTCTCGCCAACAAATATGGTTAGATCGCGAGACAATGTTATCCATTCTTCTTCGAATGATCGAAAGTTATGGAGCTTTAGTTTTTCTAGATGCAATTAATCACTCCTCCAGTTCCTCTATGTGAACTTATTGCAATGGAAAAATAGTCGAATCGGTTTCACTCCGATTAAGGAGGCATCGTAGCACTTTTGATTGGATGGTAATGGCTGAGACTAAGAAAAATTGGGCCAATACACAATAGCCGTTTGGATTTTTGAGCATAGGGCGCTCCCAATTTAATTTTTCCACAGAGCATGTGCAGCTCCTACCTTATGGAAAGCCCCGGAGCAAGTCCGGATGCCATGAGTGTTACGATTTTTGGAAAGATGAGCCTCCATAAAAAACGGGAACCCACACCACTTCTGGCATGAGTTCCCGAACAGATTAAAAGAAAATCTCATCAGGCGGTTTCAGCTTCCGCTTCCATCGCACCGGCGTTATCCTTGTCGAGATCGAGCGCTGCATTGATCTCGCGTTGGCGCACCAGCAACTGCGTGAGCCTTTCCTCTTTTTCGAATGGCTTGGCCAACTCCGAGAGTATGTCGGCCAGACGTTTTTCTGTCCGTGCCATCTCATCGCAGGCTTCTGCCAGTCGTCCTTCCAGACTGTTGGCCACATTCTCGACCACCCTGACTATCCCTTGCGGGTTGTCTGAATGATGGGCCATATAACCGCGCCGGCCTTTCAGGATAAAGCATGGGCCGTCATCGGCTGTTGTCGGGATGGTCACTTCGAGATCGAAGCCGGCAAATTGCCCAACCGATATTTCTCCCGGCGAGGATGTCCAGTTCCCGAACTTCCGGGTTCTGGCCTTGGCCTCTATGTAGCACCGCTGAAGCGCCTCTCCCGCCGCTGATCGTTCGATGTAGCGCTTTCCGTCGATCACCATGCTGAAGCGGTTGCCTCGCACATCCGCGCGATCCGCAATGTCGGCTTCTACCGATCCGATCCGTTCCCGGATTTTCTCGATTCTGCCTGGCAAAGTCGCCGACTCCCGCTGGTTCGTCCATCGCTGGTTGTCCCATTGGGATTTCAGCAATGAAATCTTCGCGACTTCGGAATCTATGCCAGCCTTCTCCATCACCAGCGGATTGCCCGATGCCAGGGCTTTCACCTCGGCATAGGACAGCGCAGCCAACTCCACGTCCTCCGCACTACGCATTCCAGTATCACCACGCATAACCTGAGCGATGAAGCGCGCCTTGGTTTCGAGGGTCTGCCAGATGTAGGCATCGAACGATGCCTCCGTGACATAGCGAATGATTCGCACTTCTTCGTTCAGGTTGCCCTGCCGAATAATGCGCCCCTCCCGCTGCTCTACGTCAGATGGCCGCCAAGGAGCGTCCAGATGATGCAACGCCGCCAGACGTGTCTGGATGTTGGTGCCAACGCCCATCTTCAAGGTGCTGCCGAGGAGGATGCGAATCCGCCCTTCCCTCACCGACTTGAACAGCTCTGCCTTGGCGGCATCGCTGTCGTGGTCGTGGATAAAGGCGATCTCCGCTCCCGGAACACCCATTTCGACCAGCTTTGCGCGAATGACGTGATAGACACTGAACCGTCCATCGTCAGTCGGCGTGCTGAGGTCGCAAAACACGACCTGTGCCCCCCGGAACGCTGCGGTTTCTCGCCATATCCCGAAGACCTTGTCCGCACACTGGCCGACCTTGCCGCCTTGAGCTTCCGGGCTTGATGGATCAACCAGCCGCATGTCCAACGCTGCCTTGCGGCCATCGTTGGTTACCGCCAGCATGTTGTCTTCGCTGGGTGATACTTCGCCGTTGCGTATTGCTTCCGCGCGGGCGACCAATGTTGCAACAAACGCCTTCAGCTCAGGTGTCGGCTTGGCCGTTACGGTTTCCAGATGATGCTTGGGCACCGGCAGCTTCAGCATGTCCGCAGTGCGGATGTCGGCCACCTCCCGGAACATGGTCATCAGTTCCGGCAAATTGACGAACCGTGCAAACCGCGTATTCATGCGGTAGCCGCCACCATCCGGCGACAACTCCAGGGCAGTTACAGATTCCCCGAAGTTCCCCGCCCACGTATCAAACTGCGACACATGATTGGAGCGCAGCGTCATCGGCTGCAAGTAGCGTTGCATGGTCCACATCTCGGCCATCGAGTTTGAAACCGGTGTCCCTGTTGCAAACACCACACCCGAACGACCGCCCTGCTTTTCCATTACATGGCGCGTCTTCACGAACATATCGAAGGCGCGCTCCGAGTTGGAGTTCGGCAGACCTGCAACCCGCGTCATTTTGGTGAAGCGGTACAGGTTTTTGAAGTAGTGCGCCTCGTCAATAAAGAGATAATCAATGCCCAGTTCCTCGAACGTGAGCATGTCATCCTTCTTCGACTTGGCCGACAGTTTCTCCAGCCTCGCGAGCCATATCTTCTTGGCCCGCTCCAACTCCTTGACGATACGATTCCCCCGCTTGCCTGATTTCGAGGCCATTAGTGCGCACTCGATTTCGCTGACTCGCGCTTCGATGAACGACTCCATTGCTTCGTCGCTCATCTTGATCCTCTCGAAAGAGGCGTGGGTAATCAGCACCGCATCCCAATCGCCGGTGGCGATCCGGGACAGCAGCGTCCGGCGTTTGTCGCCGACCAGATCGTCCTTGCTGGCCATCAGGATATTGGCACCCGGATAAGCCCGCAAAAACTCCGCCGCAAACTGCTCAAGCATGTGGTTGGGCACTACGTAGCACGGCTTACTTGCCATGCCCAAGCGCCTTAACTCCATCCCGCCACAGATCATCGTCAGCGTCTTTCCGGCACCGACTACGTGGGCCAGCAGGGTGTTCACCCCGCCAGACACGATTCGCCAGATGCCGTCCTTCTGATGACGATGGAGGTTGTACACCTCGGAAAATCCCGGCAAAGAGAGCCATGAACCATCGAACTCTCTCAGCCTGACCGCATTGAACTGGTCGTTGTACATCCTGACCAGCCGCTCGCACCGCTCGGAATCGGCGAACACCCAGGAACGGAACTTTTCCTTGAGCGCCTGCTGCTTTTCCCTCGCGGCAATGGTTTCTTCGGTGTTCACGTGATACCGGTCAGTGACCGGGTCACGATCCCGAATCGTCGGAACCATCTGGTTGAGCGTAACGACAAACAACTCGCCCGCCGTGATACGCCCGGTGCCGTAGGTTTGGGTTGAGGCTACCGACTTCTCCCCCTGCCAAGGCACATCAACATTCCATGCCCCGGCTTCGGAACCGAACTCCACCGCACAACCATCGCATTCCAGAAGATGATCGAGGAATGACGCATAGTCACGCGCCGGAATCCAGGTCGAGCCTATCCGTGCATCAATTTCACCCGGCCCCAAATCAGGCGGGATTACCACATTCAGCGCCTCGACATTACGGACAAACTCTTCGCCCGCCGCTTCCGCCATCTCCAGCTTGATGCGCACGTTGCCAGAGAGATAGGCGTCGGAGGTTTCCCATTGCGAAAATTCCGGGTTCTGGAAGATCAAACCTCGACCTGCCATATCCGGAATAAACTGCGCCCTGTCCTGCCCTAGCAAGGACTCCATCAACGTAACGTCAATGCGTCCGCGCTCGTGCAGGGATACCAGCAGCGCTTCTTCGGCACTCGCACACCGCTCAACCTTGCGAACAACTCCTACCGTTCTGCGATAGAAAATGTCCGCCTTCTCCGCCGTGCCGCTTTCCGGATCAAAATTTTCCAGAGACAGCAACAGTGGCAGATCGGGATCGCCCTTGAATGCCAGCTTGTTGGCTTTGGCATGGAGGTAGCCATGCATTGCCACAAAGCCGTCGTAGGCCACATTGAGCGCCAGCCGGTAACTACCAAGCAGGCTATCGTCCGCAGTGGCATGCTGGACGTGGAGCAGTTTTCGCGCGGCATTGCGGATCGCCATCAAACCGCGTATCCGCTTGGCTACCGTGGCCGACAGCGAGCCGCCGATCACCAGCAACTCATGCCCTTCCGAAACGGCCAGTCGGCCATCTGGAGTCAGGCAATATGCTCCCAGTTTGACGAACTCAGGCGCCGCGACACGGATGTCACGCCGCGTATTCACAGACAGTTCGGCAGCGCGGGGCGCGTAAACGCCCTCGGGCAACCTGGCTATCCGCTCGGTCAGCGCCGCCTTCACATCGCCGTCGAAGATTGCCGCATTGGCGAGGCCAAAGCCATTTGACTTCTGCCCCATGCGTCCGATCAGCATGTCCGGGTTCTGGACATACCAACTCGACACGAACAAGCGCCGGTAGCCCTCGCACATTTCCTGCGGAGCCTCCATGACACCAATCCAATCGTCGGACGCCTTCTCGCCCTCCCCCAGTTTTTGCAGGAAGACAATATCGGTCGTGACTTCAGTATTGGCGAGGTGCGAAAACGTCCCGGACGGCAGACGAATCGCACCGACGAATTTGGCGTTTGCGCTGATATAACGCCGCGCCTGATCGTCCCACTTGTCGAGCGTTCCAGCCGAGGTGATGAACGCCACCAGCCCGCCCGGACGTGTCACTTCCAGAGCACGACCAAAGAAATAATCGTGGATGAGGAAGTTCGCATACGGCAGATTCCGGTCATCCGGCACCTGATAGTTCCCGAAAGGAACATTCGAAATAACCAGATCGAACCAATCCTTGGGCAGCCTGGCTTTTTCAAAACCGGCCGCTATCGTCCTGACCCCATGATGTCCGTAGAGACGCGACAGGATGCGGTACGACACGCGATCAATCTCGATTGCCGTTACTTCAGAAGCTTCTGCCAGATCCTTCGGCATGGCTCCGATAAAATAGCCGACTCCCGCAGAAGGCTCCAGGACGCGACCGCCCCGAAAGCCCATGCGGCGAACGGCATCCCAGATCGCCTCGATCACGAATACTTCCGTGAAGTGGGCATTGACGACACTGCCCTTGGCGCTTTCGTAATCCTCGCCCAGAATTTCCGGCATGGACTCGGCTCTCGCCTTCCACGTCGGCTCGTCCTGATCGGGATTGAACACCTTGGGAATACCGCCCCATCCGGTGTAGCAGTTCAGAACGTCACGCTCATCCTCCGTCGGCGGACGGCTGTCCGCTTCAAGACGATGCAGCAGCGAAACGGCTGCCATGTTCGCATCGAACTTGGCGACATCGCCTCGAAGCTTCGAGTGCAACACCGGATCAAGGCTGGGCCAAAGAATCCGTGGCGGTTTGCTCGCGTGAATCACAGTCGGCACAGATACCGACAAGTCCGGCGCATCATCTTCATTCACTGGCACGCTGACCTGCACCAGATCGACCGACGGAAAAGCGATGATCTCCGCCGTCTGAGTGAAGCATGGAACAACCTGAAGTGAATCGTCCGGGACGAAGCCCGGTAGCCACATCGTGGCCTCAGCAAGTTTTTTGAGTTTCACGTGTATCTCCTGAAAATCCGGAGACACGTGCCCCTGCCGGGGTGTGTCCCCGGTAGGGTTATGGCCTGATGGCCGAAATGATTTACGACTGCTTTATGCCGTGCTTCCCATCGCCAGATGCTGTTCGCGCTTCATCAGCCCAAGATGAACCAGATAGTGCTTCAGCCCTGCAAGGTCGCTACGGTGTTGCATCCAGCCATCTTCGAAAATCTCAAATCCCTTGATCTCGAAAATGCTCCGGCCACGCGTGTTACGAACATCGGCATAGAAACAGCCGCGCTCGTCCAGGTTGATGAAGTACCGGTAGACGGCACCCCTTAAAAGTTGAGTCATGACGCCTCCATAAGAAATGCGAAAAACGCCATGTCCCCGTGCGGAGGCTGACGCCCCGCAGGGTTAAAAATACTGTTTGTTTCTAGCGGCCAGCTACCGCCTTTCAGTCCCAGCCCAACGGGCAGGTACAGAATCCGCTTTCCGCAAAAGGCTGCTGCAACCCTTTCTGGAAAGCCCGGCGTTGCCGCCGGGTAAAGGCCCTGTTCTCATCCGCGCTTGCGACTGCGTTTGCGCTTCGGAAAACCAAATCTGGCCCATGTTTCCGGATCGACGGGAAGCGGTGTCGTCCGGGCATTTTTGAGATTGACGAAAACGCCGTGGTAGGCGATCTGTCCATAGCGGAAAAGCTCCCACAGGAGATTCAAGGCATACAGCGATACCCCCCTGTTGACGAAGAGCGATTGCTTTTCGAGCGCATCCGCCAGACTGCATGACGGTGTATCGTCATCGGCTTCCTGCGTTTCGTCCCCGATCTCTGGGAGCAGGTCGATTGCATGCGGCAGGCGTTCGACCTTCGGCTTATCCCAGCGAGATGGCACTTGGCCCAGAATGACCTGACCATCGTGAAGCCGATTGCCCAGATCAAGCCAATAGCCACCACCGCCACGGGATACCGCGTCAAGGATTGCCTTTCTGGCCACGCGATTGTCCACGCAGCCGATCACAAGATCAGTGCGCAGATTTTCGTTGCCGGTCAGGCGTTGCGTCTCTGCCTGCCAAGCGGTGCCCATCGCCATGTTGATGCGATTGACGAGCACCGTTGCCTTCGAGAGACCCACGTCAGACGGATAGAACATCTGCCGACCGACATTGGCTTCCGAAACCTGGTCGCTGTCCATCACCGTGACTTCCAGGCCGCCGGGGTGCCCCAGCGCGATCATGGCCGTATGAAGCTGGGCCAATCCCATCAGCATCTGGGAGCCTGTACCACCAGCGCCGATTACTGCGACACTAACTTCCCGAGTGAGGAGTTCAGGAGAGATTTGATGAATAGCCATCTTTCCCTCCCTTCGAATTCTCAGCACCGAAAACCAGCGGCAGGAACAGCCCGTTTGCACATAAGCGGAAGGCCGTGGAACAACTAGCCTGATCACAGTTACCGACCACGCCGGAGATCTTGAACTCACCCCTGTCATCACGATCATCTTCAGACGAGAAGAAGGCCGATAGACGACCATGGGAGTGAATATCCACCACCAGATGCTCATCCTCATCGAGGAGCGGTCGCGTATAGCGAACGTGGCTGCACCCGGTGGAAAGTTCTTCCAGGCGTTCCAATCGCATATCGCTAGTTCGCGCATTCCACACTATCCAGCCCACGCATTCATCCGGACACCGCTCTGCGGCGTAACGGAAAAACTCGAAGACCAGACGGCGAGGAATCTTGCCAAACGCAAGCGACAGCTCCCGACCAACGACACCGTAAGGCATGGGCACATTCCGCTGGCGAGCCAGAGGCGTGCGCAGATACATCCATGGACGACGCGCCTCCAGCCACAGCCCGTCGCCGGTCACCAGAAATCGGTGGCCATTGCCGGTCATGGGCTCGAATGCACTGTACCGAGGCACCATTGCTACTGGCGCCGATTGTTGCAAAGCAATATCGCGCGCGTCCATTCACACCTCCGCTTCCAGAACAGTTGCCTCGAAGGTTTCCAGCAGCGTCTTGCCCGTGGGAACGAGCGAACGTGTAGGAAACCGCGCAAACCTGCCGTCAAGCAAGTCGCGCCACAGGGCAAAAGGGCCAGCCCGGTAACGGGTCAATCCCTTGGCCGTATGGATGTTCGGATGCGTGAAGTAGGAGCGAAAAAACGCTTCTTCCCATGCCTCGCTCTGATGCGCCATATCGCCTTTCGGCAATCGGGCATTCCCCACACAGATATTCCCTGTGCTCCAGACGTTGAAGAATGGCGCAACAAACAAGTTCGTATCTGCACAGGGGCGTTGCCGCCCCTTGTAGGCAAATATCTTCCATGCCTTGTTGGTCACGATGAATATCAACCCCGGACACGGAGCGCGCCCGGTACGCGCACCCAACTCCTTGCAGTCGAACCAGACCTGCCTGGGTTGTGGCTTGCTGAACCAGACGAAAAACCCCGGCCCTTCGGCGAGTACATGGGGCGGCTTGAGAGCAGGCCGCACCATCGCCTTGGGATCCAGAATCCTCATCAGCGACATGAGTCCCGATTTGCTTGCCGGGACGCCCGCCTGAATGATGGGCTTATCTGCGTCATCCGTTGATACATCGTGAACCGAGACGAAAGCCGGATTGCGGCTTGCGTCCTGATAAACGAGGATGGCATTGCTCAGCCGGTATGACTGGCTGCTTGAAAAAGTGCTGACACTGATCGTCATGGCGACCTCCAAAAAAATGCGGAGGTGTGCCACCCCGTGCGGGCGTGACGACACCCCCGCAGGGTTGAAAAAATCAGACCGGTTCTGCAATGCAACCGATCAATCTATCCAGGGCCGACAGTAATTGCAGGCCCAACTCCGTTCTACGCTGCCATACGGTAAATCCATCCGGATCGAGAGACACTGCCTGCGCGCCGAAGAGATCGGTGTAGCCATCGCTGACACTGTTCGCATACTCGATAAAATCATCGAACACACGCTCCAGCGGGTCATCGGCACCCCATCTCAGGTAAGCCCCGAAATAGACGCATTCGACATCCATGCCTTCAAGACCAGGAAGCTCACCACCATCGGCATCCAACCGCTCAATATCGAGCAGCACGGACGCCAGTGGCGCCAACTCGCCCACGGCAACCGCTATTTCCCCCAAGGCCGAGTCATCCAGCACTCGCTTGGGGTCAAGCACCCAGTTCGGGAAATGGCCGTCGAACCAATCGGGCGAAATGGCCTCCTCCATATCGGCGGCGGTCATGCCCATCGCGGTCATTTCCTCGACCCAGTCATCCTGCTCGCTGCTGCCCTGCCAGTGAACGTATTCACAGACTTGCCGGGCTGTTGCCGGGGTGTAAGCGAAGAGCGTTTTCCCGGAAGCGCGTTGCAGCCAGTAAAGCGCCGTCTCGCCCAGACCGGGGCTCATCGCCTCGATGCGGGTGATCCGCTCCTTCAATGACAGCCACACCACCTGCTCGGACTGTAGCGCCCAATACCACTGGGACTCTTCAGCCTGTTCGGTGGAGAACTGCAATCCATAGCTGATCGCTTCCGCTCCCGTAGCCACTAGAGCGCCGAATGCAAAGTGCTCCAACTGACCCGCATGCCGGTTAATCCAGCGGGTGAAAGCCTGCTGCACCAGCGACTGCGGCATACCCGACTCATCGCCCTGAATCTCCCCCGCATCCAGCCAGCGAAGTGCCAGCATGAACCAACGACGAAGATCAAGACACGGGTCGAGGCTTCCGGTTAACTCTTTCCCGAACCTTGGCAGGCTCAGAGGATCAGTGGCTGGACGAAAGCGACCGGCTGGCAACGTTCGCCTGGCGATACTTTCTCCTGGGAACGCAGCACCAAGCGTTGCAAGGCTTGTACGCATAATTTCATCTCCTCGTGATCGAAGGTGGGAACCCCTTTCGGGATCCCCTCTTCAAGTTGCGAGAAGTCGCCATCGGCACCGGCTTGTAGCCGTTCCTTGAGCGACACCATGGCCTATCCATTCCGAACGACCAGACGGATCAGGCGATCAACTACACGGAAGAAACGCCGGATGGCATCCTTCAGATAATTGTCTGCCGCTATCCCCGCCGGACGCAGTTCGATATAGGTCAATCCATCTTCACGCCGACGAGCGACCACGCCTAATCGGCTCCGGGATGCCGTGCCCTTGGTTCCGACTGCGCGCCGGAAGGTATAGACGAGACGATCCCCTTTCTGCTCAGGCCCTTCAATGGATGCCGTCGTGATTTCCGGATAGGTTGCGGAATAGACATCCCTCACCTGCTCCGGACTCAGTTCCGCGCCGGGGTCGGGTAATGCGATGCCGTTATAGGCGAATGAACGCAAAAGCTTCTGTACTGTAATAGCCATGGCCGCCTCCTCATGCGAAAAGATTTTCTTCGGCCTGACTACCAGCCGCTTCCGGCTCGCCGCTTTGCTCATCGTCGCCCTCATCGTCAGCCACTGCTGGCTCGATTACTTGGGTACCTTTGCTGATCGCCTTTTCCGCCTTCTTGTTGGCGTCCTTTTTGGCCGCTTCGAGAATGGATCGGGTCGCTTCGAGCTGTTCGGCAAGTGACTTGTGCTCTTCGGCATAGCTTTTGAGCAATCCGACGAACTGCTCGTCGAGTTCCTCAGCCGTGCCGGTGAGCACCAGCGGTATGGACAGCGCTTCAACGTCCTTTGCTTCTTTCGGGGTAGGCCGCACCGTGACGGTAATCGCCCCATCCCGACCTGACGACAGCGTGACGGCAATCGCCGCACATCCGTCCAACAACAATTTGAGTTCCTGAAAAAACATGGTGGTACCTCCATAGAAAATGCAGGCGTACCACGACCCCTGCGGGGATCGTGATCCCCGCGTTGGGTTGAATTGAAACAACGTTACTCGGCGCTATACCGCATCGAGCGCGGCACCTTGCCCTCATAGGTGAAGGAGCCGACTTTCAGCAACAACTTGATGAGCTCATCCTTTTTTCCTGACATGGCCTTGGCAAATGCACCGCCCATGCAAGACTTCAATCCGATCTCATCACACACCGCCTCGATCTCGCTCTTGGTGAGCAGCTTCAGGAAGTCTTCGCAGAGCTTCCAGTGCCGCGCAATATCAATTTCGAGGTACTTGAGGAGTTGAACCAGGGCCTTCTCCTCGACACCATCTGCCGCTGATGCGGCAAGACCCATGAGCATCTTGTCCCTGATGGTTTCATCCGCCATCGAGACTACACGGGCAGCCTCGTCAGTCTTCAACGAGAAACTCGCATACTCCTGCCCCATGAGAGAACCCAAAGCCTTGGTCAGCTTGCTGTCGCTGATGTGCCGGGCATTACCAGACAACGAAAGCGAAATGAGCACCGTAAGATTTTTCTCGCGATCCACCATCAGCTCGCGCCTGAGCGCCTTGCGCCATACCTCCAACCTGTAGTCTCTGACTTTTTGCGAGTCCTGAACCTTGGTTTCAGTCTTGGCCGCCTGTTTGGCTGCTGTGCCAGATTTCTTGCCAGACTCCTTGGCCGACTCGGTTGCTGGCTTGTGCTGCTCCTTCTCCGCCTTGATACGCAACGCCACCTTCTTGGCATTGCACGCCGCATCGAAGCACAGATCGGGATAAACATTGCCCAGCTTCCCCGGCACCCCGGAAACGGCGGCGCCGAAGTTCTTGCAGGCTCGGCAGGCTTTCGCCTGTTCCTCGCCCACACCGGTATCGCCATCAGCCACGAGCCGCAACAGCGTGAAGTTCTCTCCAGGGCGGACGATCCGAGTGGTCGGATAGTCATCGCTCAGAGAGGCTCTCTTGGCTTCGAGTACAGCCTCGGTCTTCGCGTCGTAACAGGCACCGTGGGTGCAGTGCCCGGCAGAGATCGCTTCCCCGAAAAGAGCCTGCTGGTTGCCCGAGTTATGCTGGCATCCGGCACACTCGCCCTTGTCGAAAATGGCACTCCCAAGCGAGCGCGAGATTTGCTCTAGCTGCCCGCGAAACTGGACAACCGTCGGCAGGGCGGACTGGGAAAGAAGCCTCTCCAGAACCGCATCCTGCCTGTCTCGCGTCACGACAGCCAACAGCTCGGCGTGGCCCAACTGAATACGCCGCTCGGATAAGGCCTTCCGGACTTTTTCAGAGCAGTTCATCAGCGCAAGCCGCTTGTCGAGCGTTGAGCGCGACCAGCCCAGACGACGTGCCGCTTCGTCCCGGTCACCCTGGCAACGTCCAAGAATCTTGGCCGCTGCCTCAGCTTCCTCGGTCGGACTCATGTCGGCGCGCTGGATATTTTCGATCAGCGCGGCCTCGTCGGCTTCGCCGTCATCCAGGTCACGAATCAGTGATGGGATTTCGTAGTCATCCCCGAACACTTTCTTCGCGGCACGCCACCGACGTTCACCGGCAACAATTTCGTACCGTCCCATGTCACGAGGACGAATCAGAATCGCCTGAAGCACGCCTTTCGATTTGACGGACTCCTCAAGCTCCGCCATCTCGGATGGATCGAAATAACTACGTGGGTTGCGGCCAGGAAAAATACTCCCTACCTTGATTGATGCTTGCAGTTGCATTATTGCCTCCAATGAAAAAGGCGGGCAGCCGCAACCCATGACGGGATGATGACTGTCCCGCCGGTGGTTAATGTGTATGGCGTTGCCGGTATCTTTCCAGCACCTGTTCCAGAATTTCTTCGGAATTGATGCCGAACAGACGACAGCACGCCATGAATGAAAATGCGTTTGACCGCCCCTTCGTCGCCAGCAACCATTCGAGAACTTCCGCCCGCGTTGCGGCGGATGCCCTCAAATCGAACAGATCATGCAGCGATTTTTCCAGCAGATACCCATGCAGCCTGATGATGTCATCCTCAGTCCATCTGGGAATTTCACTGCTATCTGCAACACTGCCTGCGACAGCCGACGCTTGGAGATGAAACGCCTGTTCGTCTTCCATGCGCATGGCCGCCTCCGATGTTGATTGCCGACACCCCCGGTGAAGATGGAGGGCATTGACTCGTTCTCTCAGACCGACTTTTCGTCAGACTTGAAAAACTGAAGTGGCTCAACTTCGAGACGGTAGCCATTACTTTCGATGACGCTCATTTCTCCGCCTCCCCAAAAATGTCGCTCACTTGGGAAAATGTGTTGCCCAGAGCGTCCTTGCGTCTGCGATAGGCAATCAGCAACTGCTCAAGCTCATTACCTTCAAAGGAATCTTCTGCCCGGAGAAAAACTTCGTCCAGCTCACCGACTGATGCTGCGTTGCCGATGGTTGCCAGCGTGGCGCCAAGCTTTCCGCCAACTTCGCGGACAGGAGTTGAAACAATGTTGCCTTGCCCCTGCTCATCGGCATCCTGCTCACCGGATTCATCATCTATGACCGGTGCCCAGGAACCGTTGATAGCATCGGCAATCCCGATATTCTGGGTTTCACCGCGCTCGTGCATTTCATCCATGGCAAGCGCCAAGGCAAGCTCCGGGGACTTCGGCAACAGATTGCACAGGCGGCGGATGACCGTCTTGAGGCCCATCGGAATGAAATGCGTATCCCATGTGCTCTCCTTACGGTACTTCTTGGCCATTTGGTAGCCACGGGAGTTATTCCGCACCTGTTCGACCTGCTCCTTCGACATGGCGAGGAATGTGCGTCCGCCATCCTTGAAAACGGCGACGGCGTAGAAACCAATGATCTGGCCTCTCTCCTCATCTCCAGCCGGAAAGCCGTTCTTCTTCAACGGCTCGTGCATCAGCGTGCGATTCAGGCCAAGCACGATGTCGAACTTGTCGTTAATCCGCACTTCGTGAGGATAGATGTCCTGCACGAACCCGCTGTTGCGTGCGAGTTTCATGAGCCCCTGATAACCGGGGATCAATTGGCACTGACTGCCAAACGGGACGAGGTGGGCTTCGCCCATCAGGCCGACTTCCAATCCCAACTGACAAGCCTGAATGACAGCCGCAAAGACACTACGCGGATCCGTTTCAGACAATTTCGGATTCAGTCGAAAAGCGGTCAGCGCGGTGCGTGTCATGCGCTCCGGATTCAGATGCTTGGGCAGCGCACGGGCAATTTCGCCCTTGAACTGCACCAGCATGGCCGGAAAAGGCACCACGTTTGCCGTGTTTCGCTTATCGTCTGTATTCCCTTGGCGGGATTTCTGTATATTGCGCAAAGTTTGAGTCATGGGTATCTCCAATAAAAATAGCGGAGACACCATGGCCCGGAAGCGGGGACTGGTATCCCCGCCGGGGTTGATGAACTACTAAAGAAACCGCCGATCAGGCGGCGTACAACTCGAAATCTTCCAGCTTGAAATCATCGGTGTTGGCTGCCCACCGTGGCAGCGAAATAAATTCGATCTCGCCACCCGGCTGATAAGCCGGCCAACTTCCCGATTCCTGGCACCACTTCAAAAGATGAAGCGCCGCCCGATACTTCCTGCGACCGACTTCGATGACTTCCGGGTCGGCGCGATAGACTGCTACCGCATGCGGCGGCTCCTTTTCGGCAGCGATGAAAATGAATGGAAGCTCCATCCCCGTTGCCGCCTTGACACCGTCCACATAGAAAGCTGCCTGCACGTCATAGCCCAATGTCGCTATAGCCCGTGAAAAACCGGCAGCGCTCGCATCAACACAGGACTTGAGGTCGGTGATAACGTCCCCGTTGAACCAGTCCGGGCGACACTTGCAGGCGATCCCGGTTGCAGGATCGTTCCAGAATACCGAAAGTTCGGCATCGCCACGGCTGAGCAACTTGTCCGCTCCATGATGGGAATGAACAGCTGCGCGTATCAATGTCAGCGTAGCCAGTTCTTCTGAGGTGATCAGCGATTTACCCTGATTCTCAGCTTCGAACTTTGCTGCGGCTTCCTTGCCTTCCTTGGTACGGCGGTCGAACTTCTCGGCCACCGCGACTTCTTTAGAAAAGCGTTCTGGTTCCAGAATGAAAGAATGAACCGCACTACCGAAAGCCATCGCTGGCGTCTGGTGGTGCGGGTAATCAAGGTATTCACGAAAGTGGGCCGGGCTCTTGAGCATCTTGACGATGCCCGTGTGTCCGATTGCCTTGTCTTCGTGATACCGCTTTGCCGGCATGACAAGCATGCCTGGGTGGCTTAAGTGCATGGTGCCTCCAGTAAGAAAACCAGAGTCACCTGCCCCTTGCGGAGACTGTGTCCCCGGTCGGGTTAAAAAATACTGTTTGTTTCCAGCGGCCAGCTACCGCCTTTCATCCTGCGCCTTACGGAGCGGGGGTGAATATCAATGATGCTACGTAGTTATAGACACGCGTGACTGCCGAAATGCGTCCTAAAAGTATCGAATTCGACGGCGCGCCACTGCGTTGCAGAACAAGCCAAGTGGGATATTTTGTTTTTCTTTTCGCAGTTGGATTTGCTTAATGAAGTAATCCTTATCAGCCGCTCTGCCACAGCCATGCCGCGCCTATTCCATGTTGCCATGTTGCCATTGCAACTTCCCCCATGCTCGTTTAGAGTACGTCCCACTTGCGCAACCGCCGCAACAATACCGCGCTTCAGTGTAAGGCGCGGACACGGCGGATAATCAGAACAGGAGGCTGGCGCAATGAAGTCCCCTCCCCCTTGCAGGGAGGGCTAGGGTGAGGGGAGAAGCTTGGAGCGCAAGCCGCCCTTTGCCCGGAAGACTAATCAGCAAGTTTGTTATTACTCATAAGTCAGAAATAAAGTCTACATTCGCGGAACAAAATGGCATTTCATAAACTCCAACCGGCCATGAAAAGAGATGGCAGAACCCATGACCGGAAAACCCAGGAAGCGATCCGCGTGATGGCGGTGGAGCGCATCCTAGAAGGAGAGGACGTGGCGACGGTCATGTCCGGCTACGGGCTGTGCCGCACCACGGCCTACAAGTGGCTGGCCAAAGCGCAAGGGCGGGGGCGCGGCCTGCGCTGTCTGGCCGCCCGCAAGGGCACCGGGCGTCCGCGCAAGCTCACTGCCGCGCAGGAGCGCCAGGTATTTCGCTGGATCAACGGCAAAAATCCGATGCAATACGGATTCGACTTCGGGTTGTGGACGCGGCAGATCGTGCGCGAACTGGTGGCGATGAAATTCGGCATCAGCCTGAGTCTCGCCTCGGTAGGCGCGCTGCTGGCGCGACTTGGCCTGACGGCGCAGAAGCCCTTGCAGCGCGCCTACCAGCGCGACCCGGAAGCGATCGAACGCTGGCAGCGCGAGACCTATCCGGCCATTGCCAAGCAGGCCAAGGCGGAAGGCGCGGAGATCAGCTTCTGGGATGAGTCGGGTTTTCGTGCCGACAGCGTGCAGGGCAAGACCTGGGCGCCGGTCGGGCAGACACCCGTAGTCAGCGTACCAGGGCAGCGCCAGAGTATCAGCGCCGCCTCTGCGGTCAGTGCCAAGGGAGCCTTCTGGTTTGCCACCTACAAGGGGGCATTGAGCGGAGACCTGTTCGTGGAACTGCTCAAGAAGCTGATGTACCGGCGCAAAAAACCGCTGCATCTGGTGCTGGACGGACTGCCTGCACACAAGACCAAGGCAGTGAAGGCTTATGTCGCCTCGACCGAAGGCAAGCTGGCCCTGCATTTTCTGCCGGGCTATGCGCCGGAGCTGAATCCCGATGAACTGGTATGGAGTCATGCCAAGCGCACGGGCAACGCGCGCCGCCCGCTGCAAAAGGGCGAGAAGCTGGAGCAGCGTGTGGCCGCGCAGCTTGCCGAAATCGGCAACGATGCCAAGTTGGTGCGTTCGTTCTTCAAGCATCCGTCTGTAGCCTATATTACTGACTTATGAGTAAGGGGAATAACATGACTGCAAGCCTTACTGCATTTTCTTTGCGCCGTTCTGGCGAGTCGGGGACTGTTCCCACAATTCTTTATGCGTTAATGCAAGACCTATCACAGCAATCCACAGGCAAAAGGCAAGACCCGCACTCTCGCTATGGGAATGCTACTCAATGAGTATCTGCAAAAAGTGTGGCTATGAATGCAATGATCTGTGGACGGCATGCGAGCACTGCGGCAGACCGTCAAAATTCCCTAACGAATAGCGTTTATCCGCCGCCCCTCCCAAGCCTATTCAACGCGCCAACCTACCGGCGGCGGATAAACCTCGTTGGACTGAACCTGTGGAGAGCGGCGCTTATGGGGATTGTAAGGTTTTGGAGCGCGGCGTCAACC
>JAUYJO010000082.1 GCA_030700315.1 Gallionella sp.
CCCCCCCCCCCCCCCCCGCCAAACGCGGGTTGCCAAGCGGTGCGGCACAAAGAAATGAGGATGCGAAGCGCAGCCGATACGTTACGGCTTGATGCCGCGTGGTGTATCTTGAGGCAATTTCTTGTTGTGCTGTCACCGGGTTACTTCCTTTGAGAAGACTGCATCCAGGCAAAACGTTGTGCAGGATAGGCGCAAAAAAGTGGTTGGTCAACGATGTGCAGCACATCGGGTGCGATTCAAACTGATGTGGAAATATCCCAGATAGTTTAGTAACGTGAAACAGCGCAAATCAAACCCCAAACCCCATACCCCCTCCAGCTCCCCCTTGTCAGGGGGAGAGCCTAGCCTCCTCACCTGACAAGTGGAGGCCGGGATAACCAGTGACTTGGCCATCGCCTTTTGATGGCCTAGTCGAATGGCTAGTTGTTTCACCAGGTGTTCAGGCTTCGGAGTGAAACGCGTGGAGCTATCTTACTAAATGTTTTATTGTCAGGTCGGCAATTTGCCATGCCCGTTAGAGAGAGCGATCTGTTGGCTCATTACGCGGCATTTGATCAGTACACATCAGTTTGATTCGCACCCTAGCACATCATGCCGCGACAACGCCCAGATTCCTACTGCGATTCGCCTTCGCCGCCTTTTTTGGCAAATTTGATGCCCAATTGTTTGAGTTTCCGGTAAAGATGGGTGCGCTCCAAACCGACTTTTTCGGCTACCCGCGTAACGTTTCCGGCCGCTTTGCGCAAATGGTAATCGAAGTAGAGCGCGTCAAAAAACTCGCGCGCTTCGCGCAACGGCAAATCCAGCGGCAAGGAAAATTGCTGGGACTGCCCGTCGATATCCAGGGTTATTTGCTGTCTTGGCGCTTCGTCGTGCTGGCCTTGCAGCTTGGGCGCGCCCTCCAGGAGCGCCTTGGCAATGGTGCCGAGCAGTTTTTGCAGCGCGATGGGTTTTTCCAGAAAGTCCACCGCGCCGATGCGCGTCGCCTCGACCGCCGTTTCGATGGTGCCGTGACCGGACATCATCACCACCGGCATGGTCAGCAAATCCTGCTCGACCCACTCCTTGAGCAGAGCCACGCCGTCGGTATCCGGCATCCAGATATCGAGCAGCACTAGGTCCGGTTCGCGCCCGATGCGGAAAGCGCGCGCCTGCGCGGCATTTTCCGCAAGATGCACGTGATAACCCTCGTCGAACAGGATTTCCGACAGCAACTCGCGGATACCGATTTCGTCATCTACCACCAAAATTTGTTTGCTTGCCATTATGTCTCCTCAACCAGCGGCAGGCGTATATTGACACGCGCCCCGCCGCTTTCGTTATTTTCAAGGGCGATGCGCCCGCCATGCTCTTCCACTATTTTTTTCACGATGGCCAACCCCAGACCGGTGCCTTTGGTCTTGGTCGTCACGTATGGCTCAAAGGCCCGCGCCAGAACGCTTGCTGAAAAACCCGCGCCGTTATCCTCGACACGCAGATGAATCTCATCCCGTTGCGCCGCAGTGTGCAAGGTTATTTGCGGCTGCGCGACCCCGTGCAGCGCATCCTGCGCATTCTGCAGCAGATTGTGAATAACCTGGCGCAGGCGGGTGGCATCGCCGTTGATTTCACAGCGTGGCGCTTCCAGCTTCAGCGCGATGGGAATCGCGTTGGCCTCATACAAACCCAGCACCTCCCGGATCAGCTTGTGTATCTCCAGACGCGTCGCCTTCAACGCCGGATCGCGCGCGTAATCGGCGAAATCGCTCACCATGTTTTTCATCGCGCCCACCTGGCTGACGATGGTTTGCGTGGCGCGCTGCAGCAGTTGCGCATCCTCTTCATTGAGCTTGCTGCCGAGCTTGTGCTGCAAGCGTTCCGCCGAAAGCTGGATCGGCGTGAGCGGATTCTTGATCTCGTGCGCGAGACGCCGCGCCACCTCGCCCCATGCCGCTTGCCGCTCCGCCTTCAGCAGGTGGCTGACGTCATCGAACACCACCACATAACCCGCATCCCCGCCTTGCGGCAGGCGCGTGCCGCGCATCAGCAGGATCTGGTTGCCATTCTTGCTCAGCCGCTCGATCTGGCGCTGCCATTCGCAGTTGGTCGCCTCGCCAAAAGCGTCCATGATGGTGTGGCAAAACGGCCTCAACAGGCTGTAATTTTCGGCGATTTCGGCCAGCGACATGCGCAGCATTTCCTGCAACGGCACGGCCAGAATTTGCGCCGCGCTGGTATTCACCGAACGCAGGCGCAATTCATTGTCCAGCGACAGCACGCCGGAAGACAGGTGGGTCAACACGCTTTCCAGGTGCGCTTTGGCGCTTTCCACCTCGCGCCGCTGCTGTTCGCTGGCGAGCTTCGCCTCGTGCAACTGCCGCGTCATCTGGTTGAACAAGCCGGTCAGCGCGCCCAGTTCGTCGCTGCTTTGGATCGGGTATTGGCCGGTAAAATCGCCCTGCGCCACCGCGCGCGTGCCTTCCGCGAGCGCTTCCAGCGACGATCCCAGCCGCTCGCTGATGAAGAACGCCGCCGACACCGCCGTCAGCAGCACCACCAGCAGCGACAGCGTCAGGGTGATCGCGTACAGACGCTTCAATCCGAGGCGCGACAGCGTCAGTTCCTGATAATCGCGGTACACCGCCTGCACCATTTCCGCATCCGCCTCGACCTGCTTGGGCACCGGTTGGGTGAATTGCAGCACATATTGCGCGCCTGCCTGCGTATTGGAGTTCACCCTCACCAGCGAGCGCAGCGTCAAGCCTTTCTTCGGCAAGGCGTCGATCACCGCATACTCGCCCTTCTCCATGGCCAAACGCAACGAATCGCCTTCGGGCATTTCCGGCATCAGCGCATCGTCGCTGGAAGAAAAGGCGACCACGTTGCCTTTGGCGGTAAACAATGCCGCCTCCTGCTCCACCTTTACATCAATCAACTGATCCAGCGCACGCTGATATTGATCCTGCTGTTTCTCGGCCACCAGCAAGGCGATGAACTGGGTTTTTTTGCTCAGTTCCTTCAGGCTGTTATCGAGACCGCTCCTGCCGAGGTTGAGCCCGCCCTCCAGCGCTTTCTCGACGCGCACGTCGAACCAAGACTCGATGCTTTTGCCCAAAAAATTGACCGACACCACATAGACCAGCACACCGGGCAGTACAGCGATCAGGGTAAAAAATACCACCAGGCGCAACGTGAGCCTGGCGCCAAAAACCTTGCTTTTTAGCTTGTGGCGCAAGCGCACCAACTGATAGCCGACCAACCCCGCCAAACCCAACGCGAACAGGCCGGTCAATCCGAGCAGCACATAATAATCGAGCGAAAACACCTTGGTGTTGGCGCTGCTGCTGGACAGCAAATACAGCAGCGTACCGCCGACCATGAGGCTGATGAAATTGAGGTATTTCACCGCGCTGTCACTCCGCCTCGACTTCGCCGCGCAAGACAATTTCCGCCGGGCTGAACTCCCAGCGATACCAGCCGGAATTGAGCGCCCAATCCTTGCCGGTCAAGGCGTTTACCTGCAACGGCAAGGGCAATTGCTCGATGTCCAGGCGCAGGCGCACCGCCGCCGTATAGCTGCGATCTTTGTTGACCAGTTCGGCGGGTATGGTTGCCGAGCTTTGCCTGGACAACATGTTCAGCGCATCGTCGAAACTGGCAAAATTCTGAAACAGCGCACCGCGCGAAATACGGTATTGCCGCGTCAGCATATTGTAGGAAAGCTTGACCGTCTGCCCGCCCTTGAAAATCTCTTCATCCAGCCAATACCAGCGCGAACGGGTCAGTAAATACTCGCCCACGAAATACAGCGGGATACCGCGCGTCAAGGCATGCTGCGCCACAAAAGTCAGGTTGATGTCATATCTGGCGGAAAGCTGGTAGCCGCCCTCGTCCAGGCGCATCTCCGTCTTGTTGACGGCAATGCCCTCGGCTGACGCCGGAAGACAGAAGACAGAGGACAGCAGACAGATGGCGAAAAAAATGCAGCGCTTGAAGCGAACAAAATTCGACCCTATCGCTCGGTCAGCACGCAGGGGCATGTCAGGGGGGGTTCTGTCCTCTGTCATCGGTCATCTGTCCTCTGATTTGTGCAGCAATGCATAAAAAAATCCGTCGTGTTGATCGTTGGGCAACATCTGCCCGTCGCTGTCTTCCGGCAAAACCACCGGCAAGCGCCGCGCATCCGGCTGTTGCGCCAGAAACGCCGCGACGACCTGTTCGTTTTCCTGGCGAAAAACGGAGCAGGTGGCGTAAAGCAATTTACCATCTTGCGCCAGCAGCCGCCACAACGCGCGCAGTATATCGAGCTGCTGCGCGGCGAAACCGGGGATATCCGCGCGGCGGCGCAGCCATTTGATATCGGGATGGCGGCGCACCACGCCGGAAGCAGAACAGGGCACATCGGCGAGTATGCGCTGGAACGGCTTGCCGTCCCACCATGATTCGGGATTGGCGGCATCACCGGCCAGCAGTTGCGCACCCAGATCAAGGCGCTGCAAATTCTCGGCGACACGCTGCAAACGTTTTTCGTCCTTGTCCACCGCGACCATTTGCACCGCAGCGCTTTCCAGAATATGCGCCGTCTTGCCGCCCGGCGCGGCACAGGCATCCAGCACGCGCATACCGTCATGCACATCCAGCAGCAGCGCGGCATATTGTGCGCCAGCGTCCTGCACCGAGACCAGCCCGTCGAAGAAACCCGGCAACTTGTCTACCGGCACCGGCTTATCCAGCAGCAGCGCATCAAGCCCAATCAAATCATCCCCGATCAAGCGGGCGGCAATATCCTGCTCTTCGAGCTGCGCCCGGTAATCCGCCGACGTGCCGCGCCGCCGGTTGACGCGCAAGGTCATCGGCGGATGGCGGTTGCCCGCTTCGAGGATTGCCGCACTGCGCTCGCCATACTGTGCCTGCAACTCATCGATCCACCACTGCGGATAACTGTAACGCCCTTCCGCAGCCCGTGCGGCCTGTTCCAGCAAGGTCGTCTGGTTGCGCAGAAAATTGCGCAGCACCGCGTTAGCCAGCCCGCTCACTTTCGCATTCAGCAATTGTGCGGAACGCACCGCATGATCGACCACCGCATGCTGCGCCGCTTTGCTGTATTGCAACTGGTAAAGCGCCACCAGCAGCACATAATAGATGCGCTGATCCAGCATCGGTTTATGCAGCAACAGGCCCAACAGCGCGCGCAACTGGCCGTAAAAACGCAGCGTGCCATAGCTCAAATCCTGCAAGGCGGCGCGCTGCGCGGGAGCCCATACCGCCTTTCTGCGCAGCGACTCCTCCAGCACCTGATTCAGGTTGCGCCCGTCCACCAGCACCTGCTGAACGATTTGAGCGGCGGCGATTTGAATGTTGTGCATCTAGGAAAAACGCTCGCCGGGTTTAATGGGCATGGCCTGCAAAAACTGCGCGGCCGGTTGTGCCTTGCCGCCGGGGCGCTGCAACACGCCCAGGCGCAACGCATCCTTGCCGCAAGCCACCGTGATGCCGTGCTTGTCCGCCGCCAAGACTTCGCCTGCTTCGCCTTGCGCGCCTTCCTGCAGCGCAGCCTGCCAGATTTTTATCACCACCCCATTGAGGCTGGCGTGGCACACCGGAAAAGGATTGAAGGCTCGCACCGCGCGTTCGATCTGGCGCGCCTCCTGCCGCCAGTCGATCTGCGCCTCGCTCTTGAGCAGTTTGGCGGCGTAAGTTGCCGCCGCGTTGTCCTGCCTGACCGGCGTCAGGCGGCCATCCCGCAACAGGTGCAATGCTTCGAGCAGGCTGCCCGCGCCTAGGCCGGCCAGCCTGTCGTGCAGCGTCGCCGCCGTATCGTCAGCCTCGATCGGACAAACCCGGCGCAACAGCATATCGCCGGTATCCAGCCCTTCGTCCATCTGCATGATGGTGATCCCGGTTTCGCTGTCACCCGCCAGGATTGCCCGCGGGATCGGCGCGGCCCCACGCCAGCGCGGCAGCAGCGACGCATGGATATTCAGGCAGCCGTAGCGCGGCAGTTGCAGCACGGCCTTCGGCAGAATCAGCCCATAAGCGGCGACCACCATCACCTCGGCCTCCAGCGCGGCGATTTCGCGTTGCGCCTCCACGTTTTTCAGCGAGGCAGGCTGCAATACCGGCAAGCCGTGTTGCACGGCAAGCTGCTTCACCGGGCTGGCCGTCAACTGCATCCCCCGACCGGAGGGGCGATCCGGCTGGGTCAGCACCGCAACGATCTGATGCTCCTTGAGCAGCGCGGACAACGCGCTGGCCGCGAACTGCGGTGTTCCGGCAAAGATGATTTTCATAATTTCAAAGCCAGGTGAACAACCAGTTCAGAGTATTGGCCCAATACCCCATTCGTGGTGAGCAAATAGGCGGGCAACGACTGTGTTTGTGCGACCAGCAAACGGTCAAAAAGGTCGCGGTGATGCCAGGGCAAATTCGCAATCGGATAACAATCCTCGCCCTTGATCATCAGCTCGGCAAAGCCGGTATCCAGCGCAAGACGATGGATGTCCTGTGGAGAAAAGTCGAAATTCGTCCGGTTCAACGAACGTTTGATTGCCACTTCCCAGATGCTGGCCGAACTGAAATAAACCGTATTGGACGAGTCGGACAACCCCGCAGCCACCTCTTGCGACAGGCGTTCCGGCGCAAGCAGCGCGGCAAGCAACACGTTGGTGTCCAGCAGATAAACATGCCCGGCCATTTACTTTCCCTGCTCGAACATGCCCGCAATTTCAGCGGCGCTCAAGCTGTCGAAGTTCTCCGGAAAAGTAAATTGCTTCTTGCCTAACCCCAGTTTGCGCGGCTGGCTGGCGGATGCCGCCAATCCCACCAGACGAGCCACCGGCTTGCCCGCACGGGCGATGACAATCTCCTCGCCCGCCTCCGCCTGCTCGACAAAACGGGAGAATTGAGTCTTGGCTTCATGGATATTGACGGTTTGCATGACAGACCTCATTTTGCTAAGTGGACTAATGTTAGTCCGAATCGGTTCGTTTAACAAGCGGCGCGGTGGCTTTAAATCAGAAAGAAGCAGTTGGCCGCAGAGAACACAGGGATCACAGAGACAAGACTCCAAACAAGGAACGCAATTACAGCAATCAGATAGCCAAAATGCCGCCAATAATTACCATCTCTTCGCCACCGCAGCAGCGCCGGCAGCCGCAGCGCATTCGCTCTTAGCCCCACCCAATCTCAAGCGAGTCAACCCCACCCGAAAAATCTCGCCCTCTCTTATCGCGGCAGGTGCAGTCAACCTTTTGGTGTAGCGTGCTGATTGGGGAAATCGGGGGCCACGGTTTTTTTTATTACGCCCAAGCTCTCGTGAGCAATTCATCCATCGCAGCAGTGATACGGTCGCCTTCCTGCTCAAGCGTGGCGATCTTTTCGCCCAGTTGGTCGATGGCCACGGAGACGATCTCCAGCGGATGCAGCACCACTTCGATTTCTTCGACCGTGAAAACCGGATTCAACGGTGCCCCGACCGGCGATGACGACGCATTGTCGAGATGGTTGCATCTCACCAAGGGAATGACGACCCGACGGCGGTAGCTATCAAACAGGGATGACTGGACGACAACGATGTAGGGAATAGCGTCCCTTTGTTTCCCGGTGTTCCGGTGAACGTCGAATTGCGCCATTACAGCGTGGAGTGTTGGTCGGCGAAAGAGCCGAAGCGCTCGTTGAAGGTGTTCCAGGTGTTTGCGGCAGCTTCTGCGCGTTTGAGCGGTTTGTCTGATGATGTGCCGCAACGCTCGGCGAGGAAATCAACAAATTCGATGACTTCCGCCTGTTTCTCGCGCGGAAGCGTTTCCAGTTTGTTGATCAGTTCAACGTATCCCATCTCACAGTACAGTCCGCTTGAATTGAATGGTGATTGAAGTATAACCCGAGAACAACCTTGGGGCAAAAACCTTACAAAAATGGGGACGGATTTATTTCCCCAGACGACTCAAACCAACTCCTTAACCAGCTCCGGGTGCTTGTCCAATATCTTGAATAAATTAACGACGGCACGCATGTGCACCGCTTCGCCGCGCTCATAGCGGCTACACGTCTTGCCAAGTTTTGAACACCACTTGTGCATAGCTTCTCGCCTGCCAGGAAATGCGGGCTAATGGATTTGTTCAGCCAAATTTTTTCACGCCCGCTTTCTTTGCCGCCTTCTGCAAATCTTCGTCGAGTGTGGCCAGTGGTATGCCTGACCTTAAGGCCAGTTCGAGATAGGAGGCATCGTAAGCAGACAACTTGTAACGACGCGCCAGTTGCAGTGTACCGGACAGCGCGTGTGAAAATGTGGCTGCGTCCACTTCAATATCCACACCTTCCAGCATCTCGAGAAACGCTCCGCTTCGTGCTTCTGTCACCAGTGCTTTTGCTTCCGCCCTGGCAATGACATTTGCTACTTCAAGACCCCATGTGGCGGGCACGAGGGCGCTGGTCTCCTTCATCGCACCCAGCACTTTCGCGGCATAAGGGAGACAGAAATCACAAATGTACCGTTTGGACATGAACCTCACGATGATGTAGGTCGGGATTCATCACGACAGGGTTGGGTTTTGCGGCGCTCTGTCGGGTTGAATCCCGACCTACGAAACCCACCCCGGGCTCATAAAAGGTACTTTTACAATTTCTGCATCCCTAAGCAAGCTCCTGTGGCTTGCCGTCACCAAAAAACCAGCGCATGGTCACCGAGTTATCCAGGACAAAGCTCACGCGCGCCCCTCCCCGATGAGTGCCTTGATATCCACACCGCGCACCGGGTCGGCCAGCATGAATGCCTTGAGTTTTTCTGCTGCCGCCACTTTATCCTTCGCCACCGCACCCAGGCTGGGCACCAAATCCGCAATGGCTTCACCGCGATTGGTGATGGTGAAGCTCTTGCCGGTTTTCACCTGCCGCAGCAATTCAGGGAGCTTGGTTTTCGCTTCATAGGAGCCAATTTCGATTTTCATGATTTTCTCCTGCAATATGTTCGTGCAGACCAGTATATAGACCAGCCTGCTCCAAAACAATACTCTTGCTTTTCGCAACCGTAGTTCACAAACCAGGCTTTCTTTTCTCGCGCTGTTGCACTTGGAAGGTTAAACCCAGATAGTTCATTTGGATGTAGGTCGGGCTTCAGCCCGACATGCCTGTCCTGAGCCTGCCGAAGCGGTCGGGTTAAAACCCGACCTACAACACATTGATTTTGCAATGCCTCAAGAGCTAATGAACTATCTGGGCTAAAGGGTGCGACAAAGCTGTACGCATCGGTTGCCGCCAGCCGCATGTGATCGAGGTAGTCGTCCAGGTGGCTCAGGTCACCCGATATCCCAACCGCCGATTTTTAACGCGATCAGACAAGCGCGATATGCAAATGCCGCCCCAAAGCTTCAACCGCCTCGGCAATTCGCGGGAGCTTGGTGCCGTGTCCGGCATCCAGCATCCTGCGGACTTCTTTTTCGTCAATTCCCAGCTTGCGGGCAAGTTCGATCTTGGAAATACCTGCTTCGCGCATCGCATCATAAAGCGCGGCCTTTGCAGCCGTGGCGGCAGGCGGAGAAACCATCACCTCGCCCCGGCGCGGTTTGCTGGCGACAGGCAATGGCTCGTTGTCGCGAATGCGGGACTCAAGCGCGGCTTGCAAACAACCTTCCGCGACTTCAACCCGATCCTCGTTCGATTCGGCCTGAGAAATGGCTTCGGGAAGGTCGCGGCAAGTGATAACCCAGCCATCGCCTTCTTTGGAGAACCGGAATGCGTAGTCGTAAGTTTTCATGGTATCCCTCTATTTGTGCAGGTCGATCTCATTGATGCCCAGTTGTTTGAGCATGGCGTGAAAGGTTCCAGTCTTTAATTCGTCTTTCAAATTGTGCACGATAGTTTTCTGTCCGTTCAGATAAAGCGCGCCGTGGCTACCCTTGCCTTCATCGGGACGCACTCATAAGGCCAGCCTTTGCGCTCGGCAAGAACCTTGGGCTTTTTCAGGAATTCGCTACCTTTCATAATGCCTATGCTCGGACATAATTGTCCTGATGTCAATCAAAGGCGGGTGCATTCGGAAGTGGTGGACAGCCCCAAACCCCTCCCAGCTCCCCCTTGTCAGGGGGGAGCTGGGAGGGGTTTGGGTTTGGGGTTAACCACCACTTTCGAACGCACCCATCAAAGGCTGTAGGGAAAGTGAAGGGGATGCAACAAGTTGGCAGAGGTTTTTACAAGGTCTCGCGTTGACGTTTCTTCAATTTTGCACGTATTCTGGTTTGCTTGAGTTGCGACAGATATTCGACGAACACCTTGCCGCGCAAATGATCCATCTCGTGCTGGATGCAGACCGCCAGCAGCCCTTCCGCTTCCAGCGTGAAGGGTTTGCCTTTCTCATCGAGTGCGCGCACCGTCGCTTTTTCTGCGCGGCGCACTTTTTCGTAAATACCCGGCACCGACAGGCAGCCTTCTTCGCTTTCTTCTTCGCCGCTGGTGTTTACCAGTTCCGGGTTGATGAATACTTTCAGTTGATCGTGCGTCTCTGAAACGTCCAGCACAATGATCTCCTCGTGCACGTCAACTTGCGTCGCTGCCAAGCCCACGCCGGGCGCGGCATACATGGTTTCAGCCATATCCCGCACCAGCTTGCGCGTCGCTTCATTGACTTGCACCACTTTTTTCGCGACCTTGTGCAGGCGCTCGTCAGGATACTGTAGAATTTTCAGAATTGTCATTGGCACACCATAAATGCTTGCTAAGTTAGATAATTAGATGCAGAATTTAACGCGACGCAATAACATTGCGTACCTTTTATATTGACTCTGCCGGAGTTTTCCATGCGCAAGATTATATCGCTGATTTGCTTTTTGTTGCCCGCGCTGGCCTTTGCCGCGCAGCCTGACGCCCGCCCCGAACTGCGCAGCGACGCGCCCGACCAGCACATAGTCGTCAAGGGCGATACGCTGTGGGATATTTCCGGAAAATTTTTCAAAGACCCCTGGAGATGGCCGTACATCTGGGGCATGAACAAAGACACCATCAAAGACCCGCACTGGATATACCCGGGCGAAGTGATCGTGCTGGATCGCGCCAGCGGCACATTGCGCATCGGCCGGGGCGGCGCGAACGGCATGAGCGGCGCAGGCAATGTTGTCAGGCTTTCGCCCAAAGTGCGCGCGGGACATAGCGACCACGATGCCACCCCGAGCATTCCCGCCAGCGCCATTGCGCCGTTTTTGAGCCAGCCGCTGGCCGTCGAAGAAGGTGAATTAAAAGATGCGCCAACCTTGGTCGGCGCGCGCGAGGGTCGCGTGCTCCTGGGCACACACGATGTCGGCTTCGTGCAAGGCCTGCCTGCTGACAAGGGCAGCAATTGGCAGGTTTACCGTCCGGGCAAAACATTTACCGACCCGGACACCGGCGAAGTGCTGGGTGTCGAGGCAATCTATCTGGGCAATGCCGAAGCCAGCGCTTTTGCGGACATCAGCACCGTCACGATCACCCGTTCCGTACAGGAAATCAACCAGGGCGATCGCCTGATCGCGCCGTCCGGCGACGTGGTCAATGCCTACCTGCCGCGCGCGCCCGGCAGCGACATTTCCGCGCGCATTATTTCGGTGTACGGCGGCGTTTCGCAAGCCGGTCAAAACACCGTAATCACCCTGAACAAGGGCAAGCGCGACGGTCTGGAAAGCGGCCATGTGCTTGCCCTGCACCGCAAGGGCGAAAACGTCAAGCACGAAGGCAAGGATTACACCCTGCCGGACGAACGCTACGGCCTGGCCTTTGTGTTCCGCGTGTTCGACAAGGTGTCTTACGCGCTGGTGATGCAAACCCGCCTGCCCGCGCAATTGCTGGATCGCGCGCAAACTCCCTGAAATGTCCCTTGATGCTTCGCTCGAGGCCTGGCTGGCGCTCAGTCTGACGCGAGGCCTGGGCGGTGAAGGCGCGCGCCGCCTGCTGAAGGAATTCGGCTCGCCGGAAGCGGTATTCGCCGCGCCCGCCGGCTCGCTCAAGGCGATCATCAAAACGGAGGTCGCCGCCGAGATCGGCAAAGGCATCGCTGAAGATAGCGTCGTCCCCGCACTCAACTGGCTGGAAGACGGCAACAACCACATCGTCACCCTCGCCGACAGCGACTACCCGCAAGCCCTGCTGAACATTCCCGATCCGCCGCTGTTGCTGTATGTGAAGGGGCGTCTCGACCTGCTCAACCGCGCCACGCTGGCCGTGGTCGGCAGCCGCAATGCCACCCCGCAAGGCATCCACAACGCCGAAGCGTTTGCCAGATCGCTGAGCGATGCCGGGTTGTGCGTCATCAGCGGCATGGCGCACGGCATCGACGCCGCCGCGCATCGCGGCGCGCTGCAGGGCCGTGGCGGCAGTATCGCCGTGGTCGGCACCGGGCTGGACAAGGTCTATCCGGCTGCCAATCGTGATCTTGCACATCTGCTCGCACAGCAAGGCGCGCTGATTTCGGAATTCCCGCTCGGCACACCGCCGCTGGCCGCCAATTTTCCGCGCCGCAACCGCATCATCAGCGGCATGAGCGGCGGTTGCCTGGTGGTGGAAGCGTCGCTGCAAAGCGGTTCGCTGATTACCGCCCGGCTGGCGCTGGAACAGGGCCGGGACGTGTTCGCCATCCCCGGTTCGATCCACGCGCCGCAAAGCAAGGGCTGCCATGCGCTGCTCAAGCAGGGCGCGAAACTGGTCGAGACCGCGCAGGATATTATCGAGGAATTGGGCTGGCTGGTCGCCGCCGCGCGCCATTCCGATAGGCCAAGCCCGATTACGCAAACCCCGGACGCACAAGGCCAAAACGCACAATATCCGGCCACACAGGGCACTGATACGCAAGATTCAAATTCCGCGTTGCTCGGGCATCTCGGCTTCGATCCGGTCGATTTGGACCACCTCGGCAAACGCAGCGGCTTGACGGTAAGCCAGCTATCCGCCATGCTGTTAACGCTCGAACTGGAGGGGCGCATCAGTGCGTTACCCGGCGGCTTGTATCAACGTATCCACTAAAATCACGCTAATCATGTTCGAAATTTTGATGTATTTGTTTGAAAGTTACTTTGACGCGGGCAGTTATCCTGAACCGGACAAGCTGTCGCGCAAACTCTCCGCCGCCGGCTTTGAAGGCGAAGAAATTGACGAGGCGCTGACCTGGCTGTCCGCGCTGCAACAACAGAATCCGGAAAATTATCCGGCCAGCCTCGAACATGCCGGGCTGCGCCATTTTGCCGATCTGGAGTTACAGCGCATCGGCTACGAGGCGCGCCAATTCCTGATCTTTGCCGAGCAGCAACACATGGTATCTGCCGTCGAGCGCGAGATGATCATCGACCGCGCCGTCGCGCTGCACTGGAATAATCTCGGGCTGGACAAGCTCAAGCTGATCATGCTGATGGTATTGTGGAACCGCCACCAGGATCTCGATCCGCTGCTGATCGAAGAGTTGCTCACCCCGCTGAATTCAGCACAACTACATTGAGTCTCAATCACACCGCATGGCAACCAATCTCCTGATCGTCGAATCCCCGGCCAAGGCCAAGACCCTTAAAAAATATCTGGGCAAGGATTTTGAAGTCCTCGCCTCGTTCGGCCATGTGCGCGACCTGGTGCCCAAGACCGGCGCGGTCGATACCGAGAACGATTTCGCGATGCAGTACGAGACCATCGCGCGCAACAGCAAGCACGTCGATGCGATCGCAAAAGCCGCCGCCGAAGCCGACAACATCCTGCTGGCACCCGATCCGGATCGCGAAGGAGAGGCGATTGCATGGCATATTTCCGAGTTGCTCAAGGCCAAGCGCGGCCTGAAAAACAAGAACATGCAGCGCGTGGTGTTCTATGAAATCACCCAGTCGGCGGTGCGTGAAGCGGTCGCTCACCCTCGCGAGATATCAATGCCGCTGGTGAATGCGCAACAAGCGCGGCGCGCGCTGGACTATCTGGTCGGCTTCAACCTGTCGCCGCTGCTGTGGCGCAAGATCCGCCCCGGCCTATCCGCAGGCCGGGTGCAAAGCCCGGCGTTGCGCATGATCGTCGAGCGCGAGCTGGAGATCGAGGCATTCAAGACCCAGGAATACTGGACGGTGCATCTGGACAGCCACAAGGATCACCAGCCATTCAGCGCCAAACTGTTCCAGTACCAGGGCAAGAAGCTCGAACAACTCAGCATCGGCAGCCAGGCCGAATATGACGCGATTTTCGCCAAACTGAGCGATGCCAAGCTGCCGCCCAAGGTGGTACGCGTCGAGAAGAAGGCCAAGCAGCGCTATGCCGCCGCGCCGTTCACCACTTCCACGCTGCAACAGGAAGCGGTGCGCAAGCTCGGCATGACCGCCGACCGCACCATGCGCACCGCGCAGTCGCTGTATGAAGGCGTGGACATCGGCGGGCAGACCGTCGGTCTGATCTCCTACATGCGTACCGACTCGGTGTCGCTGGCCAAGGAAGCGGTGCAGGAAATCCGCGACTACATCAAAGATAATTTTTCGTCGGAATACCTGCCATCGACACAACCGGCCTATAAAAGCAAAACCAAGAACGCGCAGGAATCCCACGAGGCGATCCGCCCGACCTCGATCCTGCGCACGCCGGACAGTATCCGCGACCACCTGACCGCCGACCAGGCGCGCCTCTACGAAATGATCTGGAAGCGCACCTTGGCGTGCCAGATGACGCCGGCGCGCTTCGACACCGTCAGTGTGGACATCCGGCTGGGCGGCGATACCACGCTGTTCCGCGCTTCCGGCCAGACGCTGGTGTTCCCCGGCTTCATCGGCGTGTACATGGAAGACGTGGACGATGCCGAAGAAGAAGAAAGCGGCAAGCTGCCGCCGCTGGCCGAAGGCGATGTGATACCGGTAGACAAACTGTATGGCGAGCAACACTTCACCCAGCCGCCGCCACGTTTTTCCGAAGCCAGCCTGGTCAAGTCGCTGGAAGAGTACGGCATCGGGCGCCCGTCCACTTACGCCGCCATCATCTCTACCCTGCAAGCTAGGGAATATGCGGTTCTTGACAAGAAACGCTTCATGCCGACCGATGTCGGGCGCGTCGTCACGCGCTTCCTCGCCGACCATTTCACCCGCTATGTGGACTACGGCTTCACCGCGCACCTCGAAGACGAGCTGGACGAAGTTTCCGAAGGCAAACGCGACTGGATCGGCGTGATGGACGAGTTCTGGAAAGGTTTTTCCGTTCTCATCAAGGAAAAAGCCAGCATCGACCGCCCGGTGGAATTGCTCGACGAAGCCTGCCCGGATTGCGGCAAGCCGCTCGCCAAAAAGCTCAGCCGCTACGGCAGCTTCATCAGCTGCACCAATTATCCCGAGTGCAAATACAAGCGCAGCCTGAGCGGTGAAACCCAGGACGACGCCACGGCCCGGATCGAGCTGGGCGAGCATCCCGAAGCCAAACTGCCCGTGCTGCTGCTGCGCGGCCCGTACGGCCATTACGTGCAACTCGGCGAAGCGGTCAAAGGCGAAAAAATCAAGCCCAAGCGCGTGTCCTGGCCGAAGGAAATGCCACTCGAACAGGCCGATCTGGCCGCCGCGCTAAAGCTGCTATCGCTGCCGCGCGAACTCGGCGCGCACCCCGAAACCGGCAAAAAAGTCATCGTCAACATCGGCCGCTTCGGCCCCTACATCGGCCACGACGGCAAGTTCAAGTCCATTCCGCGCAGCGACAGCATCTTCGACATCGGGCTGGATCGCGCGGTAGAACTGCTGGCGCAGGCGAGAGAAGGCAACGCGGTGTTGCGCGTGCTGGGCGAACACCCGGACGACAAGGCCAGCGTGGAAATTTGCAGCGGTCGCTACGGCCCCTATGCCCGCCACGGCAAGGTCAACGCAACGCTGCCGAAGGGCGTGTCGCCGGACGAGGTCACGCTGGAAGAGGCACTGGAACTGATCGCCGCCAAGGCGGCGAAGGGCGAGACAGGCAAGGCCAAGCCAACCAAAAAACCAGCCGCCAAAGCGAAAACCGTCAAACCCAAGGCAGCAAAAAAGACTGCTGCGGTCAAGCCGGCAACAAGCAAGGCGAAGACTGCCACAAAAGCGGTCAAACCTGCCGCCAAGAAACCCGCCAAGAAAAAAACTTAACGTGAAACAAACCCCAAACCCCCTCCAGCTCCCCCTGAAGTGGGGTAAGCAGGCAATCCGCGCAGCGGATGCTCGCACAAGGGTGAACTGGAGGGGTTTGGGGTAAAAGGTAAAGGTGGAGCAATCTTGCGAGACGTTTCATCACCAGTTTCGTAGGTCGGGATTCATCCCGACATAGCGTCGCGTAACACAACCAACTCGGAATGAACACCGGCCTGCATCAGTTTGCGGCTCAGATCCAAGCTGCATACTCGATGGTTGCTTGACCAGGGCAAACGCATTAAAAATCATTTACAAACAATTGGCTAATCTGGCATCTTTATGCTTTTTGCGAGGAAAGCCAGATGACCATCAGTTTTATAGAGCATTTTTCTGGGTTGGAAGATTCGCGGATAGAGCGGAAGAA
>JAUYJO010000085.1 GCA_030700315.1 Gallionella sp.
CCCCCCCCCCCCCCCCCCCCCCCCCCCGCAAACGCGCCTTGTAGCGGCCTTCCCGCCCCTTTGGCAAGGCTCAGAACAGGGTTTGTAGCGTGCTTCCCGCCGCCGGTGAAAGACTGAAATGGGGGAGCGCGATATGAAAAAGTTGCTGGCATTATTGAACACTCCTGCGAGAGCGGTGATCGCGGTGGGTTTGATCATCCTGATAGCCGAGTTTTTGATCATGGCGGTGATCGTGAACATGCATAACACCATCTTATATGATGAGGTTATGGAAGAGATAGTCGCTGGAATCATCGCTCCCATTCTGCTTGTCGCGATTGTTTCTCCGGCCCTGTATATCCTGATTTTCCGGCCAATGCGCAACCAGCAAGACGAACTCGAAGTCGCGCGCAGAAAAATCGAGCAAGTGTTTCAGGAATGGATCGCCGCGCTGGACGTAATAGACGATCCGGTTTTTCTGCACGACAAGCAGTTCCGCATCCTGCGTTGCAACAAGGCGTATCAGCAACGTGCCGGAATCCCGTTCCCTGAAATCATCGGCCAGCCCTATTACGAGATTTTCCCGAAGACCGGCGCGCCATTGCCATGCTGCCTGCGGGCGCTTGGAAAAGAAGAAAAAGCAGAAGAAGCAGAAGAATTGGCGGTCGGCGAGGCAAGCTACCGTTCGCGCGCCTTTTCCATCAAAGACGAGCAGGGAGTTTATCTCTATTCGGTGCATATTCTCGAAGACATCACCGAGCGCAAACACCAGGAGGAACGCACCGCCGCGTTGCTGGAATTATCCACATCCGTAGAAACGCTCGACGAGAAGACGTTGCTGCAACAAGGGCTGGACACGGTGCAGCACCTGACGGACAGCCGCATTGGTTTCCTGCATTTTGTCAGTGAAGATCAGAAGGAGATTGAACTGGTCGCCTGGAGTACCGATACCCTGGCGCACTACTGTCAGGCTGCTTTTGACCGTCATTATCCGCTTTCCGCTGCGGGTATCTGGGTGGACAGTGTTCTACTGAAACAGCCGGTCACCATCAATGATTACGCTACGGCACCAGGCAAGAAAGGGCTTCCCGAAGGGCACGCCGCTGTGCAACGCTTCATCTGCGTGCCGGTACTTGAAGGCGCGCAGGTGCGCATGATCGTCGGGGTAGGCAACGCCGCGAGGAACTATGACGAGCATGACGTGGATACGGTCAAGCTGTTCAGTTACGACCTGTACCACTTAGTCCAGCGCAAGCGCCTCGCCGAACAACAGGCCGCTGAATACCGGCATATCGCGGAGATCAACGCGCAACTGACGGAAGCGAACCAGCAGCTTAAACAGGCGCAGAACCAGTTGCTGCAATCCGAGAAAATGGCGGCCATCGGCAATCTGGCTGCGGGCGTGGCGCACGAGATCAACAACCCGATCGGTTATGTGAATTCCAACCTCGGCACGCTGGAAAAATACCTGGCCGACATTTTTGCCGTGCTGAACAAGTATGAAACCGTCGAAACGCTGCTGGATCAGGATAATCCACAACTGGAAGAGCTGCGCCAGCTCAAGAAAAAAATAGACGTGGGCTATATCCGCGAAGATACCAAGGCGCTGCTCACGGAATCGCGCCAGGGTCTGGAGCGTGTGAAGAGGATCGTTCTCGACCTGAAGAATTTTTCCCGCGCTGCTACAGAAGAGCAATGGGCTCAAGCCGACCTGAATCAAGGCATGGAGGCCACGCTGAACGTGATCTGGAACGAGTTGAAATACAAATGCGAGGTGGTCAAGGAGTACGGCCAGTTGCCGGGAATTTACTGCCTGCCCGCGCAACTCGGCCAGGTATTCCTGAACCTGCTGGTGAACGCCGCGCAGGCTATCGAGACACGCGGCAAAATCACCATCCGCACCGGGCAGGAAGGCGACCGGGTATGGGTCGAAGTGAGCGATACCGGGAAAGGCATTCCACCGGAGAATATCCCGCACCTGTTCGAACCGTTCTTCACCACCAAGCCGGTGGGCCAGGGCACAGGGCTGGGACTCTCGGTATCCTACAGCATCGTGGAAAGGCATCACGGCGAAATCGAAGTACACAGCGAAGTGGGCAAAGGATCGACGTTCCGGGTCTGGCTGCCGGTGCAGCAACCCGCCAACAAGAAGGCTGTATGAGTGTAGGAGCAGAACAAATCCGGCGGCAGCTACTGAAGTCGGGCGGAACCCGACCTACAACCCTGTAGCCCGCATGATAATGCGGGGAATATCCCCGGATTGCATCCGGGCTACATTGATCCGACAGACGTAGGTCGGGTTAGCCCATCGGGCGTAACCCGACACGAAGAGGCTGCGGCGGCCGGAGCACATGCCCACAAGCTCAAGTCCTCGGCGCGCTCGGTGGGCGCGCTGGCGCTGGGCGAGTTGTGCGCACAAATGGAACAGGCGGGCAAGAGCGGCGATGCTGAAGCATTGGCAAAGCTGTTGCCCAGGTTCGAACAGGAGCTGGCGGGCGTTGAAGGTTTTCTTGAGGGCGTTTCAAAATAACCATGACCATTTCATCAAAATCCATCGCGTTACCCCGCCACTTGTCGGTGAGTATCAAGCTGGGCGGGGTGTTCCTGTTGCTGGCGATAATCGCCACCGGCAACCTGTATTTTTCCAATACGATGCACGGCAGCATCTCGAATATCGCCAACATCATCAACCAGAGCGGGCAGTTGCGCTATCTCTCCCAGAAGATCGCCTTCAATTCTGCCAGCTTCGTGCTGGCGCCGGGCGAAGCTGCCAGACAGTCAGAGCTGGAAGGAGAGAATGCATTCAACCTGCGTTACGCCAGCGTGGCACGCGAGATCGGGCTCCTTCATCCGCTGATGCGTAGCGCCGGGGACAATCTGGAGGAGCAACTGCAACGAATCGATAAAACCTGGCAGCACCAGCATGCCGCGCTGGAGCGGGTGCTGGCGGAGCCGAGTCTGGCGGCACGGCGCGCAGCTCAGGACGAGGTGGCCGCCGATGCGGTGGTGATGCTGAATGAGGCCGACCGTCTGGTGAGCGCGCTCGAAAAAGCCGCGCACACCGCCAACCAGCGGGTGGATTTCATCATCTACCTGGTGCAGATAGTAGAAATCCTGCTCATGCTCTGGGTTTTTTTCTACATACGCTCGCGCATCACCTTGCCGATCCTCAACCTGACCGATTTCGCCCGGCGTTTCGCCGCCGGCGAGCGTACCGCGCGCATGGATTTCCATTCGCACGACGAGATCGGCGAGCTGGTGTTGACGTTCAATACCACTGCGGAACAGACCGCCGAGCTGCTCAATGAACTTGACCAGCGCGCGCGGGAAAATGCCACACTGGCCGCCATTCTCGAAGCCACCACCGACATCGTCGCCACCGCGTCCCCGGAAGGGCGCATTCTTTATCTCAATCGCGCCGGGCGCAAGACGCTGGGGCTGGCCGAAGATGAAGACCTTGGCCGCTATACCATCGCCGATTTTCACCCGCCCGAAGAGGCCGAGCGCATCCTCCACACTGTCCTGCCGGCGGTGGCGGCGGACGGGCCGTGGGATGGGGAAAGCGTGCTGCGCAGCCACACCGGTGCGGACATTCCGGTATCGCAGGTGATCCTCGTCCACCGTGGAGAGGGCGGCGCGGTGGATTACTATTCCAGCATCATGCGCGATACGACAAATTTCAAGATGCTGGAACAGCGCCTGCAATACTCGCTCGATTTTCACCTCAAGCTGATGCAGGATTTTCCCAACCCGATCTGGCGTGTCGACAGGAACGGAAAGTGCGATTACCTCAACCGCGCCTGGCTGGAATTCACCGGTCGCGCCCTGGAGCAGGAGCTGGGCGATGGCTGGGCCGACGGCATACACCCTGAAGACCGTGAACACAGCTTCGGCACTTTCCTTTCCGCCTTCAACCGGCGCGAGCCGTTCACCATGGAATACCGCATGCACCATTGCGGCGGCAGCTACCACTGGATACTGGATCACGGTGCGCCCTACACCGATCTGGACGGCGAGTTTGCGGGTTATCTCGGCTCCTGCTACGACATTACCGAGCGCAAGCAGGCGGAGGATTCCTTACGCAAGCTCTCGCTGGCGGTGGAACAGAGCCCCAATTCCATCATCATCACCGACCTCGATGCAAATATCGAATACGCCAACGCAGCCTTCGTCAAGGCATCCGGCTACAGTCTGGCCGAGGTTATCGGACAGAACCCGCGCTTGCTGCGTTCCGGCAAGACCCCGAAGACAAGCTACGACGACCTGTGGGCGCACCTGACCTGCGGCAAAGTGTGGAAGGGCGAATTCATCAACCGGCGCAAAGACGGCAGCGAATACATCGAGTCTGCATTTGTCTCGCCGGTGCGCCTGGCCGATGGACGTGTGGCCAACTATCTGGCTATCCAGGAGGACATCACCGAGCGCAAGCGGATGGAGGCGGAACTGCTCAAGCTCAACGATGAGCTGGAAGAAAAAGTGGCGGCGCGCACCGCCGATCTGGAGCAGGCACGGCGCGATGCAGACCAGGCCAACCGCGCCAAGTCGGCCTTTCTCTCCGCCATGAGCCACGAGATCCGCACGCCGATGAACGGCGTGGTCGGCATGATCGACGTGTTGCAGCAAAGCAGCCTGAATGGCCAGCAAATAGAGACGGTCAACATCATCCGCGACTCGGCATTTGCACTGCTGACCATCATCGACGACATTCTCGACTTTTCCAAGATCGAGGCCGGCAAGCTCCAGATCGACTATGCGCCGATGGGTGTCGCAGGAGTGGTGGAGGGAGTATGCGAAACCCTGATTCCATTGGCCTCGAAGAAAGGCGTGGAGCTGGCGCTGTTCACCGATCCGGCTATTCCCGCAGCGGTCGTGGGCGATGCGGGGCGGTTGCGCCAAATACTGGTCAACTTGGCCAACAACGCCATCAAGTTTTCCAGCGGACAGCAGCGGCAGGGCAAGGTATCGGTGCGCGCCGTGTTGGCTGAAAGTACAGCAGAACAAATCCTGCTGGAACTGCGCGTGACCGACAACGGCATCGGTATTGATAAAGAAACTCAGGCACGGCTGTTCACGGCCTTTACCCAGGCTGACTCCACCACCACCCGAACTTATGGCGGCACCGGGCTGGGGCTGGCCATCTCGCGCCAGTTGGCCAATATCATGGGCGGCGAGATCACGGTGCAGAGCGAGCCGGGTAAAGGTTCCACCTTTACCGTGCGCCTGCCGTTCAAATTGGCGCCGGATGTAGGTCGGGTTTCTGCGTGTGTTGTTGGGGCTTCAGCCCCTTACAACCACGGCGTACCCCTTGCGGGTGCAACCCGACACCATCATCATGTCGGGTTGAAACCCGACCTACAAAACCTCGACCCGGTCGCAGGGCTGTCCTGTCTGGTGGTGGGAACCTCAGAGAGCCTGGCCGATGATCTCGCCGCCTATCTGGTGCATGGTGGCGCAGAGGTCGAGCGATCACCGGATATTGCTGCCGCACAGCAATGGATCGCCAGCCGCCCGCCCGGCCTGTGCATCGTGGTCATCGACACCGCAGGCAGCAACCCGTCGCTGGCCGCATCGCTATTGGATGGCCCGCGCGCCGCAGCCCGCGCCCACCCGGAACAGGAAACCCGCTTCGTCGTCATCGGGCGTGGACAGTGCCGGGAGCCGCGTCGGGAGGATGCCGATCTGGTGTCGGTGGATGGCAATGCGCTCACCCGTGGAACCCTGCTGAAGGCGGTGGCGATTGCTGCCGGACGGGCCAAACAGCCTGACCGTGAAGGCGGGTTAAACAATGCCATGGCCGGCGAGGCCAAAGCGAAACTCACGCCACTGTCCCGCGAGGAGGCGCGCCGGCGGGGTAGCCTGATTTTGGTTGCCGAAGACAACGAGATCAACCAGAAAGTCATCCTGCAACAGCTCGCGCTGCTCGGGCAAGCTGCAGACATCGCCAGCAATGGCCGCGAAGCGCTGGAACTCTGGCAGAGCGGCGATTACGCCATCCTATTCGCCGACCTGCACATGCCGGAGATGGACGGCTACGAGTTGACCGCCGCCATCCGCGCCGCCGAAAAAACCAGCGCCAGCGAAACACACCAGCCTCACATACCGATCATCGCCTTCACCGCCAATGCGCTCAAGGGCGAAGCGGAGCACTGTATCGCCATCGGCATGGATGATTACCTGAGTAAGCCGGTGCAACTGGTCAAGCTGAAAGCGATGCTGGAAAAATGGTTGCCGGTTGCGGCTTTAGCCACGCCGGTTGAGTCCTGTAGCCCGCATGATAATGCGGGTCATGTTCCCGGATTGCATCCGGGCTACATTGCTGCCGCAGGCGAAACAGCAGGCGTAGGGCGGGCTCTGCCCGCCGATGAAAAAACATGTCGGGCGGAACCCAACCTACAACGGCAAGGGAATATTGCGGTTGACGTGAATGTGCTCAAGAAACTGGTGGGCGATGATGAGGCGATCATTCGCGACTTCCTGCATGACTTCCACCTCAGCGCGGCGAAGATAGCAGTGGAGTTGCGCGCCGCCTGCGCGGCAGGCCAGACAGCGGCTGCCGGTGCATTGGCGCACAAACTCAAGTCCTCGGCCCGCTCGGTAGGCGCGCTGGCGCTGGGCGAACTGTGCTTTGAAATGGAGCAGGCGGGCAAGGCGGGGGATATGAAAGCTCTAACGGTGCTGTTGCCAAGGTTTGAGCAGGGACTGGCGAGTGTGGAAGGGTTTCTTGAGGGGTATTGAAAAAACGCTTCTCGATTCAATTTTTAGGTTGAATTTACTAACCTATTAGGTTACGCTAATTGCATGGAAAAGAA
The DNA here is from genome assembly GCA_030700315.1 of Gallionella sp. Taxonomy (GTDB): domain Bacteria; phylum Pseudomonadota; class Gammaproteobacteria; order Burkholderiales; family Gallionellaceae; genus Gallionella. The sequence continues at coordinate 6,789 of JAUYJO010000085.1, forward strand.
GAAACCCAACTACCTGTTGTCAGAGGTGCTGGCAATCGTCGCTGCTCGTGGTGTAGATGCATTTACAGAGACAGCTTTGCATGGGGCTTGGGATTTTGGGCTTACTTCTGATGGCGCAGTTGCAGTAGTGCTTGGTCTTCGGCAAACGGATTTTTACAAGAGCATGACCACTCATGTAGATCACCGTATTTGGCAAGATGTTTATCACGCCGAACTGGAATCCGGCTTGAAGGTTTATATCAAGCTGACGCTACGCGAAAATGGAATTGTTGTTATTCAGTTTAAGGAAAAATGAGATGAAGCATTTGTGCTTGAATTGCGAAAAGGCCGACATGGTGCGCGGCAAGAAGGACAAGGTGGTCGAGTACCGTGGCAAATGCATTACGATTGCCGCTGTGGATGGCTGGCATTGTCCTGCATGTGGTGAATGCGAATTTACCAACGGTGAAGGCAAGCGTTATGCGAAGGCGGTGGAGAAATTCCGCAAAGCGATAGACAAAGAAGAATCGGCAGAGTTGGCGCGCATACGCAAAAAACTCAAGCTATCGCAAAGAGAAGCAGCCGCGATTGCCGGTGGCGGAGTTAATGCATTCTCACGTTATGAGCATGGCAAGTCCAGGCCGGTTGCAGCAGTCGTTAATCTGTTTCGTATTCTGGATAAGCATCCAGAATTAGTAGATGAAATTCGTTAACGATTTCGGCGGGAAAGGCGGGCAACACTGGCGGCGCTATTGCCCAGGTTCGAGCGGGAGCTGGCGAGCGTTGAAGGTTTTCTTGGGAGGTATTGAAAAGTACATTTTTGGCTTCGGCAGGGAGTATTGTGGTGGGCGTGAATGTGCAACCTCTTACAATATGAAATGAGTCTGAAGACGGTTGTCCTAATTGGTGCGCTACGGCATAATTGCTAGTCCAGACGAATTTACATAACCAAGTATCCGCGAGGGTACTCAGGAGGCAAAAGCAAATGGCTGCGACACGCAACATCACCCCACCCAAGTTTAATGACATTACCAGCGCGATTCGGATGTTGGCAGTGGATGCCGTGCAAAAGGCAAATTCCGGCCATCCGGGCGCACCGATGGGCATGGCGGAAATTGCCGACGTGTTGTGGAACCGCCATCTGCGCCACAATCCCGCCAACCCGAAATGGCCGGATCGTGACCGTTTCATCCTGTCCAACGGCCACGGCTCAATGCTGGTTTACGCCTTGTTGCATTTGTCCGGCTACGATCTGCCGATCGAAGAGCTGAAGCGCTTTCGCCAGATGCACTCCAAGACTCCGGGCCACCCCGAGTACGGCTACACGCCTGGCGTGGAAACCACCGGCGGCCCGCTCGGCCAGGGCATCACCAACGCGGTGGGCATGGCGATGGCGGAAAAGTTGCTGGCGGCGGAATTCAACAAGCCCGGCCATGAAATCGTCAACCACCACACCTACGTGTTCATGGGCGACGGCTGCATGATGGAAGGCATTTCCCACGAAGCCTGCGCGCTGGCCGGCACCTGGGGCTTGGGCAAGCTGATCGCGTTCTGGGATGACAACAATATTTCCATCGACGGCCATGTGGACGGCTGGTTCACCGACGACACGCCGAAGCGTTTCGACGCCTACGGCTGGCATGTTATTGAAGTGCAGGGGCATGACTCGGAAGCGATCGACGCAGCCATCAACGCCGCCAAGGCGGTGGCCGACAAGCCGACGCTGATCTGCTGCAAGACCATTATCGGCGCGGGCTCGCCGAACAAGGCCGACACCCACGACGTGCATGGTGCGGCGCTGGGCGATGCCGAAGTGGCCGCGACGCGCGAGCACATCGGCTGGAAATATCCTCCGTTCGAAATCCCGCAGCATGTCTATGAAGCCTGGGATGCGCGTACCAAGGGCGAAGGGCTGGAAAAACTGTGGAACAACAAGTTTGTCGAATATCGTACCGCGTTCCCGAAGGAGGCTGCCGAATTTGTGCGCCGCATCAAGGGAGAATTGCCTTTCAACTGGCCCGCTCATATTGACGGCGTGATCGCCGGCATCAACGAAAAGGCCGAAACTATCGCCACCCGCAAGGCTTCGCAAAACGCCATCAACGCGCTGGCACCGGCATTACCTGAATTCCTCGGCGGCTCGGCTGACCTGACCGGCTCCAACCTGACCAACTGGACGGGTTGCAAGCACATCCGCGGCAAGGGCACCGGTAACTACATCAGTTACGGTGTGCGCGAGTTCGGCATGGCGCACATCATGAACGGCATGGCGCTGCATGGCGGTTTCATACCGTTCGGCGGCACCTTCCTGATGTTCTCGGAATATGCGCGCAACGCGCTGCGCATGTCGGCCTTGATGAGGCAGCGCGTGATTTATGTGTTCACCCACGATTCCATCGGATTGGGCGAGGACGGGCCGACGCACCAGCCGGTCGAACAGACTGCGACGCTGCGTTATATCCCGAACATGGAAGTGTGGCGCCCATGCGACACGGTCGAATCCGCAGTCGCCTGGGCTGCCGCCGTGGAGCGCAGGGACGGGCCGAGCAGCCTGATTTTCAGCCGGCAGAATCTGGCCTTCCAGAAACGCGACCCGTCGCAAATCATCAATATCCGCAGGGGGGCTTACGTGCTGTCCGAAGCGCCAGGCGGCAATCCGCAGGCGGTGATTATCGCCACCGGATCGGAGGTGGCGCTGGCGCTGGAGGCGCAAAAAATATTGGCCGGGGAAGGCATCAGTGTGTGCGTGGTGTCGATGCCGTCCACCAATGTTTTCGACAAGCAGGATCAGGTTTACCGCGACAGCGTGCTGCCCAGGGGTATAAAGCGCGTGGCGGTGGAGGCGGGCGTGACCGGCGGCTGGTACAAATATGTCGGCCTGGATGGCGCGGTTGTGGGCATGGATTGCTTTGGCGAATCCGCGCCGGCTCCCGAGCTGTTCAAGCACTTCGGCATTACCGCCGCCAACGTGGCGGCAACGGTGAAAAAGGTTCTAACGATGTAGGGTGGGCACGGTTTTATCGTGCCCACGCGGATGATACAAGCAGCGTGGGCACAAAACCGTGCCCACCCTACAAACTTTTAATTACTAAACAGGAGATTAAAATGACTATTCGTATTGGTATCAACGGGTTCGGCCGCATCGGGCGCATGGTATTTCGTGCGGCAGTTCAAGATTTCTCCGACATTGAGATTGTCGGCGTCAACGATCTGCTTGAGCCGGATTATCTGGCCTACATGCTGCGCTACGATTCCGTGCATGGCCGCTTCAAAGGTGACGTTTCCGTCGAGGGCAATACCCTGGTGGTCAACGGCAAGAAGATCCGCCTGACCGCTATCAAAGACCCCGCCGAGCTGAAATGGAACGAAGTGGGTGCCGATATCGTGGTCGAGTCCACTGGCCTGTTCCTGACCAAGGAAGCCTGCGAGAAGCACCTCGCTGCCGGTGCGAAGAAGGTCATTATGTCGGCGCCGAGCAAAGATGACACGCCGATGTTCGTGTTCGGCGTGAACGACAAAAACTATGCGGGGCAGACCATTATCTCCAATGCTTCCTGCACCACCAATTGCCTGGCGCCCGTTGCCAAGGTGCTGAATGACAACTGGGGTATCAAGCGCGGCCTGATGACCACGGTGCATGCCGCCACGGCCACGCAGAAAACCGTCGACGGCCCGTCCAACAAGGACTGGCGCGGCGGGCGCGGCATTCTCGAAAACATCATCCCGTCCTCGACCGGTGCCGCCAAGGCGGTGGGCAAGGTGATTCCCGATCTGAACAAGAAGCTTACCGGCATGGCCTTCCGCGTGCCGACTTCGGATGTCTCCGTGGTCGATCTTACCGTGGAGCTGAACAAGGAAACGACCTACGCCGACATTTGTGCCGCGATGAAAGCTGCCTCGCAGGGTGCAATGAAGGGTGTGCTCGGTTACACCGATGAAAAAGTGGTCGCCACCGATTTCCGTGGGGAGAGCTGCACTTCCGTGTTCGACGCCGATGCGGGCATGGCGCTGGACGGCACTTTCGTCAAGGTGGTGGCCTGGTACGACAACGAGTGGGGCTATTCCTGCAAGGTGCTGGATATGGTGCGTGTGATGGCCAAATAAATGACGTAGGGTGGGCAAGTTTTTCCCCGCAAGGGGGAGGCCGTGGTTGTACAGCCGACAAGTCGGCAACAACCACGCACTGTGCCCACGCTGAAATATTCTTGGCCCACCGCGTGGGCACAAAAACGTGCCCACCCTACGATTTCAGGAGAAATTATGTCCATAATCAAAATGACCAACATGGCTCTCTTTGGCAAGCGCGTTCTGATCCGTTCGGATCTCAACGTGCCCGTCAAGGATGGAAAAGTCACTTCCGATGCGCGCATCAGCGCGTCGATGGCGACCATCGAGTTTGCGCTGAAAGCCGGTGCGCGCGTGATGGTGACTTCACATCTGGGGCGCCCGGAAGAAGGCGTTTATTCCGAAGAAAACTCGCTCAAGCCGGTTGCCAATGTCATCGCCAACAAGCTGGGCAAACCGGTGCGCCTGATCAAGGATTGGGTTAACGGCGGCTTCGATGTTGCCGAAGGCGAGGTGGTGTTGCTGGAGAACTGCCGCTTCAACAAGGGCGAGAAAAAGAACGTCGAAGAGACGGCGCGGAAATATGCAGCCTTGTGCGACGTGTTCGTGATGGACGCTTTCGGCACGGCGCATCGCGCGGAAGCCTCGACCCACGGCGTGGCGCAATACGCGCCGATCGCGGCGGCCGGCATCCTGCTGACCGAAGAGCTGGATGCGCTGACCAAGGCGCTGCTCGACCCGGCGCGCCCGATGGTGGCCATCGTCGGCGGCAGCAAGGTATCGACAAAACTAACGGTGCTGGAGTCGCTGTCCGACAAGTGCGAGCAACTGGTGGTCGGCGGCGGCATCGCCAATACCTTCCTCAAGGCAGTCGGCAAAAATGTCGGCAAGTCGCTGTGCGAGGAGGATTTGATTCCGACCGCACAGGCGCTGATCGAAAAAATGAAACAACGCGGTGCACACATTCCTATTGCCACGGATGTGGTGGTCGGCAAGAAATTCGACGCCGACGAGCCGGCGGTGCTGAAGAGCGCCGACGAGGTGGCCGACGACGACATGATCTTCGACATCGGCCCGCAGTCCGCACAAGAAATAGCCGACATCATCATGAAGGCGGGAACGGTGGTGTGGAACGGTCCGGTCGGCGTGTTCGAGTTTGACCAGTTCGGTGAAGGTACCAAGAAGATCGCCACGGCCATCGCGGAAACACAGGCGTTCACGCTGGCGGGTGGCGGCGACACCATTGCCGCGATTCAGAAATATGGCATCTACGACAAGGTGTCCTACATTTCCACGGCGGGCGGCGCGTTCCTGGAATTTCTCGAAGGCAAAAAACTGCCGGCGGTGGAGATCCTGGAGCAGCGGGCGGAACAGAAATTGGCCGAAGGTTGCGGCAGCGGTTGCACTTGCAAATGACCATGCTGCGCAGGACCAAAATAGTCGCAACGCTGGGTCCCGCTTCCAGCGACCAGGCCGTCCTCGAACAGATGATCCGTGCCGGCGTCGATCTGGTGCGGATGAATTTTTCGCATGGCACGGTACAGGATCATGTGCAGCGCACCGAGACGGTGCGCGCGGCAGCGGCAGTGGTCGGTCGCACCGTGGGCATCCTGGCAGACCTGCAAGGCCCGAAAATCCGCGTGCGCAAATTCGAGAACGACAAGATCGTCCTGAACAAGGGCGACACTTTCATCCTCGATGCCGCGCTGGACGGATTGGGCAATCAGCAGCGTGTCGGGCTGGATTACAAGGACTTGCCCAACGATGTCAGCAAGGGTGCAGTGCTGCTGCTCAACGATGGCATGCTGGAGTTCGATGTCGTCGAAGTCAAAGGCACCGAGATCATTTGCCGGGTAGTGCGCGGCGGCGTGTTGTCCAACAACAAGGGCATCAACCGCAAGGGCGGCGGCCTGACCGCGCCGGCGCTGACCGACAAGGACAAGGAAGACATCAAGACCGCCGCGCTGATCAAGGCGGACTATCTGGCGGTGTCGTTCCCGCGCAGCGGCGATGACATGCGCCTGGCGCGCGAGCTGATGCACGCGGCGGGCGGCAAGAGCCTGCTGATGGCCAAGATCGAGCGCGCCGAGGCGATCCCGGCTTTGGGCGACATCATCGACGCGTCCGATGCCATCATGGTGGCTCGCGGTGATTTGAGCGTGGAAGTCGGCGATGCGGCCGTGCCCGGCCTGCAAAAGCGCATGATAAAAATGGCGCGCGCGAAAAACCGCCTGGTGATCACCGCCACGCAAATGATGGAGTCGATGATCAGCAGCCCGATTCCGACCCGCGCGGAAGTTTCAGATGTGGCCAATGCCGTGCTGGACGGCACGGATGCGGTGATGCTCTCGGCGGAGACGGCGGTCGGCGATTACCCGGTGGAAACCATCGAAGCCATGGCGCGCATCTGCCTCAAGGCGGAGCGCGAAGTCGAGGAGCATGTGTTTGACCGCGGTTTTGTGCAGCACAAATTTGCGCGCATCGACCAGTCCATCGCCATGTCGGCGCTGTTTGCCGCGTCGCATTTCAAGGTAAAAGCCATCATCGCCTTGACCCAGTCCGGCTCGACCCCGCTGTGGATGTCGCGCGTGAATGCAGGCGTGCCCATCTTCGCGTTGACGCCGCTGCCGGAAACATTGAGCAAGGTGACCCTGTTCAGCGGTGTACATCCCATCGCCTTCCATTCCAAGGCGAGGGGGCAGGCGGAAGAATGGCACCAGATCGAGGCGACGCTTCTGGATCTGGGTCTGGTGAAAGACGGCGACATGGTGGTGATGACCATCGGTGAAGCCATGGGCAAATCGGGGCACACCAACACGATGAAAATCATGCGCATCGGCGATCATCGCAAAGCATGAAGCAAGGGCACGGCGCGCCGTGTCCCTAAAATTAATTAATAAATCAGGAGGAACAAATGGCACTCGTATCCCTGCGTCAACTTCTCGATCATGCGGCTGAGCACAGCTACGGTCTGCCCGCCTTCAACGTGAACAACCTGGAACAAATCAAGGCGATCATGGAAGCGGCCGATGAAACCAACAGCCCGGTGATCATGCAAGGCTCCGCCGGCGCGCGCAAATATGCGGGCGAGGCGTTTTTGCGCCACCTCATCGAAGCGGCCGTGGAAGCCTACCCGCACATCCCGGTGGTGATGCACCAGGATCACGGTGCCTCTCCCGCCGTCTGTATCCAGGCCATCCGCTCCGGCTTCTCCAGCGTGATGATGGACGGCTCGCTGAAGGAAGATGCCAAGACCCCTTCGTCGTTTGAATACAACGCGGATGTTACCCGCCGCGTGGTCGAAATGTCGCACGCGGTCGGCGTCTCCGTCGAAGGCGAACTGGGCTGCCTCGGTTCTCTGGAGTCCGGCCAGGGCGAAAAAGAAGACGGCCACGGCGCGGAAGGCGTGCTGAGCCACGAACAACTGCTGACCGACCCGGAAGAGGCGGCGCAATTTGTACGCCAAACTGGCGTGGATGCGCTGGCGATTGCGATCGGCACTTCGCACGGCGCCTACAAATTCACCAAGCCCCCCACCGGGGCGGTGCTGCGTATCGACCGCATCAAGGAAATCCATGCGCGCATCCCTAATACCCACTTGGTGATGCACGGTTCCTCTTCTGTGCCGCAGGAATGGTTGAAGATCATCAACGAATTCGGTGGCGCGATGGGCGAAACCTACGGCGTGCCGGTCGAGGAGATTGTCGAAGGCATCAAACACGGCGTGCGCAAGGTTAACATCGATACCGACCTGCGCATGGCCTCGACCGGCGCGACGCGACGCTACCTCGCGCAAAACCCCAAAGACTTCGACCCGCGCAAATTCCTCGCCGCCACCACCAAGGCGATGAAGGAAATCTGCAAATCGCGCTACGAAGCCTTCGGCTGCGCCGGACAGGCCGCGAAAATCAAACCGATCTCGCTGGACGCGATGGTGGCACGCTACGCCAAGGGCGAGCTGAACGCGATCATCAAGTAAGCACTGGGTGTATTTGAAAGTGGTGGCGCAACACAAAAAACAAGCCCCCTCCGGCTCCCCCTCAGGGCTAATTTGTTCTTCAAAAAATTATGTTTAGAATCAATAAATGTAGGGTGGGCACGCTTTTGTGCCCACGCGGATACCAAACCGCGTGGGCAGACAATAAAGCTGTCTGCCCACCCTACGATTATTTGGAGAACAAATTTACCCTGGGCTCCCCCTTGCCAGGGGGAGAGCAATGCTCCTCCCCTGACAAGGGGAGGCTGGGAGTGGTTTGGGTTTAGCCGGTTCTACAACCCTCCTGCCGCACGCTTCATTCCTAAGCTTGACCTATTTTGCCGGTTACCCGAAAAACGCCCCCTGTTATAATGCGCCGCATGAGCAAGCATATTTCCGCCTCGCCGCGCGCCCTTGATCTCGCCCGCGAAGTTCTGGGTATCGAAGCCGCAGCCGTACAGGCCCTCGTCACACGCATCAATGGCGATTTTCTGCGCGCGCTGGATGTGATTTTGCAATGCGAGGGGCGTGTCATTGTCAGCGGTATGGGCAAGTCCGGGCATATCGCGCGCAAGATCGCCGCAACCTTGTCCAGCACCGGAACACCCGCTTATTTCGTGCACCCCGGCGAAGCCAGCCACGGCGATTTGGGCATGATTACCAGCAAGGATGTCATCATCGCGCTGTCTTATTCCGGCGAGAGCGACGAGTTGATGACCATTGTGCCGGTCATCAAACGGCAGGGTGCCAAGCTGATCAGCATGACCGGCAATCCTGCCTCCAGCCTGGCGCAGGCGGCGGATGTGCACCTCGATGCTGCTGTGGACAAAGAGGCTTGCCCGATGGGTCTGGCACCCACCGCCAGCACCACGGCGGCGCTGGCGCTGGGCGACGCGCTGGCGGTGGCGTTGCTGGATGCCAAGGGTTTCGGCGCGGAAGATTTTGCCCGCTCGCATCCGGGCGGCAATCTGGGGCGGCGTTTGCTCACCCATGTGCGCGATATCATGCGCTGTGGCGAGCGCCTGCCGATGGTGGGTGAAGACGCGATGCTCAGTGACGCGATCCTGGAAATTTCGAAAAAGGGCGTGGGCATGACCGCCATCGTGGATGAAGGGCAGCGCGTGCTGGGCATTTATACCGACGGCGATTTGCGCCGCACGCTGGAGAAGAAGCTGGATTTCAGCGCCACGCCGGTGCGCGGCGTGATGTCCGCCCATCCGCGCTGTATCGCCCCGGACGCGTTGGCCGCCGAAGCGGTGCAGGTCATGGAGCAGTACAGCATCAGCCAGATTCTGGTGGTGGACAGTCGGTATAAGCTGGTCGGCGCGCTGAACATGCACGATCTGCTGCATGCCAAGGTCATTTAGTGGCATTTATTAACGTGAAACAACACAAAATGGAACACCAAACCCCCTCCAGCTCCCCCTTGTCAGGGGGAGAGTTCACCTCCTCCCCTGACAAGGGGAGGCCGGGAGGGGTTGGGGGTAAAAGGTGAGTAATCTTGTGAGACGTTTCATCATCAGGGTGGCTACTGCCATGCCCGTTAGGAGAAAAACATGTTATCAAGCCGCGCCAAACTGATTCGCCTGATGGCCTTCGATGTGGACGGGGTCATGACCGACGGCGGTTTGTACCTGTCCGATTCCGGCGAGGAATTCAAGCGCTTCAATGCGCTGGACGGTCATGGGATAAAAATGCTGCGTGCCAGCGGGGTGGAAGTTGCCATTATCACCGGGCGCACCTCGCGCTGCGTCGCGGCGCGCGCGCAGAATCTCGGCATCCAGCATGTCTTCCAGGGTGTCGAAAATAAACTCGGGGCGATGGTCGGTCTGCTTGATGCACTCAAACTGTCACGCGATTCCGCAGCTTACATGGGCGACGATGTGGTCGATCTGATGGTGATGCGCCATGTCGGATTGTCAATCAGTGTGCCCGAGTCGCCGCAACTGGTGCGCGAGCATTCCGATTATGTGACCAAACGCGGCGGCGGATACGGCGCAGTGCGCGAAGCATGCGAGCTGGTCATGGCGGCGCAAGGCACGCTGGACGCGCAACTGGCACACTACCTGAAATGACCCTGGCTTCACGCGCCCGTTACTGGCTGCCGGTTTTGCCGTTGCTCGGTTTGCTGAGCGTGACTTACTGGTTAAACCAGCAAGTGCAGCCGGAACAGGCCAGGCCGGATAATGGCAAGCGCCATGATCCGGATGCCATCATGGAAAATTTTTCCGCCGTCAGGCTGAACGAGCAGGGAGTGCCGCGCTTCATCATGGCCGCAAAACTGATGCAGCATTATCCGGATGACGACAGCACCGTGCTGGAAGTGCCGCGCCTGACCGCGCTGTCTGCGGGCCGCCCGGCGATACACTTCATCGCCAAACAGGGCGTTGTTTCCAGCAAAGGCGATGAAGTATTCCTGCACCGCGATGTCGAAGTGCTGCGCGAGGCGAGCGCCAGCCAAAGCGAGCTCACGCTGCACACCGAATACCTGCGCATTGTCCCGGACCGGGATTGGGTCGATACCGATCGCGCGGTCACGCTGGTGGATGCCCGTAATACCCTGCATGCATTGGGCATGGAAATGGACAACAAGGCGCGCACCCTGAAATTGCTTTCCCAGGTAAGAAGCGAACATGCAACCACCAAACAGTAAATTATCGCGATGTGTTTTTTTGCCGCTGGCTTTTTCCCTGCTGCTTTGGGCGCCGGCCAGCTTCGCCGAGCGCGCCGACCGCGACAAGCCGGTGCATCTGGAAGCCGACCAGGTGGTGATCGACGATGCGCGCCAAGTCAGCACCTTTACCGGCAACGTGAAGTTGTCGCAGGGTACGATGTTGATGAGCGGTGACAAAATTTTTGTGGTGCAGGATAAACAGGGTTTCAAGCTCGGCACGGCTTTCGGCCACACCGCCAGCTTCCGGCAAAAACGCGAGGGGCTGGACGAATATGTGGAAGGCTATGGCGAGCGCATCGAATATGACACGCGCGCCGAGACGGTGAATTTCTTTGGGCAGGCGCGCCTCAAGCGCAAGCTGGACGAGGTGCGCGGCGAGCACATTACCTACAACGCAAAAACCGAAATTTTTCAGGTGAACAGCAGCGGTGGTGCGGGTTCTGAAAGTGCGCCGCCGCAACGTGTGCATGCCATATTGCAGCCCAAACGCAAAGAAGATACGCTGCCTGCCGCGCCGGACCGTCCGCCCGTTACTCCTGCCGAAACGCCCAACACACGGCCATGAGTCAACTGCGCGCGGTCGGTCTCAATAAAAAATACGGTTCACGCGCCGTGGTGCATGACGCTTCGCTGTCGCTGGAAAGCGGCGAGGTGGTTGGTCTGCTGGGCCCGAACGGCGCGGGCAAGACGACGTCGTTTTATATGATCGTGGGCTTGATTGCGGTCGACGGCGGGGAAATTTTCATTGACGACGACAACATCACCCATCTTCCGATCCATCGCCGTGCGCGCCTGGGCTTGGGCTATCTGCCGCAGGAAGCCTCGATCTTCCGCCGCATGACCGTGGCGCAGAACCTCCGCGCGGTGCTGGAATTACAGGGGCTTGCCGATGACGACATACAGAATCGCCAGGAAGAGTTGCTGGAAGACCTGCATATCACCCACATCCGCAACAACCCTGCCATCAGCCTGTCAGGCGGTGAACGGCGGCGTGTCGAAATCGCGCGCGCGCTGGCGACCAACCCGCGTTTTATCCTGCTCGACGAACCATTTGCCGGCGTGGATCCCATCGCCGTGCTGGACATCCAGAAAATCATCCGATTTCTCAAGGAGCGCAATATCGGCGTATTGATCACCGACCACAACGTGCGTGAAACGTTGGGAATCTGCGACCGCGCCTACATCATCAACGCGGGCTCGGTGATGGCGGAAGGCAAGCCGGACGAAATCATTTATAATGAAGGCGTGAGGAAAGTTTATCTGGGTGAGCATTTCAGGCTGTAATATGAAACTCGCGTAGCGATTCGTTCGCCTCCTCGCCCGCTTGCGGGAGAGGATTGAGGAGAGGGAAACGGGCATGGCGAGTTTCATTAACAGGGGCAGCATTCAATATGCCCGTAAGATAAAAAATGCACCCCGGAACAAACACTAAGCAATGAAACCCGCGCTACAACTTCGAACATCCCAGCAGCTGACGCTTACCCCGCAGTTGCAGCAGGCTATCCGCCTGTTGCAACTCTCCACCCAGGACATGCAGCAGGAAGTGGTGCAGATGCTGGATGATAACCCCATGCTGGAGTTGGCCGAAGAATCCGCGCCGGGCGTTTTTTCCCAGGAACCCGCAAATTCCGCACCGCGTCAGGAAGACGCGGGCGAAGCGGAAGCGAGCCACGCCGATGACCGCGGCGCGGACGATTTCGGCAACGAGCAGGCGGACTGGAATACCGGCGGCGGCACGCTGCGCAGCACGGACGATGAAGACGATAATTATCCCGAGCAGGCTGCCGGGCAGCCCAGTTTGCGCGAATACCTGCATGACCAGTTGGCCACCAGCACACTGGAAGGCCAAGACCGCAAGGTTGTCGGCTTGCTGATCGACGCGCTTGACGAGAACGGCTATCTGGCACAAGACCTGGCGGAGCTGGTGGAATTGTTGCCCGCCGAACTCGATATCACGCTGGATGATCTTGAGACCGCGCTGGTGCAGTTGCAACATCTCGACCAGCCGGGTATTGGCTCGCGCAGCCTGGGCGAATGTCTGGCCTTGCAGCTCAAGGCGCTGCCGGAAGGTACGCCGCAGCGCGATTTGGCGATCCGTCTGGTGAGCAGCCACCTGGATATGCTCGCCGCACACGATTTTGTCAGGATCAAAAAGCTGCTGCGTTGCAGCGACGATGAATTGCGTACCGCCCAGCATTTGATCACCGGGATGAACCCGAGGCCAGGTGCGGAATTCAACCAAAGTATCGCCGACTACGTGGTGCCCGATGTGATCGTGGAAAAACACCAGGGAACGTGGCGCGCGCGGCTCAATGCGGAAGCGATGCCCAAACTGCGCGTGAACCAGGTTTACGCCAATATTCTGCAACAGCGCAACGGTAAAAACAGTTCGCAGCTCGCGACCCAATTGCAGGAAGCAAAATGGCTGATCAGGAATTTGCAGCAACGCTTCGAGACCATTCTGCGCGTCGCCCAGGCGATCGTGGAGCGGCAGGGCGATTTTTTCGAGCATGGCGAGATCAGCATGCGCCCGCTGGTCCTGCGCGAAATCGCCGATACGCTGGAATTGCATGAATCCACGGTATCGCGCAGCACCACGCAAAAATTCATGCTGACGCCGCGCGGCATATTTGAATTCAAGCATTTCTTTGGCAGCGGCCTGGCCACGGAAAGTGGCGGCATCTGTTCTTCCACCGCCATACGCGAGCTGATCAAGCAGATGGTCGGCGCGGAAGATGCTCGCAAACCCCTTACCGACAGCCGCATGTCGGAAATTTTGGCACAGCAGGGCATCGTGGTCGCCCGGCGTACCATAGCAAAATACCGGGAAGGCATGAACATCCTCCCGGTAAACCTCCGTAAATCACTCTAAAAAGGAGCAAGTCATGAATATCCACCTAACCGGACGCCATCTGGAAATCACCCCCGCCATCCGCGACTATGCGACCGGCAAGTTCGGCAAGATCAAACGTCATTTCGACAACGTGATCGATGTGCACATCATTCTTTCGGTGGAAAAACTGAAGCAAAAGGCCGAAGCGACCGTACACATCAGCGGCAAAGATGTGTTTGTGGAATGCGAGGACGAAAATCTGTACGCCGCGATCGACGCGCTGGTGGACAAACTGGATCGCCAGGTGATGAAACACAAGGAAAAACTGGCGGCACGCCGCCACGACGATTCCGGCAAACACGTCGCAGCAGAAGAATAATCAACATGTGCGGCAGCAGTGCCGCCCTTTTTCATAACATCAAAATGAATCTGATCAGCAAAATCCTGCTGCCCGACAACATCCTGCTGGATGCTGAATCCACCAGCAAGAAACGCGTGTTCGAACGGGTCGGCCTGCTGTTTGAAAACAACCAGCAGATTGCGCGTAGCCAGGTGTTCGACAGCCTGTTTGCCCGCGAGAAGCTCGGTTCGACCGGTCTGGGGGAGGGCGTGGCGATTCCGCACGGCCGCATCGCCAAACTGCGCGAGGCGACTGCCGCCTTTGTCAAAACTTCCCACCCGATCCCGTTCGATGCGCCGGACGGCGATCCGGTCAACCTGATTTTCGTGCTGCTGGTGCCGGAGCGTGCCACCGATCTACACCTGCAAATCCTCGGTGAACTGGCGCAGATGTTCAGCGATACGCAGTTCCGCAACTGCCTGCTCGCCTGCGAAGATGCCGCCAGTATCCATCAGTTATTCTACGACTGGAAGAGTACGGCCTGAGACTGCCATGAGCCAGGTCAACGTCCGGCAACTGTTCGAGAACAAGCAGCAACGGCTGCAGCTCAGCCGCGTGGCCGGCGCGGACGGCATCGAGCGCATCATCGACAGCGACAAGGTTCACGCCTCCAACAACGGGCTCATCGGCCACCTCAACCTGATTCATCCCAACTGGATACAGGTGTTCAGCGAAGCCGAACTCGATTATCTGCGCAACCTGGGCGCGGATGGCCGCGCCCAAGCATTCCGCCAAATCGAACAGAGCATCACGGTTTGTTTGATCGTGGCCGGCGCAGATAACGTCCCGGCCGAGCTGCTTGAATTCGCCGATCACTCGCACCTGCCGCTATTCCGCTCGCCTACACCCAGCGTGCATCTGATGTGGCTGATCCGCCACTATCTCGCCAAGGAACTGGCCGAATCCACCACGCGCCACGGCGTGTTTCTCGATGTGCTGGGGGTCGGGGTATTGATTACCGGCGAGAGCGCGGTCGGCAAAAGCGAACTCGGCCTGGAGCTGATCACGCGCGGCAACGGGCTGGTTGCCGACGATATCGCCGAACTGCACCGCATCGCGCCGGACACGCTGGAAGGGCGCTGCCCGGAGCTGTTGCGCGACTTTCTCGAAGTGCGAGGCCTGGGCGTGTTGAACATCCGCACCATGTTCGGCGAAACAGCGGTGCGGCGCAAAAAGAGCCTGAAACTCATCGTCCACCTGCATCGCCCACAGGGCGGGGATCTCTCGCAAATGGAACGCCTGCCGATCAATGCCACACACCAGGAAATTCTCGGCGTGAATGTCAAAACGGTCAACATCCCGGTGGTCGCGGGGCGCAACCTCGCCGTGCTGGTGGAAGCGGCCGCGCGCAATTTCGTCATGCAGCAGCGCGGCATCGACAGCATGCAGGAATTCATCACGCGCCACGACCAATTGCTGATCGGCGAGTAGCGGGAACCGGAATGCAACTTTTTTTGATCAGCGGGCTGTCCGGCTCTGGCAAGAGCGTCGCGCTCAAGACGCTGGAAGATGCGGGCTTCTATTGCGTGGACAACTTGCCCGCCGATTTGCTGGCCGCACTGGTCGAACACTTGCAGCAAGCCGGATACCATAATATCGCGGTCAGCATCGACGTGCGCAGCGCCAACAGCGTGCAACGCCTGCCGCCCCTGTTGCAGCAAATCAAGCAGCAGGGTGTGGATGTGCATGTGCTGTTTCTGGACGCACAGACCGAGACGCTGGTGAAGCGCTTTTCCGAGACGCGCCGCTTGCATCCGCTCAACGGGCAAGGCGAAGATGCCACGATTGATAGTGAAATTTGCCATGCCCGTTTCCCCCATCCCAACCTTCCCCCGCATGAAGCCCCTCTCTCTAACTCTCTCCCGCAAGCGGGAGAAAGGACAAGCGTAAAAGGCAATCTTCAATTCTCGAGGGAAGGGGCAAACGAATCGCTGCGCGAGTTTCACGTTGACGATGCCGCTTCCCTAGCCAATGGCAAACAGGGCCGCACCCTGCCGGAATGTGTCGCCTATGAACGCGAATTGCTCGCCGCAATCAGTGATATCGGCCATCATATCGACACCACCGAACTTGATGCCAATGCGCTGCGCGCCTGGATCAAGCAGTTCATCAAGCTGGATCGCGCGCGCCTGACGCTGTTGTTCCAATCGTTCGGCTTCAAGCACGGCATTCCGCTGGATGCCGATCTGGTGTTTGATGTGCGCTGTCTGCCCAACCCCCACTACAATCCGGCGCTGCGCCCGCTCACCGGGCGCGATGCCGCCGTGATCGAGTTCCTGGATAACACGCCAGGCGCGCAGGACATGTTCGGCGACATTCGCGATTTTGTGGAACGCTGGTTGCCGAGCTTCGTCGCCGACAACCGCAGCTATCTCACCGTGGCCATCGGCTGCACCGGCGGGCAGCATCGCTCGGTGTATCTGGCAGAAAAGCTCGCCCGGCATTTCGAACCGCAGCAGCAAGTGCTGGTGCGCCACCGTGAACTTGCATGATTCCATCGGCACGGCCATCCTGCCGCACCTCAAGGCGGGTGACTGGCTGACGCTGTTGCTGGGCAGTCTCTGCGTGATATTGCTTACGCTCAAACTGTGGAGCGGCGACCTTGCCGACAAGGCTGTCATCCGCAGTGGCGGGAAGATTTTCCGCGAAGTGCCGCTGTCGCGTGACCAGCAAATCGAAGTCCCTGGCCCGCTTGGCACCAGTGTGATCACTATCGAAAAACGCCGCGCGCGCATCAGCTCCGACCCCAGCCCGAGGCAATACTGCGTGCGCCAGGGCTGGCTGCAACAGGCCGGCGAAATCGCCATCTGCCTGCCGAACCAGGTCAGCGTCGAGCTGGCAGGCAGCACTAAAAAATATGACAGCCTCAATTACTGAAAACCGGGGGGAAGGGGTAAGGGAGAAGGGAGAGGGGGAAAAGCCATCTTCGATCCTTCTCAGCACCACCGCCGAGGATCATCGCATCGCGCGCATGGCGGCGGTGGCGCTCGGCCTGACGATACTGGAGAACGCCATTCCTTCGCCGCTGCCCGGCGTGAAACCGGGGCTGGCCAATATCGTCACCCTGATCGTGCTGGCGCGCTACGGCTGGCGCGCGGCGGCCTGGGTGACGCTGTTGCGTGTGGTGGCGGGCAGCCTGCTGTTCGGCAATTTTCTCGCGCCCGGCTTCTTTCTCAGCCTGTCCGGCGCTGTGCTCAGCCTGTTCGTGCTGGCCTTTGCGCAGCACCTGCCGCCGCGCTGGTTCGGTCCGGTCAGCCACAGCATTTACGCCGCATTCGCACATATTACCGGGCAGATGGCAGTAGTGTACCTGTGGTTGATCCCGCATAGCGGCATCGCCTATCTCATCCCGATTTTCGCCGCCGCTGCTTTGCTATTCGGCACGGTGAACGGCCTGATCGCGGCGCGTTTCATGGATAATAGCAAGCCAAGGCCAAGCAAAGGCTAGGCCAACCAACCGGCATGTCAGGCTGAAGCCCAACCTACCGCAGATAGCTAAAATCTTGGAAACAGCAACCATCCCCGCCGAACTGGAAACCTACTGGCGTCAGCTTGACTGCGGTTTCCCGCGCGTCGCGCCAGTGTTTGCCGAGTGCATGCGCGAGGCGCTGGCGGCGCTTTCTGTGCAAGGGGTCGAGGCTTACCAGGAAAGCGCGCGCTTCCTCGGCAAGATGGGGCGCGGAGCGGAGCCGATTTTAATCTTTCTGGAGAAATGGCCGGCCGTGGCCAGGACGCTGGGCGAAGATGCGCTGCCCGCCGTCATGGAGTGCATCCGCCGGATGTGGAAATCTCCCAACGGCAACTCCATCGTACCGTTTCTTCAATCATTGCCGGTTGCCGCGCGGCGCTTGCAGTCTCCGCAACAGTTGCGCGATTTTCTCGACATCGTGCTCGATTTCATGGAGCGCACTACCGGCTCGGTTCACGGCATCCACCAGACCTTTCCCAGCCCCGGACTACCGGAGTTTTTTAAACAGCTCCCTCATCTGCTCGGCCAGCTTTCCCTGGCCGGCTTGAAGAGTTGGGTGGAATACGGCATCCGGTATTACAAGGATCACCCCGACCGACAGATCGATTACTTCAGCCTGCAATCTGCGGACAGCCGCGCGGTGTTGCAGCGCGAGCGGCATGGCACATTGCTGGTGGATAACGAACGCAAGCTGGACCTGTATTTGCGCGGGTTATGGCGCGACGAACAGCCGTTGATTCCCTATTCCACCGCATTCGACATCCTGCGCCAGCCGCTTCCGTATTACGACAAGCTCGGTATACGCTTGCCGGATGTGTATGACGATGAGCATGAAATCGCAGGCATCAACCGCTACCGCGCCGTGCTGGCGCATGTTGCCGCACACCGGCGCTGGACGACAGCCATATTCGCCGACAATTTCAGTCCGTTACAGCGCATGGCGGTGGAGTTTCTGGAGGACAGCCGCGTGGAATATCTGGCGATGCGCGAGTATCCCGGCCTGCGCCGTATTTTCGCAGCGTTGCATCCCGCCCCAGTCGAAGACGCCTGCGATCCAGAGCAGGAATCCGGCGTGCGCCATCGTCTGACGATGTTGTCGCGTGCCATTATCGATCTGCAGCATCCCTACAAAAATCTGCACGTCATCGAGTTTGCGCAACGCTTCAGCGATCTGATGCTGGGCAGCGATTCAAGCACGTTGGAGATGGCCGAGCTGGCGGTGGCCTTCGTCGCCAAATCGCGCCGCCAAGGCGATCAGCTTGCCAAAATTCATTTCACCGACACGGTGGTGAGCTACCGCGACGACAACCGCCAGATGTGGAAATTCATCGAGGAGGGGGACGAGGAAGAAGCCTTCGATGAGCCGCGCAAAATCGAGCCGGGCGAGGAAATCAAAGGTTTGCCGCCGCGCCATTACCACGAGTGGGATTACCTCAACCAGAGCTACCGCCCGGACTGGGTGAGCGTGTATGAGGCATTGCATCCGCCCGGCAACGCGGCGGATATCGACCGGCTATTGGCGAAACATGCCGGGCTGGCCAAACGCCTGAAGAAAATGCTCGACCTGCTCAAGCCGCAGGACAAGGTGCGCATCCGCTACCAGGAAGAAGGCAGCGAGCTGGATCTGGATGTCGCGCTGCGCTCGCTGATCGACTACAAGAGCGGCGCGGCGCCCGACCCGCGCATCAACATGAGCCACCGGACCAGCGGGCGCAACATCGCGGTGATGCTGCTGCTGGATTTGTCGGAGTCGCTCAACGAAAAGGCCTCGGGCAGCGATCAGACCATCTTGGAATTGAGCCAGGAAGCGGTATCGCTGCTGGCTTGGGCGATCGAGAAGCTGGGCGACCCGTTCGCCATCGCTGGCTTTCATTCCAATACGCGCCACGACGTGCGCTATCTGCACATCAAGGGCTACAGCGAACGCTGGGACGATAGCGTGAAGGGACGGCTGGCGGCGATGGAAGCGGGTTATTCCACGCGCATGGGTGCGGCGATGCGTCATGCCGCGCACTATCTGGAACAGCAGCAGGCCGATAAAAAGCTGATGCTGATCCTCACAGATGGCGAGCCATCGGACATCGACAGCAAGGACGGCAGATTATTGATCGAGGACGCGCGCCAGGCGGTGACGGAGCTGGAACGGCAAGGCATCTACGCCTATTGCATCAACCTCGACCGCAAGGCAGATGAATATGTCGCGGACATCTTCGGCAAGCAATACACCATCATCGACCGGGTAGCTCAGTTGCCTGAGAAGTTGCCGCAGTTGTTCATTTCGCTGACCAAATAGCGGGTAGGGTGGGCACGATTTTGTGCCCATGCGGTTTGGCATCCGCGTGGGCAGACGAAAACACTGTCTGCCCACCCTACGTTTTCTAAATAGCCGTATGGAGCAACCTGTAAAAGCGGTAAAATTGCACCAAATTTATAATCTTGAAAAGGAAAGAAGCATGAGCAAAAGTCTGATCCAATTCATCATCGAGGAGCAGCGTGCTATTCCGGGCGCGACGGGCGATTTCACCGGCCTGATCAGCGACATAGTGATCGCCTGCAAGCAGATCGCGCATGACGTCAACAAGGGCGCGCTGATCGGTGTGCTGGGTAGTGCGGGCAGCGAAAACGTGCAAGGCGAAACGCAGAAGAAACTCGACATCATCACCAACGAAATCTTCATCAAGTACACCGAATGGGCCGGCCACTTGGCCGCGATGGCTTCCGAGGAAATGGACGATGTCTATCCCATTCCCGCCAGGTACCCGAAGGGCAAATACCTGCTGGTGTTCGACCCGCTCGACGGCTCTTCCAACATCGACGTGAACATTTCCGTCGGCACGATCTTCTCCATCCTGCGCGCGCCCAAGGGTATCGAAAACCCGACGGCAGAAGACTTCCTGCAACCCGGCACCACGCAGGCCTGCGCCGGTTACGCGCTGTACGGCCCTTCGACCATGCTGGTGATCACCAGCGGGCACGGCGTGAACGGCTTCACGCTGGACAGCGACATCGGCGAATTCATGCTCACCCACCCGAACATGACCATCCCGGCGGATACGCTGGAATTTGCCATCAACGCCTCCAACGAGCGCTTCTGGGAAAAACCGGTGCAGCGCTATGTCGACGAGTGCATCGCGGGCAAGAACGGCCCGCGCGGCGTCAACTTCAACATGCGCTGGATCGCGTCGATGGTGGCCGAGGTGCATCGCATCCTGATCCGCGGCGGCGTGTTCATGTACCCCAAGGACACCAAGGATCCGACCAAAGCTGGCAAGCTGCGCCTGCTGTACGAGGCCAACCCGATGTCCTTCATCGTCGAGCAGGCGGGCGGCGTGGCTTCCACCGGCTACGAGCGCATCATGGACGTCAAGCCGTCCGGCCTGCATCAGCGCGTGCCGGTGATACTAGGCTCGAAGAACGAGGTCGAGCGTATCGTGCGTTACCACAAGGAGGCATAGAGCATGAGTGACAAGCCACGAGTTTCCATCGTCATGGGCAGTGCCAATGACTGGGAAATCATGCAGCATGCCGCGCGCGCTTTGCAGGATTTCGGTGTGGCATTTGACGCGCGGGTGATCTCCGCGCACCGTTCCCCCGACCTGCTGTTCGACTACATCAAGGACATCAGCGCGCAGGGCGCGCAGTGTTTCATCGCCGGCGCCGGCGGTGCCGCGCACCTTGCCGGCGTGATTGCCGGCAAAACTACGCTGCCGGTGCTGGGCGTGCCGATCCCGTCCAAGTATCTCAAAGGAATGGATTCGCTGCTGTCCATCGTGCAAATGCCCAAGGGCATCCCGGTGGCGACCTTCGCGATCGGCGAAGCCGGTGCGGCAAACGCCGGATTGTTCGCAATTTCCATGCTGGCCTTGCACGATGCGCAACTCGCGCAGAAGCTGGCCGAGTATCGCCAGCAACAGGCGGCACAGATTGCGGCGACCGTGTTGCCGGTTCTGTCGTAAGGACGCAGCATCCGCCTGCTGCAATTTCGCCCAAGAGGTAGTCCATGAGAAATACCCTCCAGGAATTCAACCAGAAGCTGCTTTCGCTGGTGGAGCATATCGGCCTGCTGGTGATCGCCATCGCCACGGTGATTGCGATGGTCAGCGAAATCACGGCCATGGCGCTTGCGCGGCAAGTGACCATGGCCGACTTGCTGCTGCTCTTCCTTTATCTGGAAGTGCTTGCCATGGTCGGCGCGTATTACCGCTCCGGCAAGCTGCCGGTGCGCTTCCCGTTGTATATTTCCATGGTGGCGCTGGCGCGCTACCTGGTGCTGGACTTCAAGGGCATGGAAGATTGGCGCATGCTCGCTATCACTGCCTCGATTCTGCTGCTGACGCTGGCGGTGCTGGTGGTACGCATCGGCCATGTGCGCTATCCCTACCCCAGCGACGAATAAGCTATGTAGGGGGCGCGATGAATCGCGCCCCTACATGGGTTCATTGCAGGTCGGATGAGCGCAGCGTTATCCGACCTACGAAAACCACCACTTTTTTGGCTCCGGCTCGTCAGGCTGAGGACTTACACAAATGAATACTCCAATACTACAATCCGACATCAACAGCCTGCCACTGCTGCATCGCGGCAAGGTGCGCGATCTCTATAAAGTCGATGAACGGCATCTCTTGATCGTGCAGACCGACCGGCTCTCCGCCTTCGACGTGATTCTGCCCGACCCGATCCCGGGCAAGGGCGAGGTGCTGACCCGCGTGTCGAACTTCTGGTTCGACAAACTGCACCATGTGATCCCAAACCACCTGACCGGCATCGCGCCCGAATCGGTGGTCAAGGGCGAGCGGGAGCAGGCGCAGGTGAAGGGGCGCGCCTTCGTCACCCTGAAGCTCAAGCCGTTGCCGATCGAGGCGATCGTGCGCGGCTATCTGGTGGGCTCCGGCTGGAAGGATTATCAGAAGACCGGCGCGGTATGCGGGATCAAGTTGCCTGCCGGGCTGCGCGAGGCGGAAAAACTGCCGCAGCCGCTGTTCACGCCGTCTACCAAGGCGGCGGTCGGCGATCACGACGAAAACATTTCCTTCGCGCAAGCCGTCGAGCTGCTCGGCGAGGCGCGCGCCACGGAAGTGCGCGATGCGACGCTGGCGCTGTATACCGAAGCGGCGGATTATGCGGCCACCAAGGGCATCATCATCGCCGATACCAAGTTCGAATTCGGCGTGGACGAGGCGGGCAAGCTGTACCTGATCGACGAGGCGCTTACGCCCGACTCTTCGCGCTTCTGGCCCGCCGATCAATACCGGGTAGGCAGCAGCCCGCCCAGCTTCGACAAGCAGTTCGTGCGCGACTGGCTGGAGACTTCCGGCTGGAACAAGCAGCCGCCCGCGCCGCATGTCCCGCAGGAGGTGCTGCAAAAAACTGCCGACAAATATCGCGAAGCGGCGCAACGCCTGACTGGCGCATGAGTTCGCTCATATGAGTACTCCAGCATGAGTTCACCCGCGCAGCTCATCGAAGGTTTTGCACGTTTCCGGGAAAGGCATTTCGCGAAGGACGATGCGCTGTTCCGCGAACTCGTCGAACAGGGTCAAGCGCCCCGGATATTGGTGGTTGCCTGCTGCGATGCGCGCGTCGATCCGGCCTTGATACTGGATTGCGCGCCGGGCGACCTGTTTGTCATCCGCAACGTCGCCAACCTTGTCCCTCCCGCAGAAAATCAGGGGCATTATCACGGCACCAGCGCCGCGCTGGAGTTCGGCGTGCGCAAGCTGAATGTCGGGCACATCGTCGTGCTGGGACATGCGCATTGCGGCGGCATCCGCACCTTGCTGGAAAGCGATGGACAAAAAGAAGACATGTTCCTTGATGAATGGATGGGAATAGCCGCTGCCGCACGGGAGCAGGTGAACCTGGAATTTTCCCATGCCGACAACGCGGTGCGCCAACGCGCCTGCGAGCAGCAAACGATATTGGTTTCGCTGGATAATCTGAGGACTTTCCCCTGGATACGCGAGCGCGTCGAACAAGGCGCGCTCGCGCTGCACGGCTGGTATTTTGATATCGAGCGCGGCGAGTTGCTGGGCTATAACGCAGATACCCACCTGTTTGAAAGGCTGTAATTTTTAACCTGAAACCACGCAAATCGAAACCCTGATGGATGCAGAAATTGTAAAAGTACTTTTTATGAACCGGGGGTGAATTTCGTAGGTCGGGATTCATCCCGACAGAGCGTCGCATAACCCAACCCCGTCGGGATGAATCCCGACCTACGCAATGATCGTCCAATACATTGTCGATATTCAATAACCACAAGATTCTTGCCATATTTTCTGCATATTCGACTATTCGTCCCAGCCGCCCCAGAATGTGCTTGGCGGAGAGCGATCAAGCCATTTGACCGGATAGTGTGCAAGGCCGGGGTATAACCTGCTCCAGACGGCGGCGACAACGGCAAGGGAAGTTACCCCGATAAGAACCGGCTGCCAGAGTGCCGACCAGCCGGCATGGGCGTAGATCATCAGGATGGGGTTTGCGCCGGCGGGCGGGTGAACCGTCTTGGTAATGAGCATGAAGGACAAGGCCAGCACTTGGGCGAGCGCGTAAACACATAGCGCATCGCCGAAGGCGTGGTAGCAGGCGATGCCGATGAGCGCACCGCCAAGATAACCGCCAAAGAGGGCGCGGGGTTGGGTTATGCGGCGCGTGTGAGTCCGAAGAGGAAAACGGTGGAACCGCCGAGCGATACCAGGAGGAATGGCAAAGCGGGCGACCCAACCAGAGACAGGGCGATAACGATGCCGATAGCTGCGCCAATCACGCACCAGAGCAATCGGGTAGCCGGGTAACGGTGCATTTCCGAGTCCTGATAAATTGTTATGGGATGCCCGCCAGTTCAGCGCGCATCACGCGCATCAGCAGGTCCTCGAAGGTGTAGAAGCCGTTATCGCAATTGGCAAGCTGTTCCAGCGCAAAGGCCGCGCCGGTTCCGAACGCCTCGCGCCGGATCGAATCATGAATCAGCCGCACGGTCTGGTGCGGAAAGCCGAAGATCACTTCATGATGGCCGACGATCCCGCCGAAGCGCAATGACGTGATTTGCTCGGCATCCACTTCCAGCGTTTCTGCAATTTTGCGCGCCGTGCCTGAAATTTCCGGCTTGTCCCGGAAATGCTGCTCGACGATTTCCACGTCGGCAAACGGCGCGGCCTTGCGCAATAATTTGGCCGCCACGATCAGAAAATTGATGCCGAGCGTGATGTTCGGCGAGCACATCACGCGCGTGTCCCGCCCCAGGCTGCGCGCATAGACCAGGTCATCTTCCGAATAGGCAGAGATCGCGCTGACCAGCATGATGCCGCGCTTGCGCAACGCCTCGCCGTAAGCATGCAATGTTTCAGGAGTGGAAAAGTCGACTATTGTATCCACCGGATGCCGGTCGAACAGCTCATCGAACGATTGCTGTTCGATGCTGATAATGGGAATGTCAGTATCCGGGTGCATTTGCGGTTCTGCGTTCGCCGAGCGCCGCGCGATCCAGCGCAGATCGAAGTGCGGATCGGTGCCGAGTATGTTGGCCACGGCCTTGCCCGCCTTGCCATAGCCGACCAGGCCGACGCGAATTTTATGGGTCATGGTAAACCTCCTTTGATATTGGTTTTCAGGGGGAAGATAGCACTGAACTGCGGTGATGGAACGGACAGGAGTTTTTGCTGGCGGAAATTATACCACCCTCGGTTACGCGCTCCGGCACGGCGCGCCGGGTTGTAAAAATTGCCATGTATAATCGCGCTGTCAATACAAGAGAGGCTGGCTATGTCCATTACGATTCTGGCGATTGGCCTGATGGTTTTTTTCGCGCATTTCCTGTCCGTGCAGTTTCGCAAGACCAACATCCCGGATGTGCTGGTATTGATGCTGCTGGGCATCCTGCTCGGCCCGCTGCTGGGCATCGTCACGCCGCAGGATTTCGGCAAGATCGGCTCGGTGATCGCGACCATCGCGCTGGTGGTGATCCTGTTCGAGAGCGGCACGTCGCTGAATCTGGGCGTGCTGGGCAAGTCGCTGGCGACCACCGGCATGTTGAGCCTGGTGTGCTTTGCGCTGACTACCGTGATTGTGGCTTCGGCCGGCGTGGCCGCGTTGGATCTGGATTTGCTCCCGGCTGCCTTGCTCGGCGTCACGCTGGGCGGCACGTCATCCGCCGTGGTGATCCCGATGGTGGAGGCGCTGCGCCTGTCCGAAAAACCCGCCACCGTGCTGGTGCTGGAATCGGCGTTGACCGACGTGCTGTGCATCGTCGGCGTGTTCGCGCTGTTGCAGGTTTACACGCAGGGCGGCGTCGAGCCGGGCAGGCTGGTCGGCGGCGTGCTGGCCGCGCTGATTTTTGCCGCAATTATCGGTGTGCTGGGCGGCATCGGCTGGTTGCTGGTGCTGGGCAAGGTGCGCGACTTCCCGAATACCATCTCGTCCACGCTAGCCTATGTGTTCATCGTCTATGGCGTGACCGAGCAGCTCGGCTTTTCCGGCGCGATCGCCGCGCTGGCGCTGGGCATCACCATGACCAATTTCGAGCAGTTTGGGCTGAACCGCATCCAGAGCCTGTCGAGCAAGAGCATTGAGCCGTTGAATGAAATGGATCGGGTGTTTTACCGCGAATCGGTGTTCCTGCTGAAAACCTACTTCTTCGTCTATCTGGGCATATCTATCCATTTCGGCGCGGCGCAACTGGCGTTCGTCGCAGTTGCGATGACAGTACTGGTATTCGTCATGCGCACTGGCCTGACCCGCGTGGTTTACCGCAACCCTGCCTATACTCTGCGCGATTCCGCGATCACCTCGATGATGGCGCCGAAAGGGCTTGCTGCGGCGGTATTGGCTGGCCTGCCGCTGCAATACGGCGTGGTGGGCGGCGAGATCATCCGCGACACTACCTACATGGTGGTGCTGGTCAGCATCTCGCTGTGCGCGTTGCTGGTGGCGGCGTATCCGTTGCCTGGCGTACGGAAGTTCTACGCGCGCGCGCTGGGTAAACCGCTTGCAGAGACGGCCGATCATTGATACTTTACCGGACATGGAAAGCTTGATCGGCAATTTGACCGCGCATCCGCTCTTTGTAAAGGGTGTGACAGCCGTTCTGGTCATGATGCTCATCCTGTCGCTGGTGCGCTTCGCCCAAGCCATCGTCTCGGCCAATATCGAAGACAAGGATTTGCGCTACAGGACGCGCAAATCCTTCAGCCTGGCGGGTTACGTGCTGACGCTGGCTGCCGCCATCGTCATTTTCAGCGACCAGATGACCAACCTGGCCGTCATCATCGGCGCGCTCAGCGTCGGTATCGGTTTCGCCTTGCGCGAGGTGATACAGGGCCTGATAGGCTGGGCGGTCGTGTCTTTCGGCAAACTGTACAAAACCGGCGACCGCATCCAGGTCGGCGGCGTCATGGGCGACGTGATAGACATCGGGCCGTTGACCACGACGGTCATGGAGTGCTGCGCGTGGGTCAAATCGGATCTGTACAACGGTCGCGTCGTGATCCTGTCGAACAGCCTGATCCTGCGCGAGCATGTATTCAATTACAACGCTGACTTCCCGTTCCTGTGGGACGAGATCGTGATTCCCGTCCGGACGGGCTCGGACCATCGCCTGGCGCGCGACATCATCGAGACGACCGGCAAAACCGTTCTGGCGGAGATAATCGAAGCGGAAAAGGATTCCTGGTCGAGTTTCGTCCGCCACAATCGCGCCGATGACGAAACGCTCGAACCGGTCGTCACGATGAGTTTCGATTCCAACTGGATCGAATTTACCCTGCGTTACATCGTCTATCCACAGATCAGGAGAAGCACCAAAGACAGGCTGTTTTCCGGCATCATCGCCGGGTTTGAAGAAACGCGCGGCAAGGTGCAGGTTGCCTCGGCGAACATGCAACTGACGGAAATCCCGGCGCTATCCCTTCATCTCCGGGAGGATGGGCAGCCACCCGGTTTTTCCATGGCGCAGGACGCCGTTACCCGCCACCCCGGAAAAACTAGTTAGAGCCGGGCGGAAGCTTCGCAGGGGCGTTCCGCAGTCTGCGCGTTACGCGAACCCCATCACTTGTTGTCCTCGTCCACGGCCAGCATGAGCATCTCGTAAACGTCCGGAATGGCGGCGCTCACCCGGTTCCAGTTTGGAATCAGCGGGGTACCCAAGGGGTTTTCCACGAACGCTTGGGATGCCATCGCGATGGCGCGGGTGAACGCCTCCACAGCCTTGGCCTCCTCGTGCCGGTCGAAGGCCAATCCGTTAATCATCGCATCAGCCTCGTATTTCATCAGCGTGTCTTCGGCATGTCGGAGATAGGATACGTTCAGTGATCGGAACAACCCTTCCGAGAACACCACGCCATCGGATGCCAGCGTCCTGAAAAGGGATTTGCAGATGTCGACGGCCATTTTCATTAAGCCTTTTTCCGCATCCCCGGCGGAAAGTATCTGGTGCTTGTGTTCGTAGGTTGCGGCGATATCCACCTGGCATACCCGGCGCGGCGAATAGTTGCGGTATACCTCGGCCAACGATCCGACCTCCAGCCCCCAGTCCGACGGTATCCGATTGATCCGCGCCAAATCCGTGCTCATGCTAAATTCTCCGGCGAGCACATAGCGGAAGCTGTCGAGGAATTCGAGAAATCCGTGCCGCCCGACCAGTTGTTGCAGGGAACGGATCAGCGGCGTCACCAGCAAACGGGTCACGCGCCCGTTCATCTTGTTGGTCACCCTGCTGTAATAACCTTTGCAGAACGTATAGTTCAGGTTCGGGTTGGCGATGGGGTAGCAGAGCCTGGCAAGCAGCTCGCGGCTGTAGGTGACGATGTCGCAATCGTGCAGGGCGATCACGTCGGATTTGCCTCTGGCCAGCACATAGCCGTAGGACAGCCAGGCAGACCTCCCCTTCCCTTGCGGCCCCGCATCCAGCCCGTTGCGCTTGAGCATTTCATACACCGCGCTGATGCGTTTGCCCTTGTTGTGGATGATTTTGACCTCAGCAGAAATCGGCGCCATGAATTCCCGCACCCGTCTGAAATCTGCTTCCGAGGCCTGGTCGAGCGCCAGGACGATTTCGTTCAGGTATTTTACCTTGCTCAATTCCTGGACGATGCCCGGCATGGCCGGCCCTTCGAATTCGGAATACAGCGAAGGCAACACCAGCGCAATCGGCCGGGTTTTCGAAAAACCGAGCAGCTCGGCCTCCATCCGCTCCAGCGAAGGCTTGCCCAATTGATGGAGCGTCGTGATGATGCCGGTCTGGTAAAAGTCGCTCATGCCTGCCTCCGCTCAAATATGCTCGATGTCGTCCGGCGCTTTTTCCGGGAGTTCTTCGGTCAGCTCCCGTTCGATGATCCGCTTTGCCGCGCTGATGCCGCCTACGCCGAAAGCGATCGCGAGCGCGATCACGATCCCGCCGAACACGATGGAGAATGCGGCCAGCACGATGTTGGTCGCGATCTGCAACTGCTCCATGACCATCGCCAGGATCATCACCATCAACAAGACGCGCACCGCTTCGGCGAGCAGCTTGGCATAGTGATAACCGCCGTTCGCTGCGGCGATCAGCACGCCCCGGCTGATGAATCCGGCAACCACGTAGCCGACTACCAGGATCACCGCCGCAGAAAACACGCGCGGCAGGTAGCTGAAAAATTGCTCGACCAGATTGTCGATGGCAGCAACCTTGAGCGCACTCAGGCCGACCATGAGGGTGACGATAATCAGCATCCAGAAAACAATCGCGCCGATGACAATAGAGGGTTTCACCCACAGGTCGCCTTTGCGCATCAGTGTGGTGAACCCCATCCGGTCGGACCAATTGTCGAATTTTACCGCCACCAGGAATTTCACCAGAACAGCACGCAACACCTTGGCCAGAAGAATGCCGAGCGCAAGAATCACCAGCATGGCCAGCAGATTGGGCACAAATTCCTTAAACTTGAGCAGCACGTCCTGCAGCGGTTCGAGTATCAGATTCAAAAAGTCCATCATGGTCGCCTCCTTAATTAACGTGAAACTCGCATAGCGAGACTTTATCCCTCTCTCCCGCCTGCGGGAGAGAGCAGGAGAGATGGGGCGGGCATCGCTGTTTTCATTGCCAGGGGCGGCATCCCTGTCATGCCCGTCAGGTTATTTCCAACAGGTCAACAGGTAATCCTTGCCGTTTTCAAACTCCATGCAAAGCTTTTCGATTTCAGCCTCCGCCTCATGCTGCGTCATGGGATCGACTTCCAGCACGAACGAAGCGGTTTTGCCGATATACAGCGGCAGCAGCGACTTGATCAAGTGTTCCCTCGGCAGTTTCTTCAGGTGAAACGCGATGGCGTAGTCGTAGACGATGCGCGTCCACAAGCCGAGCGGAAAATGGAACTCGTGGTCGTCCAGCGCGCCCAGCCGCTCCACTTCTCTCAGGTCGCCCGCGCCGAGAATGTCGAGCCAGATTTCGCGCAAGTTCAGCAAACCTTCGCGGAACAGCTTCAGCATCCTTGCGGTGTTCACGTTCACATGCTCCAGCCCGACGGCGTATTCGAAACCGAAAGTCGGTACCGGTTCCGAACCGCGCACCTGCCTCCACACAGCGGCATGGTTTTCCATCAGCTCGAACGTGGCGCTCACCACCTGGTAGAGCATACTGCCCAAATCGGCTCCCGGATCCTTGGCATCGTGGATCTTGGCGCCGAGAAAGGATTGTGCCATCTTGAAGCCATTCGCGATGGCCGTCGTGGTCATCCAGATATCGATGCCAAAACGGGCCACATCCGATTCCCACACATCCTGGCACAGGTAGAACTGCGCCAGTTTGCCGGAGAAGCCGAAATCCCCGCCGATCGGCTGGCGCACCCGCCTGCCGTACAGCGCGCGGGTGAGCGGATAGACGATGCTGTTGGTGATGGTGCCGTCGAACTTGTGGCGATGATAGAGCGGGGCGACATAGTCGAATCCGCCGCCCAGCACTGGCTTGACCAGCAGCTCGATCCATTCCGGCGTGATGCTCCTGAGGTCGGAATCGACCACCACGCAGGCCTTTGCCTCCAGCGTCTGCGCGATCTCGAAAATGGCGCGGAAGGCGCTGCCCTTGCCGGGGATGCCGGAATAAGGAAAGGCGATCTTGGAAATGGGCTCGATGCGGTGATGCAGCAGGATGGCGCCGAAATCCTCGACGGAAGTTTTCTGCACGACTTCCGTGGTGCCGTCGGCGGAGCCGCCATCGGAATTCACGATCACCGCGCGTTGTTCGGGGAAATATTTGGCCAGCCCGGCCTGCACCGCTCGCACCACATGGCCGATGGTGCGCGCGTTGTTGTAGCTGGGGATGCCGACCACGATGTCGGCGCTCCCCACTTTTTCGATCTGGCCGTGTATTTCAGACCTGAATGTAACGCTGTCCATAGTCCGGTTGCCCCGTTAAACGTGAGAGAGGGGAAAGGCTTATTGAGGATTACATAATTGAAGACATGATCTCCGCATCTCGTAGGTCGGGCTGCGCCCGACGCGGCGGGCAAAGCCCGCCCTACAGTAAATCACATATATCGCCATGAATTATGTAAAGCTCAATAGCTTGCCATATCCGTCAGACTATGTTCACCTTATCACGATAGCGGCTGCACCGCACCCCGTTTTTCCAGCAGCAGCACCTGCATGTCCATCACGTTAGTGCCGGTCGGCCCGGTAATGAAATGGCTTTGCGTGCCGGATAATTCCTCCCCCGGATAATTTCCCCCGGATAATTCATCGAGGCGCTGGAAGAACGAATAGGAGTCGTTGTTCTCAAGAAAAAGCGCAGGATCGATACCCAGCCCGCGCGCACGTGCGGCGGTTCGCCCATCCACCAGCGCACCGGCGGCATCGGTCGGCCCATCGTTGCCGTCTGTGCCGGCTGACAGCAGCGATACCCCGGCCAGCCCTTCAACTTCCAGCGCGAAGGCCAGCGCGAGTTCCTGATTTCTGCCGCCCTTGCCCGTTCCGCCGACAACAACGGTGGTCTCGCCACCGCTGAG
>JAUYJO010000086.1 GCA_030700315.1 Gallionella sp.
CCCCCCCCCCCCCCCCCCCCCCCACCCAAGTGCTGGAAACCGCATGGGAGCATTTGATCCAGCTTTTTTCATATACAGCAAAATGCGCGGTTAAAAGGAGGGATAAAACCTCCGGCTACACCCACAGTTTCACCTCCCAGACGGAGCAATTTTCCCGCACTCGCCGCAGTAAAAATCACAACCGGTTGAACCCAGATAATCGTGCCTGTAGGAGCCCGATTTATCGGGCGATTGTTGACTATCGCGCAATGAATTGCGCTCCTACGGGGCTGCTGAATATAGGCTCTAAGGATTATCCGGGATAAAAAATACAAAAGGGAGTTTGGCGATGTTGGACAATATAAAACTTAGCACGAGGTTGATGTTCCTGACGGCGGCATTGCTGGCGCTGTCGGTAGTGGTGGGCGGGATAGGGCTGTTTGTTTCCGGCAAGGCGAATGATGCGCTGGAAGTGGTGTTCGAGAGCAAGGTGACCCCCATCGTGTCATTGAACAGCATCGCCAGGACCAACCTGAGCAACCGGCTCGCCATCTCCAATGCGGTTGTCCGGCCCGAAGATATAGCGAAACATATCCAGACGATATTGGATAACAAGGCTGAAATCGACAAGGAGTGGGCAACCTTCATGGCCTCGTTGACCGACGAGGAAGACAGGATACTGGCAGCAAATTTCATCAAGCCGCGAGACCGCTTTGTCGAAGAGGGCATCAAACCTGCCGTGGCCGCGATGCGCGCCAACAATGTGGCGGAGATCAAACGGATAATTATCGAGCATATCGCACCGCTGGAAGCTGCGATGGACGAATCGCTGAAAGCGTTGGTCGAGATGGAAAAAAGAGATGCCGGAAAATTGCACGAGGAATCGGCGGCCACCTTCAAAGCCATGCGTATGCTTTCCATTACACTGTTTTTATTGGGTGTGGCAGGGGGCGGCATGATGGGCTTCGCCATCATCCGCTCGGTGCTGCGCCAATTGGGCGGTGACCCGAAAGATGTCGCGCAGGTGGTGAACGTCATGGCATCGGGTAATTTCTCGTTGCAGCCAAACGCATTGCCGGTGTCTGGCAGCCTGTTGGCGAATACCTACGCGATGCAATCGCAGTTGCGCGGCATGATAACGGCGGTGAAAGAGCAAGCCCATCAGGTAGGTGACATGGCGCACAGCCTCGCCGCTTCAGCCAGGCAAATCGCCGCAAACGCCAATCACGAAGCGGGAGAGGTGAGCAGCATGGCGGCGGCCATCGAAGAGCTGAGCGTATCTACCACGCACATCAGCGATCAGGGCGACAGCGCCAAGCGCATCGCCAACGATTCGCGCAGCAATGCCGAGCAAGGCGCGCAGGTGATCAACAAGACCGTGACCGGCCTGCTGGCGACCGCGCAGGAAATCGAGACTGCCTCCGGTGAAGTATCGCGCCTGGGCGAAGATGCCTCGCGTATCAGCGATGTGGTGAGAGTCATCAAGGAAATTGCCGACCAGACCAATTTGCTGGCGTTGAATGCAGCGATTGAAGCGGCGCGCGCCGGCGAACAGGGGCGGGGCTTCGCGGTGGTGGCGGATGAAGTGCGCAAACTCGCCGAGCGCACCGCCAATGCCACCAACGAGATCAACCAGATGTCCACCAAAATCGGTGAGGTGGTGGGTCACGCGCTGAGCAGTATGGGCAAGGTGGTGGAAACTACCCGCGAAGGTGTGACGGATGCCGAGACCGCGCAAAACTCGATTGCCGGCATCCAGCAAAGTTTTGGCAAAGTGGCAAAAATGATAGACGATATTTCCGCATCGCTCGCCGAGCAAAATACCGCGGCAACCGGCCTTGCGAATAGCACCGAGCACGTTGCCGCCATGTCCGAAGAAAATGCCGGCGCGGCGCAAAGTTTGCTGGAGCTGGCGAATGCGCTGGAAAGCAAGGCCGCGCAGGTGAGGGGTGCGGTGGAAGTGTTCAGGGTGTAGATGGAAAGTAGGGTGGGCACGTTTTTTGTGCCCACGCGAAAATAATATCCACTGATTGCGTGGGCACAAAAAACGTGCCCACCCTACGGTTTCTCAAGGAAACATGATGATCATAAAATGGACAGAAGAGTTGAGTGTCGGAAATGAAGCCATCGATTCCGATCATAGAAAACTGATGGAATTGATCCACGATATAGCTAAAGCAAGGGATAATTTTACCTTGTTGCGGGTAGTTAAACTGTTCAAGGTTTGCATAAGCCTCCATCACATAAATGAGGAGCAGTGCGCGCTGGCGCTCAAATTTCCCTTCGGCCTGCACAAGGTGGCTCATCAGAATATATTGGCAGAAATTGAACTTGCAGGATATGAGCTGGAGAAAAATAGCGTAGCGGCTGTATTCGAAACGGAGCCTTACGCCAAATTTTTGCGGGATTGGCTAATCAAGCATATTACCGAGGAAGACATGCAAATGAAGCCATTGTTGCAAATCTATCCTTATAACTTCAATATTGACGGAGCACTACGCCCATAGTCAAGGGTGGGCACGTTTTTGTGCCCACCGCTCTCTATTGAAATTTGCCTGTGGGGCGGCATAGATTTTCCGCAAGGAGGCATGATGGACATCAAATGGACAAAAGAGTTGAGTGTCGGAAACGAAGTTATCGATTCAGAACACATGAATTTGATCGGCTTGACTAACGGCGTAGTGCATGCAATCCTGAAAAGGGACTGTGCCGCCTTGGCGCAAGCATTTGAGATGCTTGAAGACCGGCTGCATGCCCATTTTGTGAACGAAGAAAAAATTGCGCTGGCGGCCGAATTCGATTACTCCAAACACAAGCAGGCGCAACTATATTCGCTGAGGGAACTTCGGCATATGCGCGATGAGTTGTTGGCCAAAAATTGTGTATGGGGCGATGGCACAGTGGATCATTTCACCAGGTCATTGAGGAATTGGATGATTGACGGACATATCGTTAAATTGGACATGCAAATGAAACCGGCGCTGCTAAGCCGTCCCTGCGATTTCAAAAATATTGCAGACCAAAAATGACCGGATGCTACTGATAGCACATGAAAATACCAGCTCGGGAGGAGCGATGAACCTCAATAAAAAAATTACCTTGTTTTCAGTGGGGCTGGCCACGGTCATGATTGTCGTGCTCACGGTGGTCAGCCTGTGGTCATTCCGCCAGTTTTCCATCATGTCCGCGCAGGCGCATGTTCGCTCGGCGGCTGAAATCATTCGCGTCAGCCTGACCGAGGATATGGTCAATGGCATTATCACCAAGCGCGGTGGGTTATTGCATCGCCTCGGCGAGGTGGAAGGACTAAAGACCGTGCATGTGGCGCGCGGCGAGAATGTCGTGCGCCAGTTCGGCAAGGGATCGGATGAAGAAAATGCGGCAGACGATGCGGAAACCAGAGTGCTGCAAACCGGCCAACCTCATTTTGAAGTGGTAAGCGAATTAACCGGACCGATATTTCGCGGCACGATCCCGTTTATCGCCACGCGCAAGGGCAACCCGAACTGCATGCAATGCCACGATGTGGCCGAAGGTGCGGTGCTGGGGGCTGTGACGGTCACCATGTATATCGGCCATCTCAAGGATAATGCGGTGTTTGTTTCGGTCATTATGGTGGCATCGGTCGCGCTCTTTATGATATTGATGCTGTATTTCTTCCGCCGTTTGGTCAAGCCGATGATTATCACGGCGAACGATGTTCAGGACGCGGTGAGCCACGCGATCAACGGCGATTTTCATGCCAACATCCAGCAGCGCACCAATGACGAAATCGGGCAGGTCGCGCAGGATATAAACAAGCTGATGGCGTTCCTGCATAAGGGATTGAGCACCATCCGCGAGGACGTGGCGCAACTGCTCAAACACAAGCCGCTCGAAGAACAAGGCAATCTGTTGAATTCAACCATAGGCATGGTGCAGGGGTTGATAGACGCATCGCAATTCAAGCAGGCGATCGAGGAAGACGAATCCAAGACTGAAATCTATCAGCGGCTTTCTGTTGTAGTGCGCGAACGTTTCGGTATTCCCTATTTCTCGATCTATGAAGTGCTGCCCAGCAAAAACCAGATGATCCCCATCACGGTGGATGGGGAATTTGGCGCTGCTTGCCGCTGGTGTGATCCGCAAATTCTGGTGCGTTCTGAAACCTGCCGCGCGCGGCGCACCGGGCATTTGATCGATTCGGTGGAATCGCCGGGAATTTGCTACGCTTTCCAGCCTCCCGAAGGCGAGCAGAAGTATTGCCATGCCTGTTTTCCGGTCATCCAGTCCGGCATGGTCGGCAGTGTGTTGCAACTGGTGATCGGGCAGGAGGATGCGGAACGCATCAAGGAAATTATTCCCTACATCAATGTTTATTTGCGCGAGGCCGCACCGGTGATCGAGGCCAAACGCCTGATGGACACCCTGCGCGAATCCAATCTGCGCGATGCCATGACCGGATTGCACAACCGGCGTTTCCTTGAGGAATATTCCGAAACGCTGGTGGCCTCCGCGCAGCGGCGCAAGAGCCAGGTGACGATCCTGATGCTCGATCTCGACTACTTCAAGATGGTCAACGACACTTACGGGCATGATGCCGGAGATACCGTGCTCAAGGCATTGTCCAAGGTGTTGACTCAGTCTGTGCGCACTTCGGATATGGTGATCCGTTATGGCGGCGAAGAATTCCTGATCATCATGCAGGACACCGGCGGCGATATGGCCGATCTGGTTGCCGAGAAAATACGTGCAGCGGTGGAAAGCCTCAAAGTACAACTGACCGGAACGGTTTTGCAAAAGACCATTTCGATAGGTATCGCGGAGTTTCCCAAAGACAGCGAAACCTTCTGGCAAACCGTCAAGTATGCGGATGTCGCGCTGTATCATGCCAAGGAAACCGGGCGCAACCGCGTGGTGCGGTTTACGCAGGACTTGTGGAAAGATGAAAAAACCTATTAAACCTACATAACGGAGTACAGATAATGTAGTGCGTATGTTGGGCAAAGCGTGGCGTGCCCAACATACGAGAAGACGGCTTCCCATTTTTAAAGATGCCCTACAGCTTGTCCGGCTAGGGTTCAACAACCAATCGCAACTATGAAATTAACCCCCCACCACCTGACAGGCGCGCTGAAACAACTCGGCGTGGCCGCGCTCTACGCGTTGTCGCTCTATGTCGGCGATCTCTATTTCGAGAGCGAGACTATTGTCGGCTATTTCGAACCGGCGAGCGGGCTGGCGTTGGCCGCGCTGCTGATCGGCGGAAAACGATATGTCTGGGGCGTGCTTCTCGGTGCCATCCTGGTTAACTCGCTATCCACCAACTCTTTCTGGGCGGCGGCCACCCTCGCTTCATGCGATGTGTTGCAGGCGTTTTTCGGTGCCTGGCTGCTCACCCGCGAAGAGCACAGGTTCGATTTGCGCCTCCAATCGCTGCGCGCCTACTTGCGGCTGATCCTGTTGGGCGGTTGCGCCAGCGTCGCCGTCGGCGCTTTGATGGCAAATTCGATATTGCTGTTTTCCAGATTGCTCACCCCCGAAAACTATTTTCACAGCCTGACTCAATGGTGGATGAGCGATACGCTCGGGGTCATTCTGGTTACTCCCTTGATACTGGTCTGGTGGCGGGCAAAAAATGATTGGCGCGAAGCGGGGCAAAAGTTAGAGGCAGCCTTGCTGCTTGGCCTGACGGTTCTGGTTGGCCAGATAGTTTTTCTCGGCTGGTTGCACGATAGTGTCGGTCAGGTGGCCAAAGGCTACTGGATGTTTACGATCCTCTTCTGGGTAG
This sequence comes from Gallionella sp., assembly GCA_030700315.1. Taxonomy (GTDB): domain Bacteria; phylum Pseudomonadota; class Gammaproteobacteria; order Burkholderiales; family Gallionellaceae; genus Gallionella. The sequence continues at coordinate 5,750 of JAUYJO010000086.1, forward strand.
CCGTGCGTCTCGGAAACCGTGGAACGGTGATCGCTTTGATCGTGGTGGCGATCCAGGCGTTGTCGGGGGCAATTCGGGGTACCGGTTTCTTCGCCGATGATATTGCCAACACTCATCTGGTCAATTATTGGTTTTATATGTTGATTCTGTCTGCGGCCAGCATGGCGCTGGCCACCTACATAACCGAATTCAAGCGGGCGGAGACGGCGCTACGCAACCGCACCGACGAATTGGCATTGCATAACCATATTTTCAAACAGGTCAACTTGGGGATGCCGCTATGCGAAATACTGGAAGACCTGGCGCACCAGATCGAAAATCAGAACCCGGGGATGCGGTGCTCGATTTTGCTGCCGGATGAGGATGGCAAGCCTCTGCGCCACGAGGCTGTACCCGGCTGGTCGGATTTTTACAGCCAGCCCATCAAGGGTGGCGATGAGAGTGTGCTTGGCACGCTTGCCATCTATCACCGCAAGCCCGCGCAGCCATCGGATACGGAAATTGCCTCGTTCGAACACTATGCCGACCTGGCTGCGCAGGTGATTGGGCGCGCCCGCAGCCGGGATGATCTGCACCTGAAGAACCTCGCATTGAACGCCGCCGCCAACGCGATTGTGATTACCGATAAAAATTCAAGAATCGAGTGGGCGAACCAGGCATTCGGCAAGCTCACCGGATATAGCGCGGTCGAGGCGATAGGCCATTACCCGAAAGAACTGCTCAAGTCGGGTGAGCACAGCCAGGCCTATTACGAGGAATTATGGGGAACCATAATTTCCGGCAAGGTATGGCACGGCGAGATCATCAATCGCCGCAAAGATGGCTCACTGTATCACGAGGAAATGACGATTACTCCCGTGGCAAACGAGCATGGCGAGATTACGCATTTTGTCGCGGTGAAGCAGGATATTACCGACCGCGTGAAAGCCGGGCTGGCGCTCAGACAGTACAAGTTGGTCATCGATACCGTGAACGACGGTTTCTGGATGGTGGATGTGATGGGCAACCTGCTGGAAGCCAACGCGGTTTATGCGGGGATGTCGGGTTATTCGGTCGATGAGCTGGCGAGCATGCATATCAGCCAACTGGAGGCGATAGAGCAATCTGTGGAAGAAGTCGGGGCGCATGCCAGGAAAATTATTGCGCAAGGTTGCGCGCGGTTTGAAACACGCCATCGCCATAAGGATGGGCATGAAATTGATGTGGAAGTGTCCGCCAACTTCATGCGGGAATCGCAGCAATTTTTTGTTTTTATCCGCGACATCACCGAGCGCAAGCAGGCGGAAACCTCACTGCGCGAGAGTGAGGCAAACCAGCGCGCTATCCTGAACAACTTACCCTATATGGCTTGGTTGAAAGATACAGATGGCCGTTACATGAAGGTGAATAAAGGTTACGCCGAATATACCCGGCTGAAAGATAACCGGCAGATTATTGGCAAAACCGACTTTGATCTCTGGCCGAAGGCGTTGGCGGAGAAATATCGCGCCGATGATGCCGAGGTAATATCCTCACGCCGGCAGAAACATGTTGAGGAGCCGTCGCTTGATGGCGACAAGATGCACTGGGTAGAAACCTTCAAGACTCCGGTCATCGATCAGGGCGGCAATGTGCTGGGTACGACCGGCTTTGCCCGTGATATTACCGAACGCAAACACTCTGAAGAAGAGCTTCGCATCGCCGCTACCGTTTTCGAGTCTCAGGAAGGCATGTTGGTCACCGATGCACATCGCGTGATCCTGCGGGTCAACCATGCCTTCGCCAGCATTACCGGCTACCCGGCAGAGGAAGTAGTAGGCCACACACCGGGCATACTCAACTCGGGTCGACACGATGCGGCCTTTTATGCCGCGATGTGGGAAAGCGTCCGGAGCACCGGGGCATGGCATGGCGAAATCTGGGATCGGCGCAAAAGCGGTGAGGTGTATCCGGGCGAGCTCAACATCACCGCAGTGAAGGGGGATGCCGGAGAGATAACCCACTATGTTGTCACGCTGCACGACATTACGGCACGCAAGGCCGCGGAAGAGCAAATTTACAATCTTGCCTTTTATGATTCACTCACCCAACTGCCCAACCGCCGCCTGCTCAATGACCGGCTCGGGCAAACGATGGCCGCCAGCAGGCGCAGCAATCATTATGGCGCGCTGATGTTCCTCGATCTGGATAATTTCAAACCGCTCAATGATACACACGGACACGGTGTGGGTGATTTGCTGCTGATCGAAGTGGCGCGCCGCCTCACCGGCTGCGTGCGAGAGTCGGATACCGTCGCGCGTTTCGGCGGTGATGAATTCGTGGTGATGCTCGGTGAGCTGGTAGAAGATAAAGCCGGGTCCACCGCGCAAGCCGGTATCGTCGCGGAAAAAATCCGTGTCGCTTTATTCGAGCCTTATTTGCTGGCTTTCAAGCACGAAAGTGAAGCTGAAACGTCAGTCGAACACCGTTGCGCGGCGAGCATCGGCGTGGTGCTATTCATCGGTCATGAAGCCGGCGCGGAAGATGTCATCAAGTGGGCGGATATCGCGATGTATCAAGCGAAAGAGTGTGGGCGCAATAGGGTTCGTTTTTTTGAATAGATTACGAATAGCGACAAGCCCGGATGAAATGAAATGGAATCCGGGATGCACACTGCCCCGGATTACGCTTTGCTAATGTTGTTGCATCTTGTTGGAGCACTTGGGCATTTGCCGCCAGACCGCGTCGAGAAAATAAATTTGAGAGGAAACGACCGGATTTCCAGCAAGTCACCCGATGAATTGGGCGGTAAATTCCCCGGCAAGGTGTTGCGCCCTGTTTTATGCGCGAACGATGATGGCGCTGGTAGCGCTTTCAGATAACTCAGCTCTTGCAACTCAAATTTTTTCCCGCAGCTCAGCCAGGAAAGATTCGGTTATCTCGGCATCGGATAACCGTTTTCCGCTGACCCAGAACACATCCTCGGCGCGGCTGCCCAGCGTGTTGATCTTGGCGCGGTGCAGGCGGATGTGGTGCCGGTCCAGGATCAGCGCGATGCTCGCCAGCAGGCCGGGGCGATCTCCGGCGACCAGTGACAGCACATACATGCCCTTGTTGTCCGGCTTGATTTCGACCTCGGTGACGATCGGAAAGTGTTTGAGCTGGCGGCTGATACGCCCCGGCGCGGCGAGCACAACCGGTTTGGCTTGCGCGATCTGCTGCGCCAGCTCGAATTCGATGTAGGTCATGATGTCGCGGTAGGCCGTGCCGCCGCGCGCGGCCTCCATGATCTGGAAGCTGTCCAGCGCGTAGCCGTGCCGCGTGGTATGAATCTTGGCCTCGGCGATGGTGTAGTTCATGCGCGCAAAAAAATTACAAATGCGCGCAAACAGGGCGCGCTGGTCGGGGCAATACACCATCACCTGCAAGCCTTCCCCGGCACGGCTCAGGCGCGCCTTTACGATGGGCTCGGCGGGGTTCACCTTGAAGGCCAGCAAGCGGGTGTGCCAGGCGATTTCTTGCGGGTCATGATCCAGGAAATAGCTGTCGTCGAGCTGCGCCCACAGCAACTGGTAGGCCTCGGGCGTCAGCGCGTAAAGGTTGAGCGCGCCGGCTGCCGCGCGGCGAATTTCTCCGATCCGGTCGGCAATCCTGCCGTCGCTCAGGTAGCGACGCGCCAGCAGAAACAGGTCTTCCATCAGCTTGGCTTTCCAGGCGTTCCAGATTTCCGGGCTGGTGCCGCGCACGTCGGCGACGGTCAACAGGTACAGCGCGACCAGATAGCGGTCGTTCTTGATCCTGGCGGCGAAGTCCGCGATCACCTCGGGGTCGAATAAATCCTGTTTTTGCGCGGTGGAGGAAAAGCTGAGATGGTGTTCGACCAGCCACACGATCAGGTTGGTGTCCGTGCCGCTGAGCTGATGCTGGACGCAGAAGGCGCGCGCATCTTTCTTGCCCAGTTGCGAATGGTCGCCGCCGCGCCCCTTGGCGATGTCATGGAACAGCCCGGCGACATACAGCACTTCCGGTCGGGCAAATTCGCCCATCAACTGGCTGCACAGCGGGACTTCATGCGCGTATTCCGCTGCGGCGAAACGGCGCAGGTTGCGCACCACCATGAGGATATGCTCGTCCACCGTATAAACGTGGAACAGGTCGTGCTGCATCTGCCCGACGATGCGCCCGAAGGCGGGCAGATAGCGGCCGAGGATGCCGTACTGGTTCATGCGCCGCAGCGCGTGGAGCACGCCGTGCGGCTGGCGCAGGATTTCCATGAAGCGCGCCCGGTTTGCCGGGTTGTGGCGAAATGCCGCATCAATCAGACGTTGCGCGCGCCACAATGCGCGCAGCGTTCTTGCGCTGAGATCGCTCAGTTCGCCATGTTGCTCCATCAGCAGGAACAGCTCGAAAATCGTCTCGGGCATGTGTTCGAATAACTGCTCGTCGCGAATATCCAGCAGCGTGCCGACAATCCTGAACCGTTCGTTCAGAATGCGTCGCACCGGTGTTTCGCCAAATAAATAATCATGCAAATTTTGCAGCATGATGGTGTTGAACTGGCGCACCCCCAGCTTGGTGCGGTAGTAACGCTGCATCAGGTGCTCGCTGGCAAGGCGGTTAGCAGAGGCATGGATGCCCAATTGTTCGGCGAGCAGCGTTTGAAAATCGAACAGCAGACGGTCTTCGTGCCGTTTCGCAAGGTAATGCAAACGGACGCGCAGCGTTGCCAGCAACGCGCTGTGGCGCGCGATCTGGCGCGCCTCGGCCGCCGTGAGCAGGCCGATTTGCGCGAGTTCGCTCCAGTGCGTTCCCAGCCCGGCCGCGCGCGCGATCCAGGTGACGGTCTGCAAATCGCGCAGGCCGCCGGGGCTTTCCTTCAGGTTCGGTTCGAGGTTGTAGTCGGCTTCCGCGTAGCGCGCGTGGCGTCGCTGTTGCTCTTGCAGCTTGGCGAGATAAAAGGCGCGCAGGTCGAGGTGCTGCTGTACGTTGTCGCACAATTCATCGAACAGCGCCTTACTACCGCACAGCAGGCGCGCTTCGAGCAGGTTGGTCTGCACGGTGATGTCGGCGGACGCCTCCATGCATTGCGCCACGGTGCGCACGCTATGCCCGACTTCCAGACCGATATCCCACAACACCCCGATCAGCCGATGCAATTGTTGCTGCAAGACATCATCCGGCGGGTGTCCGGCCATAACCAGCGACTTGGCGAGTGTTGTTTGCTCGCCTAGTCGAATGGCTAGTGGTTCCATCAAGAGTTTTTCGGACTCGGCATTGAGCAGAATCAGCAAGTCGATATCCGATCTGGGGTAGAGCTTGCAGCGGCCATAGCCGCCCACCGCCGCCAGCGCGATGCGCTCAGGCATGGCCAGTTGCCGCCAGACGCGGCGCAAATAACGGTCGATCAACCGGCTGTGCGCGGCGAGCAAACGCGCCGCATTGCCATGTTTCAAAAAGCTCTGTTCGAGCGCCGCACGGTCGCCGCGCAACGATTCGCGCAGCGCGGTCACATCGTCATGGCCCATGACTTGGCGAGTGTTATTTTCTCGCCTGGTCAGAGGGCCAGCGGTTTCATCGCGGGGATGGGGGGGGCGGGCAGCCATCGGAAACGGTCAACACTTCGAAACCCGTCTCGGTGACGAGAATGGTGTGTTCGTATTGCGCCGACAGGCTGTGATCCTTGGTGACCACCGTCCAGCCGTCGCCGAGATGCTTGATGGCCGCCTTGCCGGCATTGATCATCGGCTCGATGGTGAAGGTCATGCCCGCTTCCAGCTTTATTCCGGTTTTCGGGCGACCGTAATGCAACACCTGCGGCTCCTCATGGAAGCGCCTGCCGATGCCGTGCCCGCAGAATTCGCGCACCACGCTGTAGCCGAGCGGTTCGACGAAACTCTGGATGGCATGGCCGATGTCGCCCAGGTGCGCGCCCGGTTTGACCACGCGGATGCCGCGCCACAGCGCCTGCCAGGTGGTCTCGCATAAGCGTCTGGCCTGGATCGACGGCTCGCCGATATAGAACATCCGGCTGCTGTCGCCGTGGTAGCCGTCCTTGATGACGGTGATGTCCAGATTGACGATATCGCCGCTCTTGAGCGCCTTGTCGCCCGGCACGCCATGGCAGATCTGATGGTTGATCGAGGTGCAAATCGACTTGGGGTAAGGCGTATGCCCGTGCGGCGCATAATTGAGCGGTGCGGGGATGGCGCGTTGCACATTGATGATGAAATCATGGCACAGCCTGTCCAGTTCGTTGGTGGTCACTCCCGCCTTGACGAATGGGACAATGTAGTCGAGCACCTCGCTGGCCAGGCGGCCGGCAACGCGCATTTTTTCGATTTCCTGCGGGGTCTTGATTGATACGGACATAGAATTTGTATTTTTTGGCTGTGCTGCTTTCAGGGTGCCCGAGAATATCATGCGGGCTAAACTCGCGCCATGCTTGACCAATCGACCTGAATCCGGCAGTTACACACCGATTATGGATTATTTGCCCGAAGTGAGTCCGGATACATCGACCGCGACTGAGGAAGGCTGGGAGGGGTGATACCCACCTTTGAAAAATGGGGGTAGGGGGGATTCACAGCAGGTGACAAGAGAGCGGCGCACTTCAAATCCCCCTCAATCCCCCTTTTTCAAAGGGGGAAGCGAAGCGCTCGGCGCAAAGGGGTGGCCAGACGTTAATATCTGGCGGGAGGCTTTGACTTGAGTAGTTGTGAAACGCTTCATTATCAATGGTGGCTGCTTGCCATGCCCGTCAGATCAACATGCAGCATGCTTCTGGCTTGGGCAAGCTGATTTGCATGGTTGGACAGAAAATTCTGGCAGTCTTCCGGGTAGTAGCCCAACCTCTCGGCAGCCAGGACGTTTCTCCATGCAACATATTTTGCAGCACCCTGTATTTGCAGACTGGCCATCGTCACCACGTCCGCATAATCCGCCAGATTGTAAGGGCTGGCGCGGCGCATGTTTTCGTGGCCTTCGACGACCTCGACCAGCGTATCTGGAAAATTCCAATTTTTCAGCAAACTGACGCCGACGGAGACGGAAAATCTGCGTATCAGTTCTGCCAGCATCGCCTGATCAAAGCGCGAATAATGGTGATCCGCATAAAGATATAGCGGCAATGCGCCGATGTCATGCACCATGCCCGCCAGCATTGCCTGTTCTGGTTTGAGATGTTTTTGCTGACAGGCCAGCACGTAGCTGATCGCAGCCACTTCGCGGCTGTGATCCCATAATCTCTTCAGTTGCTGTTTGATGAGCGGGCATTGGGCTTGAATCTGCTTGTTGGTGGTGATATTCATTACCATGTTGCGCAGCGACCGGTAGCCGAGATTGGAAATTGCGCTGCGCAGGCTACCCGCCAGATCGCCCTTTATAAATGGCGCACTGTTGGCCGCTCTGATGATGTGCATGGAGATTGCCGGGCACGCGGAAATCAGATTGACCACCTCATCCGCAGAAACATTGACGTCATCGATCATATCCAGAATCTTGCGGGCAACCTCGGGCAGCGTTGGCAAGTCCAGTTGCTTGGCTTCCAGCGCGGCAAACACTTCAGCGGCAACACTGGCAACCGCTTGCTCGGTGCCCGTGTGAGCGTGCGGCGGCACGCGCATGGCACTTGACGGCCGTCCGGCAATATCCATAGTCAGTTCTGCATTCATAGTTTTGACATTCGCCCGGTTGAATTTCGCAGTTCAAACACACCCGATTACCCTGCGTGCCATTAGAACAGCCTAATTTATATAAAACCATATGTCTGAATACCTATATATTTCGGCATATTGACAGAGCAGCGTTTACATGCTAGGGCAAATCAAGCTTATTGAAGACAAAGGCGTAGTGCATCGCTCGGGGCTGGCTGTCATGGCACTCGGTTAAGGAATTAACCGAGGCAACATCAAGAATTTCTGGCATCCATATTCCAGCCCACAACACCAAAGCTAGACAAATGCAAAGATAGCCTGTAACGTTACTGAGTAAATTTACTCAGTAACGTTATTATCCGTGAAATACTCAAGGCCTGAAGAGGCAAAACTCAAGCAAAGACTCTCTGAGCCTGTGCGGTTTATCAATATCCTGACAGGGCCTCGGCAAGTGGGGAAAACCACGATTGTCAGAGACCTGATTCCGCCAAATTCGCCTCAAGGTTTTTACATCTCAGTCGATGAAGAGGCTGTGGTATCCCCATTCAGCAAATCGGGCAATGCTGTTTCTCCTCCGCAAAAAAGGGATGCGGACTGGCTGCGATACTATTGGCATGAGGCACGCAATCGGGCAAACAAGTGGGCGGAGATTCGTTCGCGGAATAGCGCCACTGCTCAAAATGAACCTTATCTGTTTGCTGTCGATGAAATCCAGAAAATAGCGCAATGGTCGGAAATTGTTAAAGGTTTGTGGGATGAAGACCGCGCCAACAGCCTCAACATGCATGTTGTATTGCTGGGCTCCGCTCCGTTGCTCATCCAAAAAGGCTTATCCGAGAGCTTGGCCGGGCGTTATGAGTTAATGCCCGTCACTCATTGGGGCTTCGCCGAAATGCAGCAGGCATTCGATTTTAGCCTTGAGGAGTTCATTTATTTTGGCGGTTATCCGGGCAGCGCTTCGCTTATACACGACGAGTCGCGCTGGCGCAATTATGTGAAAGAAAGCCTGATCCAGCCAAATATCGAAAAAGACATTCTGCAAATGGTGCGCATTAAAAATCCGGCTCTGCTCAAACAACTATTTGAACTGGGTTGCCATTACTCCGGCCAGGAATTGTCGCTCACAAAAATGATCGCTGAGTTGAATGAAGCCAGGCACACCGTAACGCTTGCTGACTATTTGCAATTATTGATGCAGGCAAAATTATTGGCCGGGCTGCATAAGTATGCGGCGAAAGAAGTGCGTAAACGAAACTCCGTGCCCAAGCTCATCGTGTTCAACACCGCGCTCATGTCCGCCATTCAGGATTATACCTTTGCCGAAGCTCAGGCCGACCGCAGCTATTGGGGCAGGTTGGTGGAAAGCAGCGTCGGCGCGCATCTGCTCAACACTTGTGGCAACGACACACAGGTTCACTATTGGCACGATGGCTCGGATGAGGTTGATTTCGTTCTTGCCAGAGGCAGGAAGCTCGCGGCAATCGAAGTCAAAAGTTCCGCTAATCCAAGCCGTACAAAAGGGCTGGAAGTATTTTCCCAGCGCAATCCTTCCGCCAAAACCATACTGGTCGGTGCTGGCGGTGTTTCGCTCGCAGAATTCTTGTCCTACCCAGCCGAACATTGGCTGGGCTAAACATCATGTACCAAGTCCCGCGCACATGCACTTTTTATCCTGATGGCTATACTCCAGAAAGCCATGGGATTGCATTTTTTCGTGAGTTGGATGCCTATGTGCTGCTCGGCGATCCTGGAGCAGGGAAAACAACCCTGTTTGAAAAAGAGGCCACGGATAGCGGCGGGCTTTATCTCAGCGCCCGAGACTTCCTCACTTTTAATAGAGTTGAGGAATGGCAGGGAAAGACGCTGTTCATTGATGGCCTGGATGAAACACGGGCGGGAGTAGAAGATGCGCGCACGCCGCTCGATGCGATACGCGGCAAACTCGATCAACTTGGATGCCCCCGTTTCCGTCTTTCTTGCCGCGAGGCAGATTGGCGGGGGGGCAACGATCACGCCGCACTCAATGCGTGCGCCCCAGGCGGCAAGGTCATCGTCCTGCACCTGAATGCGTTGACTGACGATGACATCAAGGTAATCCTCGCAAAAGATGAGCGTGTCCCTGATGCCGATAGTTTCAAGCAGAAGGCCGAGCAGTTCAGCCTGGAGGGCTTGCTGCACAACCCGCAAACGCTGGATATGCTGGTTGCCGCAGTGCAAGGCAATAACTGGCCGAAAACCAAGCTTGAAACTTATCAGCTCGCCTGCCAGAAAATGGCGGTAGAGCATAGCGACGAACACAAGGCGGGCCGCAAGAAACCATCAATCCCAACCGAGCAATTGCTCGATGCTGCCGGTTTTTTGTATGCCACCCTGTTGTTAGCCAATGCGACTGAGTTTAATGAAGGTGATGATGCAAGCGAGGAGCAAGTTTGCCTGAACGCAATCAAAATTCCTGACGATTTACCCTGTACCCAATCGCTCAAATCCCGACTGTTTAAATGGGTGCAAGAAAATCAGTACGCACCTGTACACCGCAGTGTCGCCGAATTTCTGGGCGCGCGATTCCTCGCCAAGAAGATTAACGAAGGCTTGCCGCTCAGCCGCGTTTTGGCGCTGATGACCGGCTTCGATGGTGGCGTGGTGGCCGCATTACGCGGCCTGACGAGTTGGCTAGGCGCGCATTCTTCCGAGGCACGAAACCATTTAATCGGGATAGATCCTTTAGGTATGGTGCTCTACGGCGACGTACAGCTATTCTCGACGCAAACCAAGCAACAGCTCTTATCCGCATTGCGGCATGAGGCCGAGAGTAGCGGTTATCTACGCTACGATTACTGGGCAAGCTACCCATTTGCGGCGCTCACCACTAAAGACATGGCAAGCCAGTTATTGGACTTGCTAAACAGTCCTTCCCGCGAAAAGCACGATCAGCAAATATTGAATTGCATACTGGATGGCTTGTATCGTTCTTCCGAGCATATCGCAGAATTAAAAGATGCGTTGATCTCCATTGTTCGCGACCAGACTTATTGGGAAGGCGTACGGGTTGGGGCATTACAAGCGTTTATGCATCAGCATCCAGACAATGTTGAAAGCTTATTCGCACTTGCAGAGGACATTCGGCTAAACAAGGTTGAGGATGATAAAAACCACCTGCTGGGTTTGTTGCTATCTAAACTATTTCCGGCTCATCGCGTTTTAATGGGCAAAATTTTGGTAATTCATGGGCTTTTTTATAGGATTGGCAACATGCAAGTCATGACTTTCAGTCGTAGGTATTCTTCATCACGCAGCCCATACGATCTTCTCTGGATGACGCGTATTT
>JAUYJO010000087.1 GCA_030700315.1 Gallionella sp.
GTAGCCCCAGGCATAAGGGCCATACTGACTTGACGTCATCTCCTCCTTCCTCCAGTTTATCACCGGCAGTCTTCCTAGAGTGCCCACCATGACGTGATGGCAACTAAGAATAAAGGTTGCGCTCGTTGCGGGACTTAACCCAACACCTCACGGCACGAGCTGACGACAGCCATGCAGCATCTGTGCAACTGTCCCGAAGGAAACTACTGTTTCTAGTAGCGTCAATTGCATGTCAAGACCAGGTAAGGTTCTTCGCGTTGCATCGAATTAAACCACATGCTCCACTGCTTGTGCGGGCCCCCGTCAATTCTTTTGAGTTTCACCCTTGCGGGCGTACTCCCCAGGCGGTGTACTTAACGCGTTAGCTACGGCACACATGGGGTTGAGCCCACATACACCAAGTACACATCGTTTACGGCAAGGACTACCAGGGTATCTAATCCTGTTTGCTCCCCTCACTTTCGCGCCTCAGCGTCAGGTTAAAACTAGAAAACCGCTTTCGCCACCGGTGTTCTTCCACATATCTACGCATTTCACCGCTACACGTGGAATTCCGTTTTCTCCGTCTTACCTCTTAGATTAGCAGTTTCACAGACAGCTCCAAGGTTGAGCCTTGGAATTTCATCTAATGACTTACTATTCAGCCTACGCGCCCTTTACGCCCAGTAAATCCGATTAATGCTTGCACCCTCCGTATTACCGCAGCTGCTGGCACGGAGTTAGCCGGTGCTTCTTTACCTGGTTAACTCAAGTTTAATTATTATTCATAATTATTCCTTGCTCCCAAGCGAAAGAACTTTACAACCCGAGGGCCTTCTTCATTCACACAGCGTCGCTTCGTCAGGCTTTCGCCCATTGCGAAAGATTCTCGACTGCAGCCTCCCGTAGGAGTCTGGGCAGTGTCTCAGTCCCAGTGTTGGCGGTCAATCTCTCAATCCGCCTAGACGTCTTAGCCTTGGTGAGCTTTTACCTCACCAACTAGCTGATATCCCATGAACTCCTCTTTAACCGCTAGGCCCGAAGGTCCCCAACTTTGATATATATAAATTAATTATATAACCTCATTCGGTATTAGCGGCCGTTTCCAGCCGTTATCCCCAGGTTAAAGGTAGATTATCCATGTATTACTAACCCTTTCGCCACTAAAGTTACACCCGAAGGTACAACTTCCGTTCGACTTGCATGCCTCATCCACGCTGTCAGCATTCAATCTGAACCAAGATCAAATTCTCAATAATGTATCTTTTGATCTTTTATAAATATTTTTTGACGAGTATTTTACTACTCGCACAAGCTCTGGCTTATCTTTTCTTTTTCACTGTCAAAATATCTTTAAGTGTTCTTAGACACTTATTTTTCTTTTAAACGAATTTGTGTTTTAAAGAGATTTATAAATATATGTTAAAGATTAATTTCTAGCAACTAATCTTTTATTTTTTTTATTTTTTTTTAAATTGGGCCTTTTTATACTTTTTTTTATTACTTTTTTTAATTCCTATCATCATATATATGATTATACAAAGACTGAGCTTTCCGGCTTTAATTCACTTAAATTT
>JAUYJO010000100.1 GCA_030700315.1 Gallionella sp.
TCGTTTTCCGCCTCGAATCCCATGCTGGTCCATACGTCGGTGGTCACCAGATCGGCGCCGCGCGCGGCTTCCATCGGGTCGGCGAAATCCTCGTAGTGGTCCTCGCAGAATAACCCGGCGCGTTCCGGCTCGACTTCGTAGCCGGGCGGGGTCGAGACATGCACGTTGAAATCCAGAATCTCCGCCGCTTGCAGCCAGGTATTGCACATGTTGTTGGAGTCGCCGATCCACGCCACGGTCTTGCCTTGGATGCTGCCGCGCTGCTCAATGTAGGTGTAGATGTCGGCCAATACTTGGCAAGGGTGGTATTCGTTGGTCAGGCCGTTGATCACAGGCACGCGCGAGTTGGCGGCGAAGCGCTCGATGATGTCCTGCTCGAAGGTGCGGATCATCACGATGTCGCACATGCGCGAAATCACCTGCCCGGCGTCCTCCACCGGTTCGCCGCGCCCCAGTTGCGAATCGCGCGTGTTCAGGTAGATCGCCGCGCCGCCGAGCTGTTGCATCCCGGCCTCGAACGACAGGCGCGTGCGCGTGCTGGCCTTCTCGAAAATCATCACCAGCGTGCGGTCTTCCAGCGGCCAGTATTTTTCGTAGCGCTTGAAGCGCTCCTTGATGATGCGGGTGCGCTCGAACAGGTATTCGAATTCTTCGCGGCTGAAGTCCTTGAACTGCAAGAAATGCTTTACCGGCACTGGTCTTTTTGCTGGCATGGCTCGTTACCGGTCAGGATTGCAGAAATTCTTTTATCAGCGGGCACAGGATATCCAGCAGCTGTTGCGCTTCACCCTGCGACATCACCAATGCCGGCAACAGGCGGATCACGTTGTCTGCGGTCACGTTGGTCAACAATCCTTTGGCGAGCGCCTGTTTGACCAGATCGCCGCAAGGCTTGTCGAGCTCGATGCCGATCATCAGCCCTTGCCCGCGTATCTCCTTGATGCCGTTCACGCCATGCAGCGCAGCAACGAGGCCATCGTGGATGAATTTGCCAAGCGTTTCTGCATGCGCCAACAGTTTGTCCTGTTCGATGATATCCAGTGTGGTCAAGCCCGCCGTACAAGCCAGCGGATTGCCGCCGAACGTCGAGCCGTGATTGCCCGGTTGAAAGATTCCGGCAGCCTTGCCTGCGGCGAGACAGGCGCCGATCGGCACGCCGGAGCCTAGCCCCTTGGCCAGCGTCATCACGTCCGGCAGGATGCCGGTGTGCTGGAAGGCGAACCATTTGCCGGTACGCCCCATGCCGCACTGCACCTCGTCCAGCATCAGCAGCCAGTTATGCTCGTCGCAAATTTTGCGCAATTGTTGCAGGTAACCGATGTCCAGAGTGCGCACGCCACCCTCGCCCTGAATTGGCTCGACCAGCACCGCGACCACTTCGCGATTGTGCTGCGCGACCTGGCGGATCGCCTCCGGATCGTTGTAAGGGACGCGCACGAAGCCTTTGACCAGCGGCTCGAAGCCGGCCTGCACCTTGCGGTTGCCGGTGGCGGAAAGGGTCGCCAGCGTGCGTCCGTGGAACGCTTTTTCCATCACGATGATGGCGGGGGATTCGATGCCTTGCTGGTGGCCGACCATGCGCGCCAGCTTGATCGCGGCCTCATTCGCCTCGCAGCCGGAGTTGCAGAAGAACACTTCCTGCATGTTGGCCAGGCTGCACAGCTTGTCGGCCAGCAGTTCCTGTTCGCGCACCTGATAGATATTGGAACAGTGGATCAGCTTGCCGATCTGTTCGCTCAGCGCAGCGGTGAAGCGCGGATGCGCGTGGCCCAATGTGTTCACGGCGATTCCGGACAGCGCGTCCAGATAACGCTTACCTTCGGTGTCCCACAACCACGCGCCTTCGCCATGCGAAAACGCGACGGGGAGACGGGCATAAGTGTTCATCACATGCGACATATGAAATTCCTAAACAAAGACGGCGGACAATCCGCCGTTGAACAATTTGCAAGGGGCATATATTGAGCCAAACAACCCCACAAAGCAAACAAGCCGACATTGCTGCCGGCTTGTTAGGGAATTCGAAACGAAGCGGCGTTCAGGCCATCGCCTTGATGGCGGCAGAAAGACGGCTCTTGTGTCGTGCTGCCTTGTTCTTGTGGATGATCTTCTTGTCGGCGATGCTGTCCACGGTACTGACGGAATCCTTATAAACGGTTTGAGCGGCAGTCTTGTCACCTGCTTCGATCGCCTTGACTACCTTCTTGATTGCGGTGCGCAATTCTGAACGCAGGCTGCTGTTATGAGCATTTTGTTTAACTGCCTGACGTGCACGCTTGCGGGCTTGTGCGCTATTTGCCATGACTACTCCTTGAGAATTCGGTACAACGGAAAGGCGCGCATTCTAGCGGCTCGAACAGGCTTTTGCAAATTTTTTTGCATGGGCTATCCGGGTGTTGCCAAGCGACCGCAATAAGCAATAAATAAGCCCCCGGCTTTAATACCGGGGGCTGCTTCATTTTGCCCGACTGCTTATACTGCTGAATCTATTTCTGAGCCTTTACTTCCACCTCCACGCGGCGGTTGGGGTGCAGGCATTCGATCAGTTTCTTGCCTCTCACGCTATCGCAGGAAACAACCGGTTCGGATTCGCCTTTAGCAGCGGTTTCAATGCGATCGCTTGCAACACCCTGTCCAACCAGGTAATCCTTCACGGCATCTGCACGGCGCTGGGATAAAGCCTGATTGTAGGCATCGGAGCCGATGCGGTCGGCGTGGCCGGTCACCAGTATTATGTCGACTTGCGCATATTCCTTCATTTTTCCTACGACTTCATTGTCCAGTTTTTTCTTGCCGTCAGCGTGCAAGGCGGCTTTGTCAAAATCAAACAACGCTTCAGATTGCAGCGTAAAAGCCGCTTTTTTTGCCGCGACGGGAGCACCCGCAACGGGTGCTGGAGCAGGCGCAGCAGCTGCAGACGCCTTGGTTTCGGCTAATTTGGGCTCGGTTTTCTTGAGCAAATTCGGATCGCATTCCTTAATCGCCATGGCTGGCGTCCAGAATCCGGTTCTCCAGCATTCGTTGTAGCTGTTTTTGACCACGTTGCCACGGGTATCGGTCACATAACCTTCCTTGGTGGTTTCATCTGCGGAAGCATTGGCGGCCAAGACCAAAGAGGCGATAGCCAGCATATTGAAAATAATTCGTGAAGTTTTCATGTTTTTCTCCTTAAAATAAAATTTTGAATCGCAAACACGGAGTAAAAGTGAAACACCCGCAGTAGCATTATAGGTCAATAGCGAGATACACGGTTAGCCGAGCAAGCTCGCCAGCGTCAGCAGCGACAAGAGAAGCAGCCAAAACACCACCGAGCGCCACACCAGCCCGATAGTACTGCGCATGAAGTCGGCATCGGCATCGTCGCCAACGCCCAGCTCCGGCCGATCCAGCGGCAGGCTACCTTGCGGGATCGGCATGCCGAGACGCACGCCCAGCGCCCCTGCGCCGCTGGCCAGCAATATTCCTGCTTCCGGGTCAGGCCAGCTCGCCGCTTGGGTGCGCCAGCAATATGCCGTATCTTCGAAATTGCCGACGATGGCAAAAGTCATCGCGGTCATGCGGATCGGCAGCCATTCCAGCAGGTAAAACGCCTGGCGTGCGAAGCCGCCAAATTCTCCGCCGCCCCAATCCTCATCCGACAAACCATCCTGTTCGGCAGCCTCATCCTCGTCACCCCAGCGTTTGCGCAGAAACTGCCCGAGGCGGTACAGCAGCGCGCCCGCCGCGCCGCCCAGTCCGACTGCGCTGAACAGCACAAACCACACGATCACGCCAAACACGTTGCGGTGCGAGGCGATCAGTGCCTCTTCGATGGTAACGCGCGCCACTTCTTCGGCGTTCAGCTCGTGCGAAGGAACGCCGCGCCACCGGGTCAGCAACCCGCGTGCTTCGTCCTGCTTGCCGTCGCGCAACGCATGATGGATGTCGGTGAAATAATGGCTGAACTGGCGAAAGCCCATGGTGAGATACAACACCAGCACGTTGAACACCCAGGCAAATACCGGATGCACGCTGCTCAGCAACCAGTATATCGCCACCACGCCGGCCAGCAGCGGCAGCACCGCAAGCAGCCAGGCGATCTTGCCGTGCTTGCGCTGCCCGGTATTGAAGTGTTGCTGAAAAAAACTGACATAGCCAGACAACCAGCCATGCAGGTATTTACGCGAGGAAAGCGGCTGGAGCTGCTCCAGCAACAGCGCGGCGATCAGGGCAAACAGGCTCATGGCATCGGAAAGGTATCAACGATTTATATGAGGCGAAAGATAGCATACAACCTCGCGGCTTGCTGGGCTGCCCGCACAACACACCGCCCATGAAACACGCTATTATTCCGCGCCGAATACGCGCCAACTGCGGCAGCATGACCCCATCGCAATACTAAGGGCGCAATACGACAATACACCGAAGACTCTACCCGTGAACACGACCCCCATACCAGAAATCAAACTCGGCCAGTCCGTCGAATTGCTCAAGGAACTGCACATCCTGACGCGCGACGGCAAGCTCAACCAGGACAGCCGGCGCAAACTAAAACAGGTTTACCACCTGTATCACTTCATCGAACCGTTGCTCGACGAAGTACTCGCCGCCAAACAAGAATTGACACTGGCAGATCACGGCGCGGGCAAATCCTACCTGGGTTTCATCCTCTACGACCTGTTCCTGAAGGGGCGCGAAGTCGGCCACATCTATGGCATCGAAACCCGCGAGGCGCTGGTCGACAAATCCCGCGAACTGGCCGCAAGGCTGGGCTTCGCGCGCATGTCGTTCCTGAATCTGTCGGTAGAGGAATCCATCCATTCGCCACACCTGCCAGAGAAAATCGACGTGGTCACCGCGCTGCACGCCTGCAACACCGCCACCGACGACGCGATCAAATTTGCGCTGCACAAGCAGGCGAAATTCATCGTGCTGGCACCTTGCTGTCAGGCCGAAGTTTCCGCCATGCTGAACAAGCACAAAAACCAGTCGTTCGGCAAAACCCAGCTTTCGGAAATATGGCGTCATCCGATTCATACCCGCGAGTTCGGCAGCCACCTCACCAACGTGCTGCGCTGTTTGCTGCTGGAGGCGCATGGCTATCAGGTGACGGTAACGGAACTGGTCGGCTGGGAGCACTCGATGAAGAATGAATTGATTATCGCACGCCGCGCGGATGCACCGAGAAAAAATGCGCAGCAAAGGCTGGAGCAGATTTTGTGTGAATTGAATCTGGAGGAGTTGTGCGAGCGGTTTATTTACTAACCGGGTGTGGGGACGAGCCAATGTTTGCCGAGAATAAACGCGTCGACGCTTATTGCACGCATCACCGTCTCGTGCAATTGCGAAGGTCCCATGCTTTCATGGTCAGCGACGTTAACTGCTCTTGGGAGTAGATTTGCTGTTCGGATTGTTCTGTCTCCGGTGCATAGCATCGCATTTGGCTGATCCAGCATTCACCGCACTGCCCCCATTCGTTTCCCGTGTTGAGGCCGGCACGCAGGCTTTGCATCCGTTGTCCTGACCACACGGACATGTAATCTGGTTCCGTGGTCAGATTGCCTACCGCTTCAGCGAAATAGGCTTGGCACGACATGATCGCTCCCCCAGCAAGGATAGCTCCCTCGGCAAACATGTGGGGGCACCGACGCATACGCTCGCGGCCGCTGGCGTCAGCCGGAGCGGCGACGTTCGATGCGCACGACGTCTCAGCCTCGGGCTCTTTCCGGGAAACAGTATTGAACAGGGGTGGGCGAACTATCTCGACGCCCTGCTCCTCCAGAAAAGCATAAGCGTCTTGCAAATATCCATTGGCTGCTTGCGGATCGTCCAGTAACGACTGATCTTGCTCCAGTTCCTCGCAAAGCACCATATAGCGAAAGAAATATTTGTCCGGCTCGAATTGCGACATGAACCGCACGAAGCCGGGAAGTTCGGCAACATTATTTTTCTTGATCGTCCAGGAAATGCTGAGTTTCGGACGCCGCGGCAGACACGCCCGCTTTCGCAAGTCGTGAAAATAAGCGATCGCCTCGATCACGCGGTTGAAGCTCGCACCGCCACGATTCCGGGCAAACGTCTCTGGATTTGCCCCATCGATCGACACCGACAGCGTTTCGATAAGCGGCAAGACCTCAGCCGTGATACGGCGCCGAATGAAGGTTCCGTTGGTGACAACGACCAACATTGCGCCGTATCGGGTCAGATGATTGATCAACTCACGCCACAGTTGGTCGCTTACATAGAGCGGTTCGCCTCGTCCAACCAGGTTCACACAATCCACATGGGGGAATACCTCGTGGGCGATCTTGGCCAACAACCCGACATCCATCTCTTTCATGCTATTGCATTCCATATGGAGCTCGGGCTTTCCATGGGTAGGACAATGAGCGCAGGTCAGATTGCAGTTCGGTTGTATCTCCATCGAAAGAGCCTGAGGGTAATGATCCAAGAACGGCCGACCACTGGCGATACTCTGTACTACCTCTTGATCCGTATGAAGCTTCATTGCGTGCAACACCGCAGCCCTGTCGAGCATGTCATGAGGACCACCGGCCTTCGCTAATTGACAGTGGAGCAGCTCCACGGCGCCTTCCGCCAAAGGCAAAACATCCAGGCGCAGCATGATCCATCCCGATACGCGTGCCGACTCGGGAATCACCAAACGCAGCCGCTCCGGGCAACCATTGTGATGGAGCCAGAAAAAGATGCATTCCGGTTCGCTGAAGTGATGGTGGGGCTCCACACGATAGTACAGCTTACTGCCTCGATAGTGGCGCGTCTGATCCCACGACAGTTGGACCTTGATCTCCAACTCGACAAAGGCGTCCTCGGATCGCACGCGAAATGGTCCGACGAAATATCTTGTGGCGTCGTTTGGATCGCGCATGCGGGCGGCCGCCCCGAGTGTCCCGATCCACTTCTGGGATTTGTCGATTTGCCTGCGTATCTTGTCTCGAACGCTGGGACTGAGAAACCTTCTCAGAACACCGAATTCACCTCCCAGAAACGCACTCCAACACCGATAGCTGGCCACATGGTTGTGGGTTTGTTTCCCACATCTTGCGGGTAAAACCATAGACCCTCCGATACTCAACTAGCGCCTTGGGATGACCACAACGTGGCCCGGCAACCAGCAATGCCGGATCCACAGTTGGCTGAAAGGATGAATAACACCCGGCTCTGCCGAGAAGCCAATCTGACCGTGAGATACGGCTTCCACAATTTTTTGGCTCAACCAAAATCAAGCGCAAAGAATACCAGAGCCTTTGTCGCACGAGCAAATATGTGGTATTTGATCCAAAGGAGCTGAAGGTTATTTGAGGCGATACGCGGGGGGATGAGGAAACCCCAGCCTTGCCGGGGCAGTTAATTTGTCTGCCGTGCCAGCGCCCAGGCCACATGCTCCCGCACCATCTCCAACGGATGCTCCGCGCGCGACTGTAAGGCTGCGATCACGGCGGCACTCTGCGGCGCATTGCCCAGGGCGACGGCGATGTTGCGCAGCCACTGCTCGTGGCCGATGCGATAGATCGCGGTACCGGCCAGCTTGCTGGTGAATTCGGCCTCGTCCCACGCGAACAACTCCGCCAACGACATGTCGTCCAGCCCGTAGCGCACCGCGAAATCCGGCTCGGCGCTGACCTGCGCAAAACCGTTCCACGGGCAGATTAACTGGCAGTCGTCGCAACCATAGATGCGGTTACCGATCAGCGGGCGCAGCTCGACGGGAATGCTGCCCTTGAGCTCGATGGTCAGATAGGAAATGCAGCGGCGCGCATCGACGCGATACGGCGCGATGATGGCCTGCGTTGGGCAGATGGCTATGCAGCGCGTGCAGGTTCCGCAATGCTCCTGCTGCGGCTCGTCGACCGGCAGCGGCAGGTTCAAATAAATCTCGCCGAGAAAAAATCGTGAGCCGTGTTCGCGCGACAGCAACAAAGTGTGCTTGCCGCGCCAACCCAAGCCAGCCTTGCGCGCCAGCTCCTTTTCCATAACCGGCGCACTATCGGTAAAGACCCGCCCTTCAAAATTGTGCCCTTCAAATTCGGCAACCTCGGCGCGGATTTTTTCCGCCAGTTTCGCCAGACGGTTGCGCATCACCTTGTGGTAATCGCGCCCCAGCGCATAGCGCGAAATGAAGGCGCGCCCGCCTTCCGCGAGCACCTGCCAACTGTCGCGCGCATCGGGCGACATATAGTTCATGCGCAGCGAAACCACCCGCAGCGTACCGGGCAGCAACTCCGCCGGACGGCTGCGTTTGGTGCCATGTTTTGCCATATAATCCATCTCGCCGTGCATACCGAGTGCGAGCCATTCAAGCAGACCGGCTTCCGCCGCCGAAAGATCGGTGTCGCTGATGCCCACGGCCTGGAAGCCGAGCTCATGCGCCCATGCGCATATCTGCGCGGCAAGCGCGGTGTAATTTATCGATTGGGGAACTTCGTTTTGCATAGTCCGGATGATAGCCGAACCAGTATCGCTCTCGCCGATGAAAACGCGACCCTCGCGCTTGCGCAACGCCTCGCCACGCAACTAAAACCCGGCATGGTGATCTATCTGCGCGGCGATCTGGGCGCGGGCAAAACCACGTTGGTGCGCGGTACGTTGAATGCGCTGGGTTATATCGGGCGGGTAAAAAGCCCCACCTACACACTGGTTGAACCGTACCGGGCCGCCGGGTTAGACTTGCGCCACTTCGACCTGTACCGTCTTCACGATGCGGAAGAATGGGAGGCGGCCGGTTTTCGCGATGAGTTCGACGGGCGCAATGTTTTTTTTATCGAATGGCCGGAAAAAGCGCAGGGATTGATTCCTCATGCAGACGTGGAAATTGCGTTCGAGATTCTGGCGCAAGGCCGCAATGCGGCAATCCATGCCAACACGGAAATGGGCAAGCAATGCTTAGCAGGGCTTTGAAACTCGCAATACTCATGATCCTCTGCTGGTTGCCGCAACAGGCACACGCGGCGGTCGCCGTCAGTGCGGCGCGCGTCTGGCCGGCACAGGATTACACGCGCCTGACACTGGAATCAAAACAGGCCATCCGCCACAACATGTTTACCGTGAGCAATCCGGAACGCCTGGTCATCGACCTGGAAGATGTCGATCTCGGCGACACGCTCAACGGCCTGACCAAGCTGGTCGGCGAAGATGATCCCTACATCAAAAGCGTGCGCGTCGGGCGATTCAAACCCGGTGTGGTGCGCCTGGTGCTCGACTTGAAGAGCGAGGTCAAGCCGCAACTGTTCGTCCTCAGACCGGTTGGCGAATACGGCTACCGCCTGGTGCTGGACGTTTACCCCACGCAGCCACCCGACCCGCTGATGGCCTTGCTCGAACCACCCAAAGTATCGGATGCGCAAGCTGCCAGTGCGCCAGCCGCAACCAGTCAGGCCGCGGTTGAAGCGCCTGCCGAAGAAAAACCGGGGCCAGGCATCAAGCCGGATACCGGCAAAGTTGACCTCCCGCCGCCAGCCGTAACTCCCCCTCACAAAAACATCCCCGAGCTGCGCGCCCGCACGCTGATAGTCGCGATCGATGCCGGGCATGGCGGCGAAGACCCCGGCGCAATCGGCAGGAGAGGTTCGCGCGAAAAAAACGTCACGCTGGCCATCGCGCGCAAAGTGAAAATATTGATGGATGGCGTGCCGGATCTGCGCGGCGTGCTGATACGTGACGGCGACTACTTCATTCCGCTTGGCGAACGTGCCGCCAAGGCGCGCAAGGTGAATGCCGATTTGTTTATTTCGATACACGCCGACGCCTTCATCAAACCGGACGCGCGCGGCTCATCGGTGTTCGCGCTCTCCGAACACGGCGCGACCAGCGCCGCCGCGCGCTGGCTGGCAAAAAAGGAAAACGAGGCGGATCTGATCGGCGGCGTGAACCTCGCGGTGAAAGACCCGCACCTGGCGCGCACCCTGCTGGATTTGTCGCAGACCGCCACCATCAACGACAGCATGAAGCTGGCCAAGCATGTGCTAAGCGAACTGGGCGATATCAATGACCTGCACCGCGGCCAGGTCGAACAGGCCGGCTTCGCCGTGCTGAAATCACCGGACATCCCGTCCATCCTGATCGAAACCGCCTTCATCAGCAACCCCAGAGAAGAGCGGCGCTTGAACGACGCAAACTACCAGATGAAAATCGCCAATGCGATTTTGGGGGGTATCAAACGCTACTTCGCGCAGAACCCGGCGCTGTCCAAGCCGAAATTTATGCAGGCGGAGTTTTAACCCACCTTCCACATCCCCCAAAAAACAATTTTCCGGCCGGCGTTCTGATATCCATTCCCAACAATTGCACACCAACAACTATAGGCGGGCAGTGTATTGAATAAGGTAACGCAAAAAGATCAATGGGAATTTACCTGGCGGGATCGAAACAACCGCTCGACGCGGTTGTTGTTCGAGCTCGATCGGGGCTATCGCTATAAGGTGATCGCGCATTCCGAGGAGGATAAGGCCAAGTTTCT
Organism: Gallionella sp.; assembly: GCA_030700315.1. Classification (GTDB taxonomy): domain Bacteria; phylum Pseudomonadota; class Gammaproteobacteria; order Burkholderiales; family Gallionellaceae; genus Gallionella. The sequence continues at coordinate 10,457 of JAUYJO010000100.1, forward strand.
TGACCTGCTTCTGCGCCCGCCGGAAACCGCTATCGTTTCCCAGGATGGCGGGCTGTTGAACAACATCAGCATTGACGAAAATTTGTTGTTGCCGGTCAGTTATCACGGTTTGTTGACGGAATCTACCGGGAGACATATCGTCGAACTGTTCGAATTGTGCGGATTGAGCGAAATTGAGACGCAAGAATTTTTGACCCAATTACCCATTAAGCTGTCTACCTATCAGCGGCGTCTGGCTGGTTTTGTGCGTTCCGCTTTGATGAATCCGCGAGTCATGGTTTACGATTCGATACTGGAGGGAGTATTCAAGGCCGAGATCGAGCAAGTCCGGCGCTTTGATGATTTCTACCGCCGCTATTCCCCGGCACATACCGCAATCTATTTGGACTACGACACCCATTCGAACACGCATACAAATGCAAACCAAACTTTCATCCTTTGACCAGACAATGAAATTGTTTGCCGCTCACGATAGCCGCCTGGCTGTCCTGGAACGCAAGGTGGGTTTGTTCGCCTTTGTCGGGTTGGGCGCATTGCTTTTGCTGTTCTTCGTTGTAGCGTTCGAACAGGGGATGTTTGCCAGCACAACCAAATTTAGATTTCAAGCCAGCGATGCCGGCATGATCCGCAAAGGCATGGAGGTGAGGCTGCACGGTTTCAAAGTTGGCAAGTTGCTGGGGGTTGCATTGAAGAGTGATGGCATTGTTGAGGTTCAGTTTTTCGTAGACAATCAGTATTTGCTGCATATCCGCCGTGGCGCGAAGGTGCGCCTGGTCGAGCAGGGATTATTGGGAGATACTGTGCTGGAGATTGTGCCGGGACAGAAAGATCAGCCCAATCTGGAAGCCGACGAGATGCTTCCCTTTGAACGGCAATTGGGCGTGGACGAGTTGGCGCATGAATTGGTCGAACGCTTTAAACCCATTCTGGAAAATATTCAAACTACCACCACACTGCTCAATCAGCCTGATGGATTGATAAGCAATGCCCAAAAGGTTGCCCTGAGGTTTGAAAAAACCGGACAGGGTGTATCCGCACTCATACAACAGACACAGGATGCCATTGCCGAAGAAAATCTCAAGCTGGGCAAGGTGCTGGATAACTCCAGCACGGCGCTGGACAAGACCAACGTATTGCTGGTCAAAACAAACATCCTGCTGGACAAAGCCAATGTATTGCTGGACAGTTTTCACGGTGTCGCTTTGGACATCGGGAAAGTCACGGCGTCCTCTGTGGAAAGCGTTCCTCCCATGCTTCATGATGGCCGCATGGCCGCTGAGGATGCGCGCAACATCATCAATTCCGCCAAGGATTCCTGGCCCATACAAAATATGATGGAGCCGCAAAAGGCAACAATCCTGCCTATGGATAGCTATGGTGTTACCCATGCGCCGCCGAAATAACCGCGGCTTGCCCTTGCTGTTTTGCCTGGTGCTGGCATCATGCGGAAGTGCGCCAGAAAAACCAAACTTTCGCAGCGAGCAAGCGCAAAAGTTGAGTGCGCGTGCCGATACCGCATTCCTTCAAGACGAGTATGAGAGTGCAAAGGCCCATTACCTGCAAGCATTGCGCATCAATGCGTCAGTCGAGAATACGCCAGAAATTGCAGCCATGCGATTTAACCTGGCACGCGTTTTTCGCGAACTGGCGTATCCCTGGCAAGCTCACCATCACTTGGATATTTTATTTTCCGAACCGGAACCACCCTATCCACCCGCTACGCTGGCAGCCGCTGCGGCATTGAAAAGCCAGTTATATTTTGAAGGCAATCAGTATTTTTTGGCCTTGGCATGGATAGCAAAGGGGGAGGTCTATTGTCAGAAAAAATGCCCCGTTTCCGGTTCACTATTGCTGTTGCGCGCCCAGATGGCGCAGCGCGATAGCCACCTCGATGAAGCGCTGAAATTTGCCGATGAGGCTGTGGTTGCGTTGAATTCGGGTTCGCAACAAATGGAGCTGGCGAACGCATACCGCCTGTCTGGCGAGATCAGTTTGGCGAAAGAGGATCACACGAGCGCCATTCACTCGTTTCAGCAGGCTTATACGATAGATCAGAAGCTGGGGGTTCCCGGCAAAATCCGCCTTGATCTGCTGCGTCTGGGTGTTGCGCATGAACGTGCTGGCGCGGCGAGCATGGCTCTGCATTATTATGCGCGCGCATTGGCCGTCAGCGAGGCAATGGGAAATGCGCAAAACGCCGAAGAAGTTCGCGCATATATGAAGGCCTTGCAGGAAAATCCGGCAGCAGGATTCCACGGGTCGCAGTGATGTTGAGGTTTGCCGGAAGTAAACTGCTGTATGGCTTCCTGGTAATGTCCGGGTACGCATGGTTGCTGGCGCATGGCTTGTCAAACTGGCATGTGCTGCGTATCGAGCCGATCAGAAGATGCCTTTATCGCCAAATATTTTTTAGCGGCAACGAGGCGCTGCACATTATCGGTTTCATCGGCCTTTTGCTGGGAGTAATAGTCTCCACACAAACTTTCTCTATCGCGGGCGGGGATAGCTCTTTGGTGGTCAAGGTCATGGCCTGGGTAATCATATGGGAAGTCGGGCCGTTATTTGCGGCGATTATCATCATCGCCAGAAGCGGATCCGCCATTGCGGTAGAGTTGGCCTTGATGAAAATTGACGGCGAAATCACCAGTCTGGAGCGCATGGGCGTTTCGCCGCTGGATTTCCTGGTAGTGCCCAGAATCCTCGGGGTAACCTTGTCGGTGATTGTGTTGACCGCTTACTTTCAAATAGTGGCTGTTGTTGGCGGGCTGGCCGTGAGCGCGATTTTCCAGGATGTTTTATTCCTGGATCAACTGCATCATTTTGTTGAACTGGTTAATCCCTGGCTATGGATAGGCGGAATTTTGAAAAGCCTGGTGTTTGGCTTGATGATCTCAACAATCGCCTGTTTTCATGGCATCTCGGCAGGAACAACTTTTTCCGTCGTACCCCAAGCGGCCATTAAGGCGGTTATCAGGGCCTTGTTGGTGGTATTTGTGTTGGATATTCTGTTTGCTGGCCTCAGGCTTATCTATTAGCGCTCAGGGAGACAGAAATCACAAACGCACCATTTGGTCATGAACCTCACGATGATGTAGGTCGGTGTTCATCCCGACGGGGTTGGGTTATGCGGCGCTCTGTCGGGATGAATCCCGACCTACGAAACCCACCCCCCAGTTCATAAAAGGTACTTTTACAATTTCTGAATCCCTTACATAATTTGCGGCAAATAGCGGGCTGCTGCAGCCCTGATGCAATTGCCCTTGCGGATATTCACAGGGTTTCGACAAGGCCTTTCATCTTTTGTGGCGGGTGCTACATCTGGGACAGCGCATGCAAACCCTGATAGAATCTCAAGCTCGAAATTTCTGATTAACCCTTAATTGTTTGGAGAAAAAGCATGGCTGTTGAACGTACCCTGTCGATTATTAAACCCGATGCCGTGGCCAAGAATGTCATCGGCCAGATTTACACCCGCTTTGAAAATGCCGGCCTGAAGATCATTGCCGCACGCATGGTGCGATTGTCGCGCGCCGAAGCGGAAGGCTTTTACGCCGTGCATGCTGCCCGCCCGTTCTTCAACGATCTGGTCAGTTTCATGATTTCCGGGCCGGTGATGATTCAGGCGCTTGAAGGCGAAGGCGCGATCCTGAAGAACCGCGACCTGATGGGCGCTACCGATCCGAAGAAGGCCGACAAGGGCACGATCCGTGCCGATTTCGCCGACAGCATCGACGCGAATGCGGTGCACGGCTCCGATGCGGCTGAAACGGCGGCAGTGGAAATCGCATATTTCTTCCCTGCGCTGAATGTTTATTCCCGCTAAACAATAACGTAAATGCAACAAAATCTCCTCGACTTTGATGTGGCGCAATTGACTGCCTGGTTCGCGGAACATGGCGAGAAGCCGTTCCGCGCCAAGCAGGTGCTGCGCTGGATTTACAAGGCCGGGGAGTCCGATTTCGATGCGATGAGCGACCTTGCGGTGTCGCTGCGCGAAAAACTGAAACAGATCGCCTGCGTGCAAGCGCCGAAGGTGGTGCGCGAAGAACTGTCCGACGACGGCACACGCAAGTGGCTGCTGGACATGGGCACCGGCAACGCGGTGGAGACCGTGTTCATACCCGAGGCGGAGCGGGGCACGTTGTGCGTCTCGACGCAGGCGGGCTGTGCGCTGGACTGCGCGTTTTGCTCGACCGGCAAGCAGGGTTTCAACCGCAACCTTTCAACTGCCGAGATCATCGGCCAGTTGTGGTGGGCGAACCATGAACTGGGCAAGGATGCCGAGGGCAACTGGCGGATCAGCAACGTGGTGCTGATGGGCATGGGCGAGCCGCTGCTGAATTTCGACCATACCGTGAGCGCGCTGCACCTGATGCTGGACGACCATGCCTACGGCCTGTCGCGCCGCCGCGTGACGGTGTCGACTTCCGGCATCGTGCCGGCGATGGACCGGTTGCGCGACGAATGCCCGGTCGCGCTGGCGGTATCGCTGCATGCGCCGAACGACCCGTTGCGCGACGTGCTGGTGCCGATCAACCAGAAATATCCGCTCAAGGAATTGCTGGCCGCTTGCCGGCGCTATCTGGAGAAAGCGCCGCGCGATTTCATCACCTTCGAATATGTGCTGCTGGACGGCGTGAACGACAGTGTGCAGCAGGCGCGCGAACTGGTGCAGTTGGTGCGCGACGTGCCGTGCAAGTTCAACCTGATCCCATTCAACCCGTTCCCGCAGACGCATTACCGGCGCTCTAGGCCGGAGGCCATGCAGCGTTTTCGCGATGTGCTGATGCAGGCGGACATTGTCGCCACCACGCGCAAAACGCGTGGCGACGATATTGCCGCAGCCTGTGGGCAACTGGCCGGGCTGGTGCAGGATAAGACCCGGCGGGTCGGGCAGCGCCCGATGGCCTTGCATGAATAAAATAGCCGAGGTAAACCGATGAAAAAATGGATTGCGTTATTTTCCCCCCTGGTGTTTTCGTTGGCCATTCTGACTGGCTGCAGCACACCATCAGGCGGCGGTCAGGCCACCCCCGAGCAGGCCAAGTCGCGCGCCATCGCAAAGGTGCATACCGAACTGGCGGGTATGTATTACGAGCGCGCGCAAATGGGGATTGCGTTGGGCGAAATAGACATAGCCTTGCAGGCCGACCAGAACTACGCGCCGGCCTATAGCGTGCGCGGCCTGATCCGTATGGCGTTGCACGAGTACAAGGAGGCAGAGGAAAATTTCCAGCAAAGCCTGCGCCTCGACGGAAACGATTCCGAAACACACAACAACTATGGCTGGTTTCTGTGCCAGCGCGGCAAGGAAAAAGAGTCGGTCCCGCATTTTATGGCGGCATTAAAAAATCCTTTATACGGAACGCCGGAGCGCGCCTACCTGAATGCCGGGTTATGCTCGAAGAAAGCGGGCGACCGCAAAGATGCCGAGGAGTTTCTGCAACGCGCGTTGCAGGTGCAGCCCGGTATGCCGCAAGCGTTGCTGGCGATGGCGGAATTGAGTTTTGATAATGGCGATTACACCGCTGCCAAAAAATATTTGGCTAAATTTTCGGAAAAATCGGACAGCCTGACGGCCGAGCAACTCTGGCTGGCAGTACGCATCGAGCGCAAGGTTGGCGACCGCAATTCCGAAGCGAGTTATACCATGCAGTTGCGCAAGCGCTTCCCCGATGCGCGCGAAACCCGATTACTGATACAAGGGGAATAATGGAGCAGCCCACCGAAAACGGCAGCGTGCAAGGTGAAAGCCCTGCGCCGGCAGCAGCGGTTTCAGCGGCGATTTCCTTGGGAACGACGCTGCGCGAGGCACGCGAGCGCCTCGGCCTGAGCATCACCGACGTAGTCAATCAGACCAAGCTCGCCCCGCGCCAGATCGAGGCGCTGGAGGCCGAGGATTACCGGAATTTGCCCGAGATGGCGTTCGTGCGCGGCTTCGTGCGCAGCTACGCCAAGATATTGCAACTCGACGAGCAGCCCTTATTGGCGGCGCTGCCCAAGACAAGCGCACCTACCCAGCCATTGATGCCGGACTCTGTCGAAGCGCCGTTTCCCGACGCTTATGCGCCACGGCGGCAAAACCTGGTGTGGCTGGCCATCGCGTTACTGTTGGCGGTGCTGGTCGTCGCATTTGCGGTATGGCATTTCACGGCGCCGCCCACAAAACTGAAGGAAACGCAGGTTGAGATGCCTGATCCCTCGCCTGAAAATATGCACCCTGTGCCAGTACAACCCATTTTTGAGGCAGGCAGGATGCCTTCCGCCGACGCGGCAGCGCCTCCTTTGCCAGAAGCGGCGCGCCCTCTTGTTGCGGCTGACAAGCCCCCGGCTTCCCAGGATGTCCCAAAAATTCCAGAGACGAAAGCTCCGGAAACGAAAACTCCTGAAACAAAAACTCCTGTGACGAAAACTTCGGAAACAAAACCCCCGGAGGTGGAAATCCCGGAGGTGAAAATCCCAGAGGCAAAAATCCCCGAGGTAAAAATTCAACCGGCAGGCACGCCTGCCGTGTTGCCACAAAACGCCGCGCTGCGCCTGGTGTTCGGCGATGAGTCCTGGGTGGAAATCAAAGACAAGGATGATAAGGTGCTGCTGTCGCAGGTCAACCCGAGTGGCAGCGAATTGCGTATGAATGGCCAATCACCTTTTGCGCTGGTGATCGGTCGTGCCGCATCGGTGCGGCTTTATTATCGCGGCAAGCAGATCGACTTGACCCCTCATATCAACGCTGCGACCGAAGTGGCGCGGCTGACGCTGGAATAACATGAGCGGAGTTCTAGCCATGCGCCGCCCGTCGCAACGCGTGCTGATCGGCAAAGTGATGCTGGGCGGCGGTGCGCCGATTGTGGTGCAGTCCATGACCAACACCGATACCGCCGACGTAGACGCGACCACGCGACAGATTTTCGAACTGGCCGAGGCTGGCTCCGAGCTGGTGCGCATCACGGTGAATACCCCCGAGGCCGCTGCTGCCGTGGTGCAGATACGCTCACACCTGGACAGCATGGGTTGCGATGTTCCGCTGATCGGCGATTTCCATTACAACGGGCATCGCCTGCTTACCGAGTTTACAGATTGCGCGCAGGCGCTGGCGAAATACCGCATCAATCCCGGCAATGTCGGGCGCAACCGCAGCGATGAAGACCCGTTTTCGATCATGATCGCGGCCGCAGTACGCTACGCCAAGCCGGTGCGCATCGGCGTGAACTGGGGCAGCCTCGACCAGAACTTGGTGGTGCGCATGATGGACGAAAATTCCCGCCTGCCCGAGCCAAAAGATGTGCGCGAAGTGACGCGCGCCGCGCTGATTGCCTCGGCGCTGCAAAGCGCCCAACGCGCCGAACAGCTCGGCTTGGCGCATGAGCGCATCGTGCTCTCCTGCAAGGTCAGCGAGGTGCAGGATTTGATCGCGGTGTACCGTGCCTTGACGCTGCAATGCGACTACGCGCTACATCTCGGCCTGACCGAGGCGGGCATGGGCTCCAAGGGTATCGTCGCCTCCACGGCGGCGCTCGCGGTGCTGTTGCAGGAAGGCATCGGCGACACGATACGCATTTCGTTGACGCCCGAACCCGGTGGCTCGCGCACCCAGGAAGTGGTGGTGGCGCAGGAAATATTGCAGACCATGGGTTTGCGTGCCTTCGCGCCGATGGTAGTCGCCTGCCCGGGCTGCGGACGCACCACCAGCAC
>JAUYJO010000105.1 GCA_030700315.1 Gallionella sp.
AAGTTGCTGCATGCGATACACGGCATGTTGAAACACGACAAGCCGTTCGACAACACCCGTTTTTACGCTATTCCAGCTTGAGGTTGAAAGTGCGAAAAATACTGAAAAAATGCTTGCCTTCGAACAGAGTATCTACGTCCAAATGGATTATCTGGGTTAAATGCAACTACTCGGGTGCTGCCGCTTTTCTCCTTCCCCCTTGCAGGGGGCTGGGATGGGGGTAGAAAGGTGGGGTATAAAGACACTTTGCGATGACTCCACCCTTCCACCCCCTCGATGAAACAACTAGCCATTCGACTAGGCTGCAAAAAACTGCAGCCAAGTCGCTGGTTAATCCTAACCTTCCCCCTTCCAGGGGGAAGGGACTGGCGTTGTGGCTATTTTCGAGCACACTGCTTCGGCCTGAGTAGTTGCCCTTCAATAGAAAATTTTGTACGCTCAATTGCGTCCGCACCTTGGAGAGGTATTCAAGAGGTTGGCGCAGCAAGTAGCCCGCATGGAACAAAGTAGAATGCGGGGATCAATATGGCAGTGCTCGGCTTCTTTCCCGCATTTCGCTGCGCTTCATGCGGGCTACGGCACTGCGTCACAAGCCTGAACAATATTCAGCAAGAGTGGAGCAGTAGAATCACGTTTCTCCCTGCGGGTGTTGCGCGGTTGGCGTAGTCATCGAGTTTCGGCTGTCGGATACTCCAAGCGATTGCGGTCAGGCATGCGCCCCTCAATTATGGATTGCAAAAAGCCACTTGATACAGTTTGCGCCAAAGTGGATTGCAATTTATTCGCAGGCTAATTGCTGGGGTTTTTTATAACCGATTGATTGATTGTGTTAAGTGAGCGCTGGCATGGCTTGTGCTTCGCTAAACTTGACTGCTCAAGCATGCAGCGAGGAAATCATGGAGTGGTTGAGCGGGTTGTTTGGTCGTGGTGACAAGCATGAGCCGTCACTGGCGCGCGAAGAAGATTTGCCCGGCATTGGCCGGGTGCATGTGGTTCGTGTGATCGACTGCATGGGGGCAGTATGCCCGCGACCGCAGTTGCTGATCATAAAAATACTTGCGCAGGTCGGCGAGGGTGATGTGGTCGAGATTGTGTCCGATAACCCCGCAGCGGTGGAGGCGTTTCCTTTTTTGGCGGAAGCTTTGCTTTGCTCGCACTTGTTGACGCTGCGGGAGCGGGATTGCTGGCGGCTTTATTTGCGCAAGGGGTTTGCGTGAAACAAGGGATGTGCAGTTCAACAGTGACTGACTGACGAATAGAAGGGCATGGAGATATGACCGTGAGTGCGAAGGCAGCCACGATGGGCAATGCAAGCTGGATGGGCCAGTATCGCCACAAGCTATACTCGGCAGCCATTTTGCTGGCTGTTGCAGCGGGTTCGTTGTGGGCGTTGTCTATCGATACGCGCTTTCTGTATTTGCTCGTCTACGTGTGGTTTGGTGTGGCCTACGGCATTCTTTTGCAATATGGCCGTTTTTGCATGGCAGCGGCGGTGAGGGACTTGTTCGCTGTGAAAGTGCCGCGCATGGCGGTCGGCATGATGATTGCGGTTGCCCTTTATGCGCTTATTGCCGCGCTGGTTACACTGAGCGGTTACAGCACCTTTCACGCGCATTCGCTCGGCTGGCATGTCCTGATTGGCGGCCTTGTTTTCGGGTTTGGATTTGTCTTTACCGGGGGGTGCGCTTCGGGTTCGCTTTACAAGGCGGGCGAGGGTAACCTCAACTCGGCGCTGGTCATTTTTTCCATTTCGTTTTCCCAGGCACTGGTCGTTACGGGAGGTGGCTGGCTGGACGGATTAACGCCAGCGGCATGGACCGAATCCGCTGCCGCCAAAGATATGCCGGAATCGCTGACGGTTACCCAAGGTTGGTTCGACCTGTTTACCGCCGGTTATATCTGGGACTTGAAAGGGCAGACCCTGGCCGAGTCCATGAGCGTGGCAGAATCAGTCGCAGCAACCCTGTTCGTCAACACTTTTCTGAATGCTATCCTGCCCGTGCTGGCAATACTGGTCGCGCTGTACGTTTTTTATTATCGCAAGGGTTACTTGCGCAAGAGCGGCAAAACCAATCTTACTTTCTCCGATGAACTGACCGGCATGTGGTCCATGTGCATCAGTTCCAAAAATACCGCCATCGCTGGCGCTGGTCTGGGTGTCTTGGCGGGTCTGCACATGTGGGTGACCGGCGTGTTGCGCGAGTACTATGACATATTCAACTTCGGCGAGCTGCTTACCGCCATGGGTTACACCCAGGGCCTGTCGATTCAGGACACCGTATTTGACCCCGGTTACTGGTATATCACCACCCAGGAGGCGCAATGGGGCGGATGGGTGCTGGACAAGCTTGGATTCAGCATGATGGACAGTATTTTCTTCGGTTTGGATAACGGGCTGCCCAATCCTCTGCTGAATGCGCCCGGCTTTATGTCGATCGGGATTATTTTGGGCGCCGCCATGCTGGCGCTGGCCCGGCGTGAGTTCAAGTGGAAGCTCCCTACCCTGGAAACGGCAGCCTTCGCCATCGCCGGCGGTATCTTCATGGGCATCGGCGCGCGCCTGGCAATGGGCTGCAACATCGGCGCTTTTTTTGCTACAGTGACCAACGGCGACCCCAGTGGCTGGATATTCCTGCTCGGCATGGTGGGAGGGGGGTATGTGGGCGTGAAAGTATTCACCCGCTGGATGGACTGGAAGATGTCGCGCGAAGGTGGCTGCGGCCTGTGATGCGGCGACCGCTGGCAATTGCGGCGGCATCGGCAATAATGAATCAAAAGGAGAGTTAAGATGGCAATGAGTTTTCAGCAGACCGGTGATGGCGAATGGCGGCTTGACGTGACCGGCTATTCCTGCCCGCACCCGCAAATGTACACGAAGAAAGCGCTGCAAAAGCTGGAGAGCGGTAATGTGTTGACCCTGGTGTTCGATAATCCGTCTTCGGGTGAGTCTATCGTGGCAATGTGCGAATCAGAGGGCAACGATGTGTTCGAGCGCGATGACGAGGGCGGCAATTTTGTTTGGAAAATCAGGAAGACTTGACCGGTGAAACTGGGAATCGTGGTGACCGATGCCGCCTATCTGCCCATTGCGACGGGCCTGATTGATGCGGCGCGTGCAAGGGAGTGGGAAACCAAATGCTTCCTTACCGATACGGGTGTAATGCTGCTGGCCGATGCCGGTTTTGTCGAACGCGCGCAGGCCAGGCCAAACAGCGTTGCGCTGTGCGAGCATAGCGCCAAAAAATATGCTGGCGGTGCTTTCGATATTTCTGCTTTGGCCGACCGGATCGTGGTCGGCGGCCAGACCCAGAATGCGGAACTGGTGCGGCTCTGCGACAAGGTGCTGGTTTTCTGAGGAGCAGACATGAGTGCACAGAAACGTATACTGGTGGTGCCGATCAGCAAAAAGGTAGAAGCACTGCGTATGGCCACAGGCCTTACCCTGCTGGACGATCAGGTAACGGTTGCCGTCTGGGGGGAGATGCCGGATGCGCCTGAAGCTGCCGAGCAGTTGGAAGCCCTGGAGTTCGTCGAAGTGCCGCTGGCGCGTCTGGATCGGGACATGGATGGTCTGGCGGAGCGGATTATCAACAGCGACATGGTGTATTTCGTATGAGCGAAAAGAAAAAGGTGCTGCTCATCCATCCGCACGCGGATCGGGCAGCATTGCCGGAACTGGCCGGAGCCTTGCGCCGGGCTGGCGCAGAGGTGGAGGAGCATTTCATGGCGGATGATTACTCGGCCTTGCTGGACAAGCTTGAGGGCGACGCACTTCCCGTCGTGGTCAAGGTCTAGCAATTTGTTGCGGTGCTCGGGTTTTTGAAATTCGGCAACGACTCAGGACAAAGTAGTATGCTCGAAAATAGCCGCAACGCCAGTCCCTTCCCCCTGCAAGGGGGAAGGTTAGGATGGGGGTGGGAGGGTGGAATTATCGCAAAGTACTTTTACACCACCTTTCTACTCCCATCCCTGCCTTCCCCTTGCAAGGGGGAAGGGGAAAAGCGGCAGTACCTGAGTAGTTGCGAAATTTGGAGTAGAAAAGTAGGCGTATTCGCCTGGGTGTAACGGTGGTTAACTGGAGGGGTCAGCTATGCAATATCGAATCGACATGAGATTAGTGGCAATGTCCGCCATGGCGGCAAGTCTGCTGCTTGGCGGCTGTAGCGGTGGCGGGGGCAGTGACAATACCGTGAATGGAGTGGTGTTCAAGGTCAATACGCCTGCGGAAATCGCGCAGGTTTCTGCAGATGATTACAACGCCAACGTCAACGGCCTGATTACCGCCGCGACTCTCAAGCGCTGGAAAGACGACTGGGCTAACCAGCGACCCGCCGGCATCCCCGGCAAGCTGGTCATCCTGCAGGTGTCCGCCGGCACGACGGCCGGCACGGAATATATCAAGCCGAACGGTACCAATGTGTTCACTTACCTGTCACCGTCCAGCGAGTGGACGCAGACGCGTAGCAACGGTGTCATCGAGTCTGTGAGCATGGTGCCGGACGGCGCGTCCATGGATGCGCTGCTGAAAAAATACAACATCGACCCCAGAAACGACATGATCGTCGTCTCCATGGGTCAAGGCAGCACTGGCAACGCCATGGGTCAGGGCCGTATCTGGTACGCCCTGCGCTACTGGGGCGTGGACAAGAATAACCTGGCCATTCTCAACGGCGGCAACCAGTGGATCAACGCCAATGGCATGACCGCTGACGACTTCCAGGCAGACGCGAGCGTGGCGCCCAACAGCGGCACCATTTCTGTCAAGAGCCTGGCGGTCGACAACACCCAGTTGCAGGCCACTTTGGATGATATGCTGAAAATAATACCGTCGAGCGATGCCAACGTGTTGAACGATGGCGTATTCATCTGGGATGCGCGCAACCTCGGCCAGTACAGTGCCGGTCAAATGGTTGAGCTCGGCGAAGATACCGATTCGGATACCACCGGTAGCCAGGCGTGTACAACCGCATACTGTGCGCCGCTCAACCCGAACAACTACATGTGGAGCTTCCAGAACGGCGGCGCGCGCCAAGGCCACCCGTGGGGCACGCTGCAACTGCAGTTCACGCGCCTGCTGGATTCCACCAAGGGCTTCAGTTATTTGCCCAAAACGCAACTCGCCAGCTTGCTGGCGGGCGGCACCAATACCCAAGGGGTCGGCTTCGTCGGCTCAAACTATGCGTTGGTCGGTCAGGGTAACGCCTACCAGGAAGGCGACACCATCTACACTTATTGCGAGACGACTTTCCGTGCGATGATTACCGGCGTCGTCGGCGCGGTGATCCTCGGCAAGCCGACCCGCTTCTACGATGGTGCGATGATCGAGTGGAGCTCGCTGACCTACACGACCAACAAGAACGGCGATTACATTTTGCCGGCTAATTCGGCGTGGCGCAGCGATGTCGTGTCCTTCTCGCGCCCGGCCACAAGCAATACTCTGGTCAATGCACGCACCATTACCAACCCGCATTCCAGTAACGCAAATGCCATCGTGAATGCGGACAAAGGTTACAAGACTGGAGAGGCGGTTTCAACCGGCGGTGGTGGACTGCCAGGCAACCCTTGCGGCGGCTGATAAAACCCCGCAAACTTCTGGCCCACGATTTTCGTGGGCCTTTTTTATTTGTGATACCGACATGAACCCAGATAATCCATTAGATCTTGAGGCATTGCAAAATCAATGGGTTGTAGGTCGGGTTTTAACCCGACATGCCTGTCCTGAGCTTGCCGAAGCGGTCGGGCTGAAGCCCGACCTACGTCCAAATGGATTATTTGGGATGAAATTGCATGTAATGGGCTTGCCCGGTCTCAAGAGCCGGATACGGCTGCTGCTCTGGCTGGCTGCCGCAGGCATGTTGCTCGGCCTGGCCGGTTGCGGCCAGAAACCGCCTGCCGTGTCCGATGTTGACAGCTTCCTTGCAAAACACTGGAGCGATCCACTGGCACCGCAGGGAGAGCCGCCGGCTGGTTTCGGTTCGCTTGAAGCCTCGCTGGCCCCCGAGGCTTGCGGGGCTTGCCATGCCGAGCAGTATCGGCAGTGGCAAGGCGCGCTGCACAGCCATACCATGGGGGCGGGCATACTCTGGCAATTCGATTTGCTTGGCCAGGAAGAAACCAATCGTTGCCTGCGTTGCCATGCCCCGCTGGCCGAGCAGAAGGCGCTGGTCGCCCGCGCACGCGGCTGGAAAAATGCTCCAACCTCGCCTCTGCCCGCCTATGTCTCGCCACATCTGGATAGCAGCGGTCTGGTATGCGCGGCTTGCCACGTGCGCAGGCATCGGCGCTACGGGCCGCCGCAGCCGCGCAACATGCCGACCGGTCATGCACCGCACGACGGATTTGTTGCATCGGGCGCATTTCAGGACAGCCGTTTTTGCGCCCACTGCCACCAGTTCCCGGAGCAAGGCCCTTCGTTGGCGGGCAAGTTGCGAGAGGACGCTTACCGGCAATGGTTAAGCAGTTCCTTTGCACCCGACCGGCCTTGTCAGTCCTGCCATATGCCGGACCGGAAACACCTGTGGCGAGGCATTCACGACCCTGAAATGGTGCGCAAGGCGCTGGCCGTTGAATTGAAGCTGATCAGGCTGGACGGAGGCAAATACCGAGCGGAGGTGGTTGCACGAAACCAGGGTGCGGGCCATCATCTACCCACCTACATGGTTGCCAAGATTGATCTGGTGCTTTCTCTGCGCAAGCCCGGTGTACCCGATGTCGAGTTGGCGCGCGACGTAATCGGCTGGAAAGCAGATGTCGATATCAAGCAGGAGGAATTCGACACCCGTATCCCGGCAGGAGAAAGCCGTCGCTACGCACATGAATTCAAGGCGCCACTGCGTCCGGGTTGGAATGTGGAACTGCGGGTGGATGTGGCGCCACGGGAGCACTACGAACGCATGTTCACTTACAGCATGGCTAATGTTGCGATGTCCGGGGAATCCCGGAGGTTGCTGAAAACCGCAATAGAGGAAGCGGCGGCGGCACGGTTTACTGCGCTGCGCGTATTGGCAGAGCCCTGATTGCATTATGAAACATACGCCCTTGCAAAGCGGATAGTGCAATAAAGTTCGCCCGCTAAAGAAATGTAACTTATTGACGCATCGTATGTTTTTCGCTGGCACATAACATGCTTAAGTATTTTGTGAACTGAGAGGCGGGGGCGGTATGAGCCGAGTGCTATTGCAGTGCTGTACCGGGATTTTGACGGTTATGCTATCGTTGGCGGCAACCAGCGCGATAGCCGCAGAAGCCCAGCCGCGTCTGAAATACCGCGCCAAGGGTCCGGTGTGCATGTGCGCCTCGGGTCTGGGTGAAGAGGAAATCAGGCGCGGCATGGCGCAATCGCTCCTCGATCGATTGCAGGGCAAAGAGCAGGCTACCCAAGACCTGCCAGAGAAAGATTCTACGCAACCAACCAGGAGAAATACAAATGAGGATCGGAAATAAATCTGGGTCGTTCAAGAGGCTGCTTCGGGCAAGTGTGATATTTACTTTCCTCGGTGTTGCCGTTGCCTGGCTGGCCGACAACGAAAGGGCGGCCGAGCCGGTTGAAGTGCATGCAGCAGGCTGGGGGTCGGAATCCCTGACCGTGCTGCAGGACGGATTGAGCAAGGTGTCGCCCATTGCGCTGGCGAATGCTTGCGGCATGGGAGCGTCCAGTTGCTTCAAGTGCCACAATGGAAAGCGTGCCGGTGCGCCCAATATGGACGAAGCAAAAGCTCCTTGGCATACCCAGCACAAGAAGGTCAATAACTCCTGCGTCGGTTGCCACAAGGGTAATCCGCGCCTGATGAAAGAAGATTTGGCGCACGCACAGATGGTTAAGTCCCCCAAGGGCGGCGCCGAGTTATGCGGCGGCTGTCACAAGGGCGACCTCAGCAAGTTCGAAGCACCTTACCAATCCATAACCAGCGGGAGCAAATAAGATGAGATTGAATGCGTTCATAGCGAAAAGAAAAGCATGGGGCGCCCTGTTGGGCGGCATCGGTTTGGCCTGCGCTGCGCCGGCGGCTCTGGCGGGCCCGACCATACAGTTCGGCGAACAGGGGTCGTTGACTTTTACCTATGCGTTGCAGGCCTGGGCGCAAAATGTCGATTACAGCGCCAATAACCAGGTGAGCCAGACAGATTTTTTTCTTCGCCGCAACCGGCTGGCGTTTTCCGGGCAGTTCAACGATTACATCGGTTTTTACGCGCAATTGGAAGGCGGCGGCAACCCGGGTGCCGATAACAAGGTTTACTTCCGCGATAGTTATCTCACTTTCGATTACACGGATGAATTGCGTTTCATTATCGGCGAATTCAAGAACACCTTCTCTCGCGAAAATCTGGAAGCCTGCCTGGAGCCCCTTACAATGGATCGCTCCGAGAGCCTTGCCTACACCCCGTTTGGCGGAACGCGGGACAAGGGCGTGGCGATGTGGGGCAACCTGCTTGACGCCAAGTTGCAGTATCGGCTCATGGTCGCTCAAGGACGCGATGACGGCAACAAGGCGAGCGACAACCCCCGCCTGACAGCGCGGATGCATTACAGCTTCTTTGACACGGAATACAACTATGGTTATTTGGGTACTTATCTGGGCACGGCCAAGGTGCTGACCGTTGGCGCCGCCTATGACCAGCAGTCCTACGTGGTTTACGCCAACTACCCGATGCGCCACGACCCTCAGGACTACAAGGCGTGGACGGTGGATGCCTTCTTCGAATACCCCGCTGCGAGCGGCGTGTATACCGTTTCGGGCGCTTACTTTGAATATGATACCAACAATGTCAGCAATAAAATGCCGGATGCCAATTTCCCCGTTAGCGGCGACCTGAAGGGTCATTATGTGAAGGCGGGATACATGTTCCCGGATAAAGTAGGCTTCGGGCGTTTGCAGTTTTTTGCCAGGAACGAAAAGTCCGACTACGGCATCAAGACGGGTATTGCGGAATACCATGACCGCACCTGGAACAGCATTGGCGCAAACTATTATCTGGATGGACAGAAGCTGAAGCTTACATTTGAAATAGCCGACATCTCCTTCGATACGCCGCATCCGGTGACCCCGAAATTGGGCGATTACAAGCAGGCGACTCTTGGCCTGCAATTCATCTTCTGATTCAAACCGGAACCCCCCCGATTTCCACAATATTCCAAGCGGCCCACAAGGCCGCTTTTTTTACGGTAGTATCAACCTGGAAAAAGCAGTTAGCCGCAGAGAGCACAGAATTCCCAGAGAAAACTGAACGGTTGTTGAGAGAGGTTCATTCACCTTTGGGGTGAAACAACACAAACCCCTCCCAGCCTCCCCTTGTCAGGGGAGGAGTCTCGGTTCTCCCCCTGACAAGGGGGAGCTGGAGGGGGTTTGAGGTTCGGAGTAAAACGCAAACAATTTTTCGAAATATTTCATTTTCAGGGGTGGCAAAATTGCCATGCCCGTTAGTATCAATACCACCATGACGGTCACCATCCTGATTTCGGCGCTGGCGCTGACATGTTTATATGCGCTTGCCAGCGGACGCACCCCGCTCGGCATCGATCCCGCCTGGCTGTGGTCAGGCGTGGCCGGGGCGATTTTAATCATGGCATTCCGCCAAACGCTTGAAAATATCGCCTTGCGCAGGTTGAGGCGCGGGCTGTTCAAGGCGCGTGAAGGTTTGCTGGATCCGGTGCCGGCCGGTCGCCTGGGCTGGCTCATGGCGGGTCGCATTATCGGCGAATACAACGTCACCATCAGCACCTTGCAGTCTATGTTTCGCACGGTGGAGGAATGCCAGGGCCGCTTGCTGAATCAGCGCAACAAGATGAGCGCTCTGCTGCAAAGCCTTCCGGGTGCTCTGCTGAGCTTATCCGACGATTTGCAGGTCATCATGGCAAACAAGCAGGCAGAGGAACTGTTTTCCAGCCATCCAACGCCGCTAATCGGCGCAAACTTATTTGATGTCTTGCGCTTGGGCGAGCGTGACCGGGAGCTGCTGCGCGACACCTTCCTGAACAAATTCCCCATCCGCAGCCAGGAAATCAGCCTGGACACCGATACCGGGCCATCTTATTACTCGCTCAATCTGGAGTTTTACAACGACGAGGACAATGATATCGGGTGTGTGCTGATTCTTCAGGACATCTCCGAGTATCGCCAACTGCAGGACAGCATAGCCATGCGCGAAAAACTGGTTGCCATGGGGCAGTTGGCTGCCGGCGTTGCCCATGAATTGAATACCCCGCTGGGCAACATCCTGGGTTATGCGCAACTGCTGGGCCGCGCGACGGAAAATCCGGAAAAACTTGCGGAATACGCACGCATTATCGGCGATGAGACTAAGCGCTGCTCGCGCATCGTTCAGGATCTTCTCAACTATGCGCGCGAGGATCGCTGTACCGGGGAGACATGCGAGATCAACCAGTTGATTCGCGAGCTGATCGAAACCTTCCTGAATTGCCGTTTGAAACGCTATGACATCGAGGCCAGGCTGGAACTCACCGAGACGCCCTTGGTGGTTGAGGGCGGGTGCGGCCAACTCGACATCGTCCTGACCAATTTGATCCTCAACGCCATCCATGCTCTCGACGGAGTCAAGAATCCGGTTATCGTCGTCAGTACGCGCGTTGATGAAGACTATGCAGTAATCGGCGTTGCGGACAACGGCCTTGGCGTGCCCGTGGGCATCAGAAACCGTATCTTTGACCCATTTTTTACCACCAAGGGTATTGGCCAGGGCAGTGGATTAGGTTTGCCTATCAGTCAGGCGATACTGGGAAAAAGAGGCGGCTTTATTGTTTACGACAGCGAATACACGGATGGGGCTCGTTTTTTAATTAAAATCCCTGCTGTCGATATGCGCCGCGCCGGGCTGTAAACGAATAGGAATTACATGGACTTGCCGGGCTATCTCAAGCCCGGCGTTACAATGAGGTTTGAATTATGAATCAGCGCATCCCCGGAGCAAAGCAGGAACAAGCTGGTAGCCGTCCGACCATACTGGTTGTAGAAGACGATCAGAACATGCGCACGCTTATCGCGACCGTGCTGGGTGAATCCGAAATGGCCTTTGATGTTGCTGCCGTGGAAAACGGCCATGAGGCTATGGATTATGTCGAGCATAATGACGTTGCCGTGGTAGTCACCGATTTGCGTATGCCGTGGGCAAATGGGCTCGATCTGCTGAGCTTCGTGAAGGCCAATTCGGTGCTGACGCAGGTGGTGCTGGTGACAGGGCACGCCACGGTAGAGTCGGCAGTCAAGGCTATCAAGAGCGGCGCTTATGATTATTTGCTCAAACCATTCGATACGGAAGAACTGCGCTGCATTGTTGAACGCGCTCTGGAACATCACCTGCTTGCCACAGAAAACCAGCGTTTACGGCACCAGCAACGCTTCTACACCGAAAGCGGCGAGCTGATAGGGCAATCCCAGAACATGGAACGAGTGCGTCGCCTTATTGACGCGGCCGCAGCGCATGATTGCGGGGCGTTTATCTATGGTGAAAGCGGTAGCGGCAAGGAATTGGTCGCACGGCAAATTCATCTGCGCAGCAAGCGTAGCGGATACCGGTTCATTGCGGTGAACTGCGCGGCAATTCCTGATAACCTGATCGAGAGCGAACTGTTCGGATACAGAAAGGGCGCCTTCACAGGCGCCGACCGCGACAAGGCAGGCTTATTCGAAGCTGCCAACGGCGGCACAATGTTTCTGGACGAGATCAACAGCGCCTCGCTGGCGCTCCAGGCCAAATTGATGCGAGTGCTGCAGGATGGCGGCTTCTATCCCATGGGCGCCACCACGCCGGTGACGGTCGACGTCCAGATACTGGCAGCAACCAACAGGCCAATTCGAGAGCTGCTGGAAAAGCAGGAGCTTCGGGAAGATCTCTATTTTCGCCTGATGCTCATGGAGATCAACGTGCCGCCGCTGCGCGAGCGGCCGGAGGATATCGCGCTGCTCGCTTATTATTTCCTCAACAAGCACGCTACCCGTTTGAACAAGCCATTCACCGGCATCGGCACCGACGTGCTCGGAGCCATGATGCGCTACGAATGGCCGGGTAATGTGCGCGAACTGGAAAACATCGTCCAGCGCATGATCATCCTGACCGAGGGCGATCGGATCGAGGTCGACACCCTGCCCGACAGCTTGGCCAAACAAAGAGAGACCAAGGGTAGAGCGCTGGACTACCTGCTGCCAAGAAGCCTGGATGAAGTGGAAGCTTATTTCATCCGCAAGACTCTGCGTGAAACCCAGGGAGATCGAGCGTTGGCAGCAGAGATTCTGGGTATAGATAAATCCACACTGTGGCGCAAGATCAAGCGCTATGCAATTGAGTAAACGTCTTTGATCGACCTGTGTAGCGCTCTGCAGCGAAGCTTGCGAGAGCCTACCCATGAACCTCAGGTTGGGCGTAGGGCGGATGAGCGTAGCGTTAACCAATGACTTGGTCGTCGTTCTTTGACGGCCTAGTCAGATGGCTATGCAAAGCTATCCGCCGAATGGGATTCTCATACGGCGGAAGGCGCTACGCTTTTCCGCCCTACATGCTGCCTCCTGTTCATGGGCTCAATTCGGGCGAAAATTGGCGGCTGCGGTCTCTCACCCAAAGTTTGGTATGCGGATGCACAAAAAAAACCCGGTTCGTGATTAGCGTAACCGGGTCAAGTGGGAGGGGGAGATACCCGAGCGCATTATCAAGTTCAGCTTCGTGATGCTCTGTTCGTTAGCCCACGCAACCCAAAAAACAAATTGCGTTTGAATATCGGAGTAGCATGGCGATGTTTGCAGGCAGTTTATGAACAAAAGAGGGTTCCGTGACAACCAAAAAACTTGTGAAAAAACCCAAAGTACCAGCCGTCGCTGCCAAACCTGACAAAGCGGCGGCCAACGAAATCGGCACCGGCTTCAACATCGTCGGCATCGGCGCTTCCGCCGGCGGGCTGGAGGCGTTCGAGCAGTTTTTTCGCAACATTCCGCCAGACAGCGGCATGGCTTTCGTGCTGGTGTCGCACCTTGATCCCGATCACGACAGCATGCTCACCGAAATTCTGCAACGCGCCACCACCATGCCGGTGGTCGAAGCGCAGGATCAGATGAAGGTGATGCCGAACCGCGTCTATGCGTTGCCGCCCAACCGCGAGATGGCGATATTCCACGGCGAGCTGCAACTCAGTACACCGGAAATGCCGCGCGGGCAGCGCATGGTTATCGACGCTTTCCTGCGTTCGCTGGCCGAAGATCAGGGTGAGAAATCCATCGGCATCATCCTTTCCGGCACCGGCACGGATGGCACGCTGGGGTTGCGCGCCGTTCAGGGCGCGGGCGGCATCACGCTGGTGCAAGACCCGGCCACGGCCAAGTACGACGGCATGCCGGGCAGCGCCATCCACGCGGGCTATGCCACCTACATTTTGCCGGTGGAGAAAATGCCGGAGCAACTGTGGAGCAACACGCGCCATCTGAACGCACGGCAGGAGCAGCCGCAACCTGCTCCGGCAGGGATGGGCGGCATGAACCGGATATTGATGCTGTTGCGCTCCGGCACCGGGCACGATTTCTCGCTGTACAAGAAAAGCACCATCGGCCGCCGCATCGAACGGCGCATGTCGCAGCACAACATCGATGACACGGAAGTCTATGCGCGCTACCTCAAGGAACATCCGGTCGAGCTGCAAATGTTGTTCAAGGAGTTGCTGATCAACGTCACCAGCTTCTTCCGCGACGCGGGGGCATTCATCGTGTTGAAGCAGGACATCCTGCCCAAGTTGCTTGCGGGCAAAGCGGAAGATTATGTGTTCCGCGCCTGGGTGGCGGGCTGCGCCACCGGCGAAGAAGCCTATTCCATCGCCATCCTGCTGCGCGAGACCATGGACGAGTCGCACCGCGAGTTCAAGACGCAGATCTACAGCACCGACCTTGACGAAGACGCCATCGCCGTGGCGCGCGCCGCGATCTATCCGCCGAATATCGCGCAGGATGTCACGCCGGAGCGGCTGCGCCGCTTCTTCATCAAGGAGGATGCGGGCTACCGGGTGAAAAAGGAAATTCGCGAGATGGTGGTGTTCGCCACCCAGAGCGTCATCAAAGACCCGCCCTTCACCAAGCTGGATCTGCTCAGTTGCCGCAACCTGATGATCTATCTGGAGCCGGAGATGCAGAACCGCGTCATCCCGGCGTTCCACTACGCGCTGAAACCGGGTGGCGTGCTGTTCCTCTCGCCTTCGGAGAGCATCGGCAACCATGTCGAGCTGTTCACTTCGCTCAACCGCAAATGGAAGCTCTACCAGTCCACGCCCTCGGTTGCTTCCACGCGCGCGGTGATGTCCGGCGGGCTATCCTGGGCCAGCGACAACACGACGAAAGGCCCCAACGAGGTGATAACCAAGATCAAAGAAACCGACTTTGCCGAATTGACCAAGCGGATGCTGCTCCAGGCCTATGCGCCGGCCTCGGTGGTGACCAATATCAAAGCGGATATTCTTTTCGTGTATGGCGACACCGGAAAATACCTGCGCCCGGCACCCGGTCAGGCCACCCTCAACGTGATCGACATGGCGCGCGAAGGCCTGCAAATGGAATTGCGCGCCGCCATTCAGACCGCAGCCGACCAGGGCGCGCCGGTACTGAACCGGGAAGCGTCATTCGGCAGCAACGGCGACTTGCACAGCGCAAGCTTCAGCGTGCGGCCGTTGCCTCACCCCAACGCCGGCAACGGCTTGCTGCTGGTGAGTTTCCAGGACATGCCGGGCAGCAAGGCCGCATCCTCCGCTTCTGCAAAACCCGCATCGGGCAAGACCGCGCAGGGTAAACGCAGCGCCGCAGCGGGCGAGCTGCGCCGCGTCGAGGAACTGGAACGCGAGCTGGCCTACACCAAAGAAAACCTGCATGCCACCATCGAGGAACAGCAGGCCTCCAACGAGGAGCTCAAATCCACCAACGAGGAAATGCAATCCACCAATGAAGAGCTTCAGTCCACCAACGAAGAGCTGGAGACCTCCAAGGAAGAGCTGCAATCCGTCAATGAAGAGCTGGTCACGGTGAACGCCGAGTTGCAGGACAAGATCGAACAACTGGCCGGCATGCAGAACGACATGAAGAACCTGCTCGACAACATCAATGTCGGCACAATTTTCCTTAACGACACACTGCGTATCAAGCGTTTCACCCGCGAGGCAGGGCAGGCTTACCGCCTGGTTGCTTCCGATGTGGGTCGCCCGCTGGCCGACATCAAATCGAACCTCAAGGATGATGACCTGCTCGCCGATGCCGAGGCCGTGCTCGATACCCTGGTGCCGCGCGAGCGCGAGGTGCATACCGTCAGCGGGGCATGGTATCTGGCGCGCATTCAGCCCTACCGCACGCTGGACAACGTGATCGACGGCGTGGTGCTGACTTTCACCGACATCACCAAGCGCATGCAGGCCGAATCCGCCATAAAGGATGCGCGCGAATTGGCCGAAAGCATCGTGAACACGGTGCGCGAGCCGCTCATCGTGCTGGACGGCGCGTTGAAGGTCATTTCCGCCAGCCGTTCGTTTTACGAAAATTTCCGGGTCGCGCCGCAGGATACGGTGGGCCGCCAACTATACGAATTGGGCAACCGCCAGTGGGACATCCCAAAACTCAGGGAATTGCTGGAAACCATACTGCCGGACAATGAGGTGATAGAAAACTTTGAAGTCGAGCATGACTTTCCCGGCATCGGCAAACGCAAAATGCTGCTCAACGCCCGGCGCATCACCGGCAAAACGGACGGAACACGGTTGATCCTGCTGGCGATCGAAGAAGTCGCCGGGCAGGGTTAACGTGAAACTCGCGCAGCGATTCGTTCGCCTGGCTACGCCCCCCTCGCTTCGCTCTCCCCGCTTGCGGGATAACCAGCGACTTGGCTGCGGTTGTTTGCAGCTTAGTCGAATGGCTAGTTGTTTCATCCAGAGGATTGAGGTGAGGGAACGGGCATGGCGAGTTTCATTATCAGGGGCGGCGGCTGCCATGCCCGTTAGGGGCAAGCGTTTGCCGTATGTGTGATAACGCACATAACTGTGCGGGATATCGTGCTAAAACGCTGGCCAGTATAGTTGGCTTCGCCGCAACTACTCAGGTCGAAGTCGTATGCTTGAAAACAGCGACAAACGCCAGTCCCTTCCCCCTTGCATGAGGAAGGCTGGGAGGGGTGATACCCCCCTTTGAAAAAGGGGGAGGCGAAACGCTTGGCGCGCAGTGGTAGTTGGGAGTTGGTATCTGGCGGGATCGAAGTCGTATGCTTGAAAACAGCGACAACGCCAGTCCCTTCCCCCTGGAAGGGGGAAGGTTAGGATGGGAGTGGAAGGGTGGAATCATCGCAAAGTGTCTTTAATACCCCACCTTTCTACCCCCATCCCGGCCTTCCCCCTGCAAGGGGGAAGGAGAAAAGCGGCAGTACCTGAGTAATTACTATCTGGATTTATCAGCTTTCCCAATCGGCCGCACATTCCGGAGACAAGAAATATGGTTGCTGCGGTATCAGCACAGAAAACGCCCATGCAGAACCATCTTCTCGCGCTGCTGCCCCAGGAGATATTCGAGCGTATCGCCCCCCATCTGGAATTGATCTCGATGCCGCTCGGAGAGGCGCTGTATGAGCCTGGCGGCCAATTGCATTACGCCTATTTTCCGACGACCGCCATCGTGTCGCTGCACTATGTCATGGAAAATGGCGCATCGGCGGAAATCGCCGGAGTGGGGAATGACGGCGTAGTCGGGGTGGCGCTTTTCATGGGCGGCAATACCACGCCCAGCCAGGCCACCGTGTGCGCCGGCGGCTATGGTTACCGGATTAAAGCGCGTTTGATGATGGAGGAATTCAATCGCGCCGGGCCGATGATGCGTTTGATGCTGCGCTATACCCAGGCGTTGATCACGCAGATGTCGCAAACCGCGGTTTGTAACCGGCACCATTCGATGGAGCAGCAAATGTGCCGCTGGTTGTTGTTCACCCTCGACCGGTCGGCTTCGCACGAATTGGTCATGACGCAGGAATTGATCGCCAGCATGCTCGGCGTGCGCCGCGAAGGGATCACGGAAACTGCCGGTAATTTGCAGCGCGCCGGTTTGATCAGCTACCGTCGCGGCCATATCACCGCACTGGATCGGCACGGGCTGGAGGCGCGCACTTGTGAATGCTACAACGTGGTCAAGAAAGAATTCCAACGCTTGCTCAGCGATGTATAAGGATATGGTAACTACTCAGGTCGAAGCAGTGTGCTTGAAAACAGCCACAACGCCAGTCCCTTCCCCCTGGAAGGGGGAAGGTTAGGATGGGGGTGGGAGGGTGGAGTCATCGCAAAGTGTCTTTATACCCCACCTTTCTACCCCCATCCCAGCCTTCCCCCTGCAAGGGGGAAGGAGAAAAGCGGCAGCACCTGAGTAGTTACACGATACGTTTGTTACAGGATCAGCGTATAAGCTTTGTAGGATACACACCTTGCATCAACTTTGCGCATTGCACAAGAATTAACCATGTTTGAAAAAACGCACAATTCTGCCATTCACAATCCTGCTGCCGATGCCCGGCGCCAGGAGGCTTTGCTTAAAACCGGCGCTCTGCAAAACGCGATTCTCAATAGCGCCAATTTTTCCAGCATCGCCACCGACGAGAATGGCGTGATTCAAATTTTCAATGTCGGTGCCGAGCGCATGTTGGGCTACGCGGCAGACGATGTGATTAACCGGATCACGCCGGCCGATATTTCCGACCCGCAGGAAGTCGTCGCGCGGGCGGCGGCGTTGAGCGAGGAGCTGTCCACGCCGATTAAGCCTGGCTTTGAAGCGTTGGTGTTCAAGGCTTCGCGCGGCATCGAGGACATTTACGAGCTGACCTATATCCGCAAGGACGGCAGCCGTTTCCCGGCGGTCGTGTCGGTTACGGCATTGCGCGAAGCTCAAGGTGAAATCATCGGCTATCTGCTGATCGGCACCGACAACACCGCGCGCAAGCAGGTCGAAGCGGAAAAGCAGCGTTTGCTCGAAATTCAGGAGGAGACCCACAAGCAACTGCAACTGGCCAACACCACCTTGCAGGTCAGCGAGGACAGGCTCGCCGTTACGCTCCACTCCATCGGCGATGCCGTGTTGACCACCGATGCCGAAGGGCGCGTAACGTTGCTTAACCTGCTTGCCGAGAAGCTCACCGGCTGGACGCAGGGTGAGGCTTCCGGTCGCCAGGTGGATGAGGTATTTCGCATTATCAACCAGGAAACCCGGCTGACCGCCACGATCCCGGTCATGGCTACCTTAATGCATGGCACGATACAGGGCATGGCCAATCACACCCTATTGATTGCCCGCGATGGCAGCGAGTGCGCGATCGCCGACAGTTGCGCGCCGATCCGCGACCGCGGCGGGCAGGTGGTCGGTGCCGTGCTGGTGTTTCGCGACGTCACCGGAGAATATGCGGCGCAGCAGGTTTTGAGCTCGCAACAGATCGAGCTGGAGATGCAGAACGAAGAGCTGCGCACCGCGCAGGAGGCGCTGCGCGTCACCCAGGCGCGCTATTTCGATCTCTATGACCTAGCGCCCGTGGGCTATGTCACCGTCAGCGAAGCAGGTGCAATCCTGGAAGCCAACCTCACCTCCGCCACCTTGCTGGGCATGGGCATGGGCATGGGCATGGGCATGGGCATGGGCATGGGCATGGGCATGGGCATGGGCATGGGGCTGTCCAAACAAAAATTTACCCGTTTCATTTTCAACGCGGATCAGGACATCTACTACCTGTGCCGCAAACAGCTCACGGCAACCGGCCAACCGCAGGAATGCGAACTGCGCATGTTGAAAAACGACGGCACGCAAATCTGGGTGCAACTGTCCATCACCGCCGCGCACGGCAATGACGAGCCCGTAACCCGCATCGTGATAATTGACATCAACGAACGCAAGCAAATTGAAGAAGAGCAGAAGAAGAGCAATCAGCGTCTGCGCGACCAGCAGTTCTACACGCGCTCGCTGATCGAATCCAACATCGACGCGCTGATGACCACCGACCCGACCGGCATCATCACCGACGTCAACAAGCAGATGGAGGTGCTCACCGGATGCACGCGCGACGAGTTGATCGGCGCGCCGTTCAAAAATTACTTCACCGAGCCGGAGCGGGCCGAGGCGGCCATAAAATGGGTGCTGAGCGAAAAGAGGGTCATCAACTACGAGCTCACGGCGCGCGACAGGGAAGGCAAGGAAACGGTGGTGTCCTACAATGCGGCCACCCTCTATGACCGAAACGGGAAGTTGCAGGGCGTGTTTGCCGCCGCGCGCGATGTCACCGAACGCATATTTCTGGAAAAGTTGTTGATGGATAATAACGCTGCGCTGCAGAGCGCCAAGGCTGTGGCGGAAAAAGCCAGTCTCGCGAAATCGACTTTTCTGTCCAGCATGAGCCACGAGTTGCGCACCCCGCTCAATGCGATCCTCGGCTTCGCCCAGTTGCTCGAGGCCGGTGTACCGCCGCTTACAGACACCCAGATTGTCAGGCTGCAGCAGATCACCAAGGCAGGATGGTATTTGCTGGAGCTGATTAACGAAATTCTCGATCTCGCGCTGATCGAGTCCGGCAAGCTGTCGCTGTCGCGGGAAGCGGTGTTGCTGACCGACGTCATGCACGAATGCCACGCCATGGTCGAGGCGCAGGCGCAGAATCGCGGCATCCATATAGATTTTCTCCCCATCGACAATACCTGGTATGCCAATGCCGACCGGACCCGGCTGAAGCAGGTGCTGATCAACCTGCTTTCCAATGCGATCAAATATAACTGCGAGCACGGAACGGTCGAGGTGAAATGCACCTGTACCCAGGAACGCATACGCATCAGCATCAAGGACAGCGGTGCGGGATTGCCCCCGGAAAAACTGTTGCAGTTGTTCCAGCCGTTCAATCGCCTCGGCCAGGAGACCGGCACCGAGGAAGGCACCGGCATCGGCCTGGTGGTTACCAAGCAACTGGTCGAACTGATGGGCGGCACCATCAGCGTGGAAAGCACCGTCGGGGTGGGCAGCGAATTTGTGATCGAACTGATCCGCGACATTACGCCGCAACTTGGTGCCGGAAATATCCTGCCCGCAGAACTTGCGCCGCAAGCCCAGGATAATGCGGCGCTGCGCACCCTGCTCTACGTGGAAGACAACCCGGCCAACCTGATGTTGGTCGAGCAAATTATTGAGGGGCATTCACAGATGCGCATGCTCAGCGCGCGCGACGGCAATCTCGGCGTCATGCTGGCCCTCACCCATCTGCCAGATGTTATCCTGATGGACATCAATCTGCCCGGTATCAGCGGCATTGAAGCCATGAAGATCCTGCGCAAAACTCCGGCTACGATGACTATCCCCGTCATTGCTCTCAGCGCCAATGCCATGCCGCGCGATATCGAGAAGGGGTTGGAGGCGGGGTTCTTCCGCTATCTGACCAAGCCCATCAAGATCAATGAATTTTTGAACGCGATGGAAGAAGCGCTGAAGTTTTCAAAAATGGGATTAACCCATACCAATGAAACGGAAAAAATATCATGATTAGCGAACAGGAAATTCTTAATGCCAGCATTCTGATCGTAGACGATCAGCCCTCCAATGTGCTTCTGCTCGGGGAAATGCTGCGTGATAACGGTTATGCTTGTGTCGCGTCAACCACTGATCCCTTTGCGGTCTGCGAACTGCATCGCAAAAATCGCTACGACCTGATCTTGCTCGATTTGCAGATGCCAGGCATGGATGGCTTCCAGGTGCTGGAAGGCCTCAAGGAAATCGAAACGGATGGCTATCTTCCGGTGCTGGTGATCACCGCCCAACCGGATCACAAGCTGCGCGCGCTTGCCGCTGGCGCGAAAGATTTTATCGCCAAACCGTTCGATCTGGTCGAAGTGCAGACGCGTATCCACAACATGCTGGAAGTGCGGCTGCTGTACAGGAAACTGGAGAATTACAACAAGGTGCTGGAGCAGACCGTGCTGGAACGCACCGCCGAACTGCGTGAAAGCGAAGCGCGTTTTCGCCGCCTGACCGAGCTGTCGTCTGACTGGTATTGGGAGCAGGACGAGAAAGGACATTTCACCAAGATTTTTGGCCCGGTGTTGGAAATGCTCGGCATCCGCGTTGATGATGCTCTCGGCAATATCAGTGATGAACAGGGAGTGCGCTGGAACGAGGCAGAGCGAAAAGCGCTGGAGGCGAACCTGGCCGCCAGACGACCGTTCCTGGATTTTGTCTACAGCCGGACCAACCCCGACGGTTCGCTGCAATATTTAATGGTGAGCGGGGAGCCGACGTTCGACCCATCAGGCCGGTTTACCGGCTACCGTGGGATCGGCAAAGACGTGACCGGAACGGTACGCCAACCGTGAATCGTCTAATTCCATTTTTCCTTACAATAGGAAAATAATCCAAGGTCGGGCTTCGCCCGACATCTTTATCCGGCGGGTAAAACCCGCCCTTGATATTGCTCTATTGATGGGGAATTGGAATAAGGGATGCAGAAATTGTAAAAGTACCTTTTATGAATCGGGGGCGGGTTTCGTAGGTCGGGATTCATCCCGACAGAGCGCCGCATAACCCAACCCCGTCGGGATGAATCCCGACCTACATCATCGTGAGGTTCATGACCA
>JAUYJO010000106.1 GCA_030700315.1 Gallionella sp.
TGGTCATGAACCTCACGATGATGTAGGTCGGGATTCATCCCGACGGGGTTGGGTTATGCGGCGCTCTGTCGGGATGAATCCCGACCTACGAAACCCGCCCCCGATTCATAAAAGGTACTTTTACAATTTCTGCATCCCTTAGCTCGTCGGCGCTGGCTTGATCCGGGTTTGTCGCGGTAGCGGAAAGATGGTTTCCGCCGTTCTTGTCGCCGGGTGCGTCCCACGACAGTTCGCGGTAGACGCCGTTGGCCAGCAGGCTATCCAGATGCTCGTTGTCGCGGACGATGCCGCCCTGCTCGATCAGCACGTTATGTTGTTGGTCATACAGCTTCCACGGCAGCGGTTGGATGATGGCGATATCGTTTTTGCCGACAAGAATCATGCTCATATTGCCAGGTGCTCCTTGAGCTTCCTCAGCGATTATAGGCAACAAGCTTTAGCGGAGGCAATTCTTTGTGTCGGGCGGGGTGCCGGGCATGAGTCAGGCATGATTAAAAGGGCAATTGCAAATGCGGCGCAGCCTGTTGGAATATTCTGCGGAAGTCGTCCTGGATGTGTTGCAATGCGTCCGCCGTATCCGCCTCGAAGCGCAGCACGATCACCGGCGTGGTGTTGCTGGGGCGCGCCAGCCCGAAGCCGTCGGCATATTCCACGCGCAGCCCGTCCAGCGTGATGATTTCCTTTGCATCAGTAAACATAGGCGCATCGGCAAACTTTGCGGTTTGCTGCAATTGTGTGAGCAGCGCGTGGTTCTCGCCTTCGGCGGTGTGGATGTGCAACTCCGGGGTGCAGAACGCGTCCGGCAGCGCGTTCAGCGTGGCGCTCGGGTTTGCTACCCGGCTTAAAATTTCCAGCAGGCGCGCACCGCTGTATAGCCCGTCGTCGAAACCGTACCAGCGCTCCTTGAAGAACATATGGCCGCTCATCTCGCCGGCCAGCAGCGCGCCGGTTTCTTTCATCTTGGCCTTGACCAGCGAATGCCCGGTCTTCCATAGCGTCGGCTTGCCGCCGTGCGAGCGTATCCAGCCGAACAGGTTGCGCGTGGATTTGACGTCGAAAATAATTTCCGCGCCGGGGTTGCGGGAGAGCACGTCGGCGGCGAACAGCATCAACTGGCGATCAGGATAGATGATCTTTCCGTCCTTGGTGACCACACCGAGCCGGTCGCCGTCGCCATCGAACGCCAGGCCCAGCTCGCTGTCGTTATCGCGCAATGCGGCGATCAGGTCTTCGAGGTTATGCGGGTCGGACGGATCGGGATGGTGGTTGGGGAAATGTCCGTCCACCTCGCAGTACATTTCCTCCACTTCACAACCGAGTTGGCGATACAGGTTGGCCACGTAGGCTCCGGCCACGCCGTTGCCGCAATCGACGGTGACTTTCATCGGGCGCGCCAGCCTGATGTCGGAGACGATGCGCGTGATGTAATCCGCGCTGATGTCCTGTTGCGCGTAGCTGCCGGAGCCGTGCGAGAGGTCGTTCTGTTCGATACGCGCGTGCAGCTTCTGTATCGTTTCGCCGGACAGCGTTTCTCCGGCCAGCACCATTTTCAGGCCGTTGTAATCCGGCGGGTTGTGGCTGCCGGTGAGCATCACCGCGCAGTGGGTCTGCAACTGGTAGGCGGCGAAATACACCATCGGCGTGGGGGCGCAACCGACATCGATCACGTCGATGCCGCTCTTCTGTATACCGCGCGCCAGCGCGGCAATCAGTTCCGGGCCGGACAGCCTTCCGTCGCGCCCGATCGCAATTCTGTGTTGTCCGCGCGCTGCGGCTTCCGAGCCGAGCGCATGGCCGATGGCCTCCACCACCTCGGCAGTCAGCGTCTTGCCGACGATACCGCGTATGTCATAGGCCTTGAAGATTTCTTTGGGTAAGTTTTTCATGATGGTCGGCCTCGGTTGTAGGGGCGCGATTCATCGCGCCCTGTTTCAGAGAAGAGCGCGATAAATCGCGCCCCTACGGTTAATTCCTCCCACACCAAATCCGGAGTGAGTTGCATCATGCAGTTGAAATGCCCCAGCGGGCATTCGCGTTTGAAGCACGGGCTGCACTCGATGTCGAGCTTGATGATCTGCGCTTGCGCTGACAGCGGCGGGGTGAACTGCGGGCTGCTGGAGCCGAACAATGCGAGCATCGGCTTGCCCAGCGCGGCGGCCAGGTGCATCAGGCCGGAGTCGTTGCTGATGACCAGCCGCGCGCATGCCAGCAGCGCGATAGCGTCGCCCAGATCGGTGCTGCCGCACAGGTCGATGCACTGGCCGTCGGCGAATTGGTTGATTTCGTCCGCGACGGGCTGGTCCTTGGCGGAGCCGATCAGCCAGACCGCATAGCCGTGTTGCCGCAGGCGTTGTGCGATGTTTGCGTAGTAGGCTGCCGGCCAGCGCTTGGCGGGGCCGTACTCGGCGCCGGGACAGAATACCGCGACGGGTTGATCCAGTGTCAGGCGGATGCCCGGACATAAGTTTTTCGTATCCAGCTTGTGCAGCGCAGCATCGCGTTGCGCTGCGTCGATGACCAGTTGCGGATTCGCCAGCGGGCGCGGAATCTCGCCTTGCGCTGATTCGGCGAGCTGCGCGAAGCGTTCCACCATCAGCGGCAGTTTCTGCTTGTCGAGTCTGCGCGCATCGTTGAGCAGAACATGGCGCGACTCGCCGATAAAGCCGGTGCGCAGCGGGATATGCGCGAAGAACGGCACCAGCGCGGATTTCCATGAGTTGGGCAACACGATGGCCTGGTCGTAGCGCGCGGCGCGCAGCTGTTTGCCGAGCCGGTAGCGCGCCGCCAGTTGCAGCGCGCCGTGCGGGAACGGGTTGGCGATGACCTCATGTATCTCCGGCATCGCGCGCAGCAGTTTCTCCGTCCACGGCGGAGCCAGCACGTCGATGCGGCAACCGGGGTGGCGTTGCCCGAGGCGCATCAGCATCGGCTGCATCAGCATGCAGTCGCCTACCCAGCTCGGGCTGATGACGAGGGTTTTGTGCATCTTGCTTTCCTGTAAGCCCTACCCACGAACCTCAGGTTGAACGTAGGGCGGATGAGCGTAGCGTTATCCGCCGAATGTGATCCTCATACGGCGGAAGGCGCTACGCTTTTCCGCCCTACATGCTGCCTCCGGTTCATGGGCTTCAATTCGGGCGAAAAATTGACGCCTGCGGTCTCTCCTGCAGGCGGGAGAGGGCAGGAGTTTTAATGATGCGCTTTGGGCAGCTCACCCTTGAATTTATACAGCGTACCGCAATACGGGCAACGCGCTTCGCCACCGTGATTGAGCGGGATCATCACTTTCGGGTGGGCATCCCACAGACTCATGCCCGGCATCGGGCAGGTCAACGGCAAATCGTGCGCGGTCACTTCGATGTAACGCTGGGTGATGTTTTCGTTGTTCACGATATTCCCCTTTTAACGGGCATGGCAAATGCCGCCCCTGATAATAAATTTTGATATGCCCGTATCCCTCTCTCCCAACTCTGATGAAGCTACTAGCCATTCGACTAAGCCCGCAAGCGGGCAGTCGCTGGTTATCTCCCGCTTGCGGGAGAGAGGGACGCGGACTCGCTGTGCGAGTTCTTGTTAGACGTAGGCCAACCAATCGGTGTGCTGCGGGTGCTTGCCCGTGACGCAATCGAAGAAAGCCTGCTGCAGCCTGGTGGTGATCGGGCCGCGCGAACCGATGCCGATGGTGCGGTTGTCCAGTTCGCGGATCGGGGTGACCTCGGCTGCGGTGCCGGTAAAGAACGCTTCGTCCGCCGTGTAGACTTCATCGCGGGTGATGCGTTTTTCGATCAACTCGATGCCGAGTTCTTTTGCCAGCGTGATAATCGTGTCGCGCGAGATACCTTCCAGGCAGGAGGTCAGATCGGGCGTATACAGCTTGCCTTTCTTGACGATGAAAATATTTTCGCCGGCGCCCTCCGCAACGTAACCGTCCACATCCAGCAGCAGCGCTTCATCGTAGCCATCATGCGCTACTTCCTGATGCGCCAGGATGGAGTTGGTGTAAGTGCCTACCGATTTGGAGCGGCACATGTTGATGTTGACATGATGGCGCGTGAAGCTGGAAGTCTTGACGCGGATACCTTTCGCCATGCCCTCTTCGCCCAGATACGCGCCCCACGGCCATGCGGCCACGGCAACGTGGGTACTGAGGGCCGTGGCGGCGATACCCATCGCCTCGGAACCGTAAAAACAGATCGGGCGGATATAACAGGATTCCAGCTTGTTGACGCGCACCACTTCGCGATGCGCCTCCATGATTGTTTCCTTGTCAAAGGGCATCTTCATCTGGAAAATGTAGGCGGAATTGAACAGCCGGTCGGTATGCTCCTCCAAACGGAAGATGGCCGTGCCATTGGCGGCCTTGTAGGCGCGCAAGCCTTCAAACACGCCCATGCCGTAATGCAATGTGTGGGTCAGCACATGGGTAGTGGCATCACGCCAAGGGACGAGCTTGCCGTCATACCAGATAAAGCCGTCGCGATCGGACATCGACATAATGGGGTTCCTTTAGATGGGTCGGTTGCAAAGCGCGAATTCTAGCGTTTTCTGGCCGGTTTATGAAGAAGCATGTCAGATGTGGTCCGATTTAAACTGAGGCGGAATGATCAAATGCCGCTCCCATAATGGCTATGTGGCATTGGGGCGACTGGCCAATCTCTCTGGAACTATTATATTTCCGCTCCGGTTTGAATCGCACCACTACTAATCGGGAGCCAGAAGTGCCAAGTAAAAGCCGTTGTGGCATAATCGCGCGCTCTAAAAAAGTGGAACGATATGGGCGCACAAACTCTTTACGACAAACTCTGGAATGCTCACGTGGTGCGGCAAGAAGCCGACGGCACCGCGTTGATTTATATCGACCGTCATTTAGTGCATGAAGTGACCAGCCCGCAGGCCTTCGAGGGGCTGAAGCTGGCCGGGCGCAAGCTGTGGCGCACCGCATCGATCCTTGCCGTGGCCGACCACAACGTGCCGACTACCGGGCGGGCGCAGGGCATTGCCGACCCGATAGCGCGTTTGCAGGTGGAGACGCTGGACAGCAATTGCGCCGAGTACGGCGTGAACGAATTCAAAATGAATGACGTGCGCCAGGGCATCGTGCATGTGATCGGGCCGGAGCAGGGCGCGACCCTGCCGGGTATGACGGTGGTGTGCGGCGATTCGCACACCAGCACGCATGGCGCGTTTGCCGCGCTGGCGTTCGGCATTGGCACTTCCGAAGTCGAGCATGTGATGGCGACGCAATGTTTGCTGATGAAAAAATCTAAAGCGATGCAAGTCGTGGTCGAAGGCGCGTTGGGTAAGGGCGTGACCGCCAAGGACATCGCGCTGGCGGTGATCGGCAAGATCGGCACGGCGGGCGGAACCGGATATGCGATCGAGTTTGCGGGCAGCACGATACGTGCGCTGTCGATGGAAGGTCGCATGACGTTGTGCAATATGGCGATCGAAGCGGGCGCGCGTGCCGGCATGATCGCGGCGGACGATACGACTATCGATTACCTGAAGGGGCGTCCGTTCGCGCCGCAGGGCGCGCTGTGGGATCAGGCGGCGGCCTATTGGCGCACGCTGCACAGCGACGACGGCGTGCAGTTTGACGCGGCCATCAACTTGGATGCCGCGCAAATCAAGTCGCAAGTGACCTGGGGCACGTCGCCGGAAATGGTGGTGGCCGTAGATGGGCGTGTGCCTGACCCAGCAACGATGGGCGATGCGGTGAAGCGCGAGGGCGCGGAGCGCGCGTTGCAATACATGTGCTTGAAAGCGAACACGCCGATCACGCAGATCAACATCGACAAGGTGTTCATCGGCTCCTGCACCAATGGACGTATTGAGGATATGCGCGCTGCCGCAGCGGTTGCGCGCGGCAAGCATGTCGCGGCGAACGTGAAGCTGGCGATGGTGGTGCCTGGTTCCGGCTTGGTGAAACAGCAGGCCGAGCAAGAAGGTCTGGACGAAATATTCATCGCGGCAGGCTTCGAGTGGCGCGATCCGGGCTGCTCGATGTGTCTGGCGATGAACGATGACCGGCTCGCGCCGGGCGAGCGCTGCGCTTCGACTTCCAACCGCAATTTCGAGGGGCGGCAGGGGCAGGGTGGGCGCACCCATCTGGTCAGCCCGGAGATGGCTGCAGCTGCGGCAATTGCCGGGCATTTTGTCGATGTGAGCAAAAATTGAGGAGACGATGATGAGAGCGATTTCTTTGTTGCTGGCAGTGCTGTTTCTGGCTGGCTGCAATACCGTGGAAGGGCTGGGTAAGGATATCCAGAAGGGCGGCGAAAAATTGGAAAAATCGGCGAAATAAATGGATAAATTTAATTTGCTGGATGGCTTGGTCGTGCCGCTGGATCGCGCCAACGTGGATACCGATGCGATCATTCCCAAGCAGTTTTTGAAGTCGATCAAGCGCTCCGGTTTCGGCCCGAATGCGTTCGACGAATGGCGCTATCTGGATCACGGCGAGCCGGGCATGGATAACTCCAAGCGTCAGATCAACCCGGATTTCGTGCTGAACCAGCCGCGCTATCAGGGCGCGCAGATTTTGCTGGCGCGCGAAAATTTCGGCTGCGGCAGTTCGCGCGAACACGCGCCCTGGGCGCTGGAAGACTACGGCTTCCGCGTCATCATTGCGCCGAGCTTCGCCGACATTTTCTTTAACAATTGCTTCAAGAACGGCCTGCTGCCGATTCGCCTTGATGCGGAAAAAGTGGACGCGCTGTTCAAGGCGGTGGAGGCGACGCCGGGCTACCGTTTGCAGATCGACCTGGAGCGGCAGAGCATCGCCGCGCCGGACGGCACGGTGTACCCGTTCGAAGTGGAGGCGTTCCGCAAGCATTGTTTATTGAACGGCCTGGACGATATCGGCCTGACTTTACAGCATGTCGGTGAGATTGCGGCATTCGAGGCGAAGCATCGCGCGGCGCAGCCGTGGCTGTTTGCCTGAAAATATGTAGGTCGGGCTTGAGCCCGACATGTCGGGTTGAAACCCGACCTACGAATTAAAAAGAAGGAGAGTTTATGAAAATCGCAGTTTTGCCGGGTGACGGCATCGGACCGGAGATCGTCACGCAAGCCACCAAGGTGCTGGAAGCCTTGCGCCGCGATGGCATGAAGATCGAAATGGAGCACGCGCCCATCGGCGGCGCGGGCTACGAGGCGGCGGGCGATCCGCTGCCGGAGGCGACGCTCAAGCTTGCCAAGGATTCGGACGCCGTGCTACTGGGTGCGGTGGGTGACTGGAAATACGACACGCTGCCGCGCGACCAGCGCCCCGAGCGGGGCCTGCTGCGCATCCGCAAGGAACTCGGCCTGTTCGCCAACCTGCGTCCCGCGCTGCTGTATCCGGAACTGGCTTCCGCTTCCACGCTGAAGCCGGAAGTGGTGTCTGGGCTGGACATCATGATCGTGCGCGAGCTCACGGGCGACGTATATTTCGGCCAGCCGCGCGGCATCAGCACGCTGCCGAACGGCGAGCGCGAGGGTGTCAACACCATGCGCTACTGCGAGTCGGAGATACGCCGCATCGGCCATGTCGCGTTCCGCATCGCGATGAAGCGCAACAAGAGAGTCTGCTCGGTGGACAAGGCCAACGTGCTGGAGACCACCGAACTGTGGCGCCAGGTGATGATCGAGGTGGCGAAAGAATATCCCGAAGTCGAGTTGTCGCACATGTATGTGGATAACGCGGCGATGCAATTGGTGCGCGCGCCCAAGCAGTTCGACGTGATGGTCACCGGCAACATCTTCGGCGACATCCTGTCGGATGAGGCCTCGATGCTGACCGGCTCCATCGGCATGCTGCCATCCGCTTCGCTGGACGCGGACAACAAGGGCATGTACGAACCCAGCCACGGTTCCGCGCCGGACATCGCCGGCAAGGACGTGGCCAACCCGCTGGCGACCATCCTGTCCGTGGCGATGATGCTGCGCTACACTTTCAACGACGAGGCCGGCGCGACGCGCATCGAAAATGCGGTGAAGAAAGCGCTGGCGCAGGGTTATCGCACGGCGGACATCCACACGGAAGGTTGCAACAAGGTCGGCTGCGCGGCGATGGGCGATGTGGTCGTCGCGGCGCTTTGAACGAATCGAAATCTGAAAGAAAAAAATGAGCAAACAATACGAAAAACTTTTGTCCCGGCACCGGTACGACGTATGCATTTTGGGCGCGACCGGCGCGGTGGGCGAGGCGATGCTGGCCATACTGGAGCAACGCAAGTTCCCGGTGCGCAATCTCTACCCGCTGGCTTCCAGCCGTTCGGCGGGTTCCACGGTGACATTCAACGGTCAGGAGATGACGGTTCTCGATGTCGATGACTTCGACTTCTCCAAGGCGCAGATCGGCCTGTTCTCGGCGGGCGGCAGCGTGTCGGAAAAATATGCGCCGCTCGCAGCCGCCGCCGGTTGCGTGGTGATCGACAATACCGCGCACTTCCGCTACGACCGCGATATTCCGCTGGTGGTGCCGGAAGTGAACCCGCATGCCATCGCGCAATATAAAAATCGCGGCATTATCGCCAACCCGAACTGCTCGACCATCCAGATGCTGGTGGCGCTCAAGCCGATCAAGGATGCGGTGGGCATCACGCGCATCAACGTCGCGACTTATCAGGCGGTGTCCGGCACCGGCA
Organism: Gallionella sp.; assembly: GCA_030700315.1. Taxonomy (GTDB): domain Bacteria; phylum Pseudomonadota; class Gammaproteobacteria; order Burkholderiales; family Gallionellaceae; genus Gallionella. The sequence continues at coordinate 8,631 of JAUYJO010000106.1, forward strand.
AGGAGGCGATCGACGAGCTGGCCGCGCAGACCCGCGCGCTGTTCAACCACCAGGACGTGGTCGCCGAAGTCTACCCGAAGCGAATCGCCTTCAACGTGCTGCCACAAATCGACGTGTTCATGGAAAATGGCTACACCAAAGAAGAGATGAAGATGGTGTGGGAAACACGCAAGATCATGGAAGACGACAGCATCATGGTCAACCCGACTGCGGTGCGCGTGCCGGTGTTCTACGGGCATTCCGAAGCGGTGCATATCGAGACGCGCAGGAAAATTACCGCCGCCGAGGCGCGCGCCTTGCTGGAAAAGGCGCCGGGCGTGATCGTGATGGATAAACGCGAGCCGGGCGGCTACCCGACACCGATCGAAGCGGCCGGCAACGACGCGACTTACGTCGGGCGCATCCGCGAGGATATTTCGTGCCCTCTGGGCTTGAATCTATGGGTGGTCAGCGACAATGTGCGCAAGGGCGCGGCGTTGAACAGTGTGCAGATTGCGGAAATTTTGATTGCGAAATACCTCAATTAAGACATAATGCGAAAAATATTATGAGCTTGTGCTTATAACTCCATGATGTTATTTTACTTGTTCAACAAATAATCATAAGGTGATAGCGTGCGAAAGTCACTACTGAAACTGCTTGGGGTTCTCGCTGGTTTGACACTGTCCACATGTGTTTCCGCCATAGGCATGGGCGGAATCAATGTGGTTTCCGCTTTGGGCCAACCGCTGAAAGCCGAAGTCGAATTGGTGTCAGTCAAGAAGGCCGAAAAATCCAGCCTGGTTGCGCGCCTTGCGTCACCCGATGCCTACAAGGGCGCCGGGCTGGAATACCCTTATGGCAACAAGTTCAAGTTTCAGATCGAGAGCCGCGCAAACGGCGAGCCCTATGTCAAGGTGAGCAGCGCGCAGCCGGTCAACGACCCTTTCGTGAGCATTTTGATCGAGTTGAACTGGGCGTCCGGCAAGCTGCTGCGCGAATACACTTTCCTGCTTGACCCGCCGGATTATGTCGCGGAGCGGCCTGAGCCGGCTGAAGTGCAGGCCGTCGCACCGGCGGTGCAAACTGCGCCGCTGGAAACATCAGCCCAGCCTGCCGGGCAAGCCGCTGCGGAAGCTGCTGTGCCGGTTGAGAGGCGGCCTGTCGAAAAACCAGCCGGTAAACCGGCGCTGGCGATACCAGCCAAGCCATCGGCATCGGCTGGAATGCGTGTCGCGAGCGGCGAAATCACGGTTAATCGCGGCGATACGCTGAGCAAAATCGCCATGCAGAACAAACCGGATGAAGTGAGCCTGGAGCGCATGTTGGTCGCGCTATACCGTGCCAACGCCGACCAGTTCGACAGCAAGAACATGAACCGCATCCGGGCGGGCAAGATTCTGCGCCTGCCCAGCCAGAGCGAGTTGTTGGGTGTGGCGCAGCCTGACGCGGTAAAGGAAATTCGCGCGCAGACCGCCGACTGGAATGCCTACCGGCAGAAACTGGCCGCTGCCGCTCCGGCTGCCAGCCAGCCGCAGGAAGCCCGGCAAGTCGCCACCGGCAAGATTGCCAGCTCGGTGGCGGACAAGGCGCCGGTTGCCAAGGAGTCTGCCAAGGAAGTGCTGAAACTGTCCAAGGGCGAAGCGCCGGGGGACAAAGCCGGCGCCGGTGCGACAGGCAAGCCCATGACGGCACAGGACAAGAAACATGCCGAGCAGGAAGATGCCATCGCCAAGGAAAAGAGCCTGAAGGAGGAGCAGGCGCGCGCCGCCTTGCTGGAAAAAAATCTCAAGGATATGGAGCGCCTCGCCAAACTGAAATCCGAGGCAGCGGCGCTGGCGCAATCTCAGGTTGCGGCATCCGCTGTGACAGGGGCGGCATCCGCAGTGGCGGTCGCCAGCGAAGTCAAGCCGGCACCCGCAGCCAAGCCCAAAGCCAAACCGGTGGTTGTGCCGCAGCCCTCTCTGGTGGATCAAATTCTGGACGAGCCGCTTTATCTGATCGGCGGCGTGGCGATTCTGCTTGGCTTGGGTGGACTGGGCTTTATGGCGTATCGCCGCAAGCGAGGCGTCTCAACCGGCTGGAAAAGTAAGTCTGACGATATAAGCGCGATAACCGGGCGCATGGCCGCGCCGGTTGCGGCATCACCCGATACCGGCGATTTCACCAATACGTCAGCGGATCATCAAGCAACAGCTCCCCAGCAGGACGAAGTCGACCCCATCAGCGAAGCGGATCTGTTCCTGAATTTTGGCCGCGATGCACAGGCGGAAGAAATTCTCAAAGAAGCTTTGCGCAACACGCCGAACAATCATCAGATCCACCTCAAGTTGCTGGGTATTTACGCCAACCGCAAAGATGTGAACTCCTTCGCATTGATTGCGCGCCAGCTGCAGGATTCCGGCGATGAGGAGGCCTGGCAACAGGCCGCCGCAATGGGGCGCAAGCTCGAACCGGGCAACCCGATGTATGGCGGATCTGGAACCATTGAGGATGCGGATAGCGCGACCATGCAGACAACCGTGCTCAATGCGATGCCGGAATTTGTCGCGGATGACAAATCGAACCAAAATGTGGATTTTGATTTGAGCGGTGCGACAGAAATGCCGGACAGGACAGCGGAAGCGGGTCAGGCGGAAGCCATGGACTTTGATGTAACGACTGCTAATAATTCGCTGGCAGCTCCGGCCGGGATGGATTTCGATGTGTCATCCACCTTCTCTGCGCAGGCGGCCCCGGTTGCGATGGACTTCGATGTGACGTCCACCAGCCCATCACTTGCCGTGCCAGCCGCGATGGATTTTGATATCACCTCGAGCAGCCCTTCGATGCGGGCGGAAACCGGAGAAGCGGAAACCGCACTGCCCAATCTGGACGATCTGGTTTTTGACATCACCTCCAGCAAGACGGTCATGCCGGCGGCGGAGCCTGAAAAAGCCGAGCAACCCGATGACGGTGGCATGGAATTTACGCTGGACTTCCCGATTGAAGAGGCAGCTGCCGGAAAAACGGTATCTACCGCGCAACCTGCCGGAACCGATTTTGCCGATATCAGCCTGAATCTGGACGATATCGGCGTACCTGCCGAGCCGACTCCGGAAGTCAAAGATGAGCATTGGCATGAAGTGGCTACCAAGCTTGATTTGGCCAAGGCTTATCAGGAAATGGGCGATTTGGCCGGTGCGCGTGAAATTCTCGATGAGGTCATGCGCGAGGGCGATGACGGGCAGCGCGAGGCGGCGCAGTCCATGCTGGATCAGCTCGGTTGATCTAGTGTAGTGCATCACTCTTGGCGATACTTATGTGCAACCCCTTGTAGTCGGGCTTTAGCCCGACATGTCGGGTTGAAACCCGACCTACAATGCGGCTCTTGCAGTTGGCATAAGTTCCAGGCAACGTGCAACACTACACTAGCCGCCTGTGCAACCATCTGACTTGGTTGGCAAGCTATGCCAGCAAGCCATTGGTTAACGGCAGCCCGGTAGCAGGCTGCCGTTTTCTTTTGAGGCAACCGATGCAATTTCATCCCGCCGCGCAAATTCTGAGCTGGTGTCTGCTGGTTACCGCTATGCAGGTATTGGCATCTGTCCAATTGTCGATCACCGCCGGTCTGGTGCTGCTGTGTACGTTCGCCGTTTCCCGGCACAAATTCATGCAACTGGTGCGCCGCACCCGCTGGATCATGCTGTCGCTGTTGCTGATCTACGCCTACAGCACGCCAGGGCGGGCGTTGCTGGATGCCTTCGGCACGCTCAGCCCGACCCGCGAAGGGCTGGCCGATGGCGCGCTGCAACTGACCCGCTTGCTGGCTGCGTTGGCCGGGTTGGCGATATTGCTGGAGCGCTTGCATCGCCAGCGCTTGATCGCCGGGCTGTACACCTTGTTCGCGCCGTTGCGATGGTTGGGGATGTCGCGCGAACGGTTTGCGGTGCGGCTGGCGTTGACCCTGCATTACGCCGAGGTCGCCATGCTGCGGGGCAAGGGAAGCTGGCAGGATACTTTGAGCGAATTGCTCGAACCGCATGGCGCAACAGAAGACGGGCGACAGAGAACAGAGAACAGAACAATGGAGTTGCCATTGAGTCGCTTTGCTGTTGCCGATGCGCTGTTGCTTGGCGGTGTAATTTTGATATTGTGGCTGGCGCTGCGGTGAGGATCGCAGCATGAGGATCGCAATGGGCGTGGAATACGACGGCCGCCCGTATTGCGGCTGGCAGAGCCAGGCGGAGGGGCGTACCGTGCAGGACACGCTGCAACGTGCGTTGAGCAAAATTGCCGGCGAGCAGATTTCAATTATCGCGGCGGGACGCACCGATACCGGCGTGCATGCGCTGGAACAAGTCATCCATTTAGATACCCAAGCCGAACGCCCCTTGACCGCCTGGGTGCGCGGCGTCAATGCGCTGTTGCCGGACAGCATCGCGGTGCGCTGGGCGCATCCGGTGCCGGACGAGTTCCATGCGCGCTTTTCCGCGCACGGGCGCAGCTACCGTTATCTGCTGATCAACCGTCCGGTGCGCTCTGCGATCCATGCCGGTAAGGCGGGCTGGTTCCACACACCGCTGGATGTCGCGACGATGCGGGAGGCCGCGCAATGTTTGCTGGGCGAACACGACTTCAGCGCGTTCCGTGCGGCGCAATGTCAGGCCAAATCGCCGATCAAGCATCTGCGCGAACTGGAAATTCACCGCGAGGGCGAGATGCTGATCTTCGATCTGAGCGCCGGCGCGTTTCTGCATCACATGGTGCGCAACATCGTCGGCTGCCTGGTGTACGTTGGCAAGGGCAAGTATCCGCCGGGCTGGCTCGCGGAAGTGCTGGAAAGCCGCGAGCGCAGTAAGGCCGCGCCGACCTTCGCGCCGGATGGCTTATACTTGCGCCGCATAAAATACGAAGCGAAGTGGAAGCTGCCTCAAATGGAAAACGAGACTGGGCTAGGGGAGTTGTTGTGACCCGTATAAAAATATGCGGCATCACCCGTATGGAAGACGCATTGGCCGCCGCGCATTGCGGTGCGGATGCGATCGGGTTGGTGTTCTATGAGCGCAGCCCGCGCCATGTCAGCATCGCGCAGGCCACGCAACTGGCTGCCGCGCTGCCGCCGTTCGTGTCTGTGGTTGGCCTGTTTGTCAATGCCGAAGCCGCCTTGGTGCGCGAGGTGCAGGCGCAAGTGCCGCTCGACCTGCTGCAACTCCACGGCGACGAGTCACCGGAGTATTGCGCACAATTTGCCAAGCCCTATCTCAAGGCGATCCGCGTCAAAGCCGGGGTGGATTTGCTACAATGCGCGTCCGATTTTTGCAGCGCCAAGGGCTTGTTGCTGGACGCGCATGTGGAAGGTATCCCGGGCGGCACCGGAGCGACCTTCGACTGGAGCCTGATCCCGGAGCATTTGCCGCTGCCGGTGATCCTGTCTGGTGGGCTGGATGCAGAAAATGTTGCTGCGGCGATCAAACAGGTGCGGCCCTACGCGGTGGACGTGTCCAGTGGCGTAGAAGCGAATGAAGGAATCAATATCCTAAAGGGCATAAAGGATGCGGCGAAGATCGCCGCATTCATCAACGAGGTTAAACGAATCGATGTACAACTATCCCGATAGCACCGGCCACTTCGGCCCCTACGGCGGCATCTACGTCGCCGAAACTCTGATGGGCGCGCTGGACGAGCTGAACCTGGCCTATGAGAAATACCGCCACGATCCCGAATTCATCGCCGAGCTGAATTACGATCTCAAGCATTACGTCGGACGTCCCAGCCCGATCTACCACGCCCGGCATCTGTCCGACCATCTCGGCGGCGCGCAAATCTACCTGAAGCGCGAAGACCTCAACCACACCGGCGCGCACAAGGTGAACAACACCGTCGGCCAGGCATTGCTCGCCAGGCGCATGGGCAAGAAGCGCGTGATCGCCGAGACCGGCGCGGGGCCGCACGGCGTGGCGACCGCGACCGTCGCGGCGCGTTACGGCATGGAGTGCGTGGTGTACATGGGCGCGGCAGACGTGCAGCGCCAGTCGCCGAACGTGTTCCGCATGAAGCTGCTCGGCGCGACCGTCGTGCCGGTGGAGAGCGGCTCCAGGACGCTCAAGGACGCGCTCAACGAGGCGATGCGCGACTGGGTGACGAACATCGAGAATACTTTTTACATCATCGGTACCGTGGCCGGGCCGCACCCGTACCCGATGATGGTGCGCGATTTCAACGCCATCGTCGGCAAGGAAGCCGTGGTGCAGATGCCGGAGCTGGCGGGACGCCAGCCGGATGCGGTGATCGCCTGCGTTGGCGGCGGCTCCAATGCGATGGGCATATTTTATTCCTACATCGACATGCCCGGTGTCAAGCTGATCGGCGTGGAAGCGGGCGGGCACGGCATCAGCAGCGGCGAACATGCCGCGCCGCTGACCACCAACAGCCCGGTGGGCGTGCTGCACGGCAACAAGACCTATTTGATGCAGGACGCGGACGGCCAGATCATCGAGACGCATTCGATCTCGGCGGGGCTGGATTATCCCGGCGTCGGCCCCGAACATGCGTGGTTGAAAGACAGCGGGCGCGCCGAATATGTCGCGATCGACGACGACGAGGCGTTGCGCGCCTTCCATGACCTGTGCCACTTCGAGGGCATCATCCCGGCGCTGGAATCCAGCCACGCACTCGCGCACGCGCTGAAAATTGCGCCGGCGATGGGTAAGGACAAGGTGCTGCTGGTCAACCTGTCCGGGCGCGGCGACAAGGATATCAATACCGTGGCTAAACTAGCGGGGATTACGCTGTAATCATGGGTAAATATGAGAAGTCGTAGGGCGGGCTCTGCCCGCCATGTCGGGCAAAGCCCGACCTACTTGAGTGCCGATGCGAGGAGAGAATAGATAATGCACCGTTATGAAATCATTCTCTACTGGAGCGCCGAAGATGCGGCGTTTATTGCCGAGGTGCCGGAATTGCCGGGCTGCATGGCACACGGCGATACACAGGAAGAAACATTGGCAAACGTGAAAGAAGCGATGCATTTATGGATTGAAACAGCGCGTGAGTTTGGGGATATCATCCCCGAGTCGCGCGGGCGCTTGATGTATGCATAAAATTAAATTCTCACGGAAAGACAAGTAATGAGCCGCATCCAGACCGTTTTCGACAAACTCAAGCAACACCGGCGCAAGGCGCTCATCCCGTTCTTCACGGCGGGCGATCCCGACCCCGCGCTCACCGTGCCGCTGCTGCACGCGCTGGTGGAAGCGGGCGCGGACGTCATCGAGCTGGGCGTGCCGTTCTCCGACCCGATGGCGGACGGCCCGACCATCCAGCGCGCTTCCGAGCGCGCGCTCAAGCATCACGTCGGGCTGCGTCACGTGCTGGACATGGTCGCCGAATTCCGCCGCAGCAATGCCGAAACGCCCATTGTGTTGATGGGCTACGGCAATCCGATCGAGGCGATGGGCTGGGAAACCTTTTCCCGGCGTTGCGAAGAAGTCGGCGTGGACGGCGTGCTGACTGTCGACTTTCCGCCGGAAGAAAGCCACGAGGCGTTTGCGCACCTGACCAGGCACGGCATCGATCCGATCTTCCTGCTCGCACCGACCAGCACCGACGCGCGCGTCGCGCGCGTCGCCAAACAGGCGCGCGGCTACGTGTATTACGTATCGCTGAAGGGCGTGACCGGCGCGGGCCATCTGGATCTGGATGCGATCGCACAAAAGATTCCGCAATTGCGCAAGCATATTAATCTGCCGATCGGCGTCGGTTTCGGCATCCGCGATGCCGCGACCGCACTGGCGGTGGCGAAGCTGTGCGACGGTGTGGTGGTCGGCAGCCGCATTGTGCAGGAAATCGAAGACTCGACCGAACATAATGTCGTCGCGAAGGTGGGCAAGCTTGTCAAGGAATTGAGACAGGCCGTCGATAAAGCGTAGGTCGGGCTTTGCCCGACATGGCGGGCAGAACCCGCCCTACACAGTTGCCGCATAAAAGTGAGGAGGAAACATGAGCTGGTTCCAGAAATTATTGCCGCCCAAGATCAAGCGCCGCGAGAGCGATGAGAAGAAGAGCATCCCGGAAGGCCTGTGGCACAAATGCCCGAACTGCCAGGCCGTGCTGTATCACTCCGATTTGGAAAAAAACCAGAGCGTTTGCCCGAAGTGCAACCATCATCACCGCATTTCGGCGCGCACCCGCTTGGACTTGCTGCTCGACGGCGAGGGCCGCTTCGAGATCGGTGCGGAAGTGTTGCCGATCGACACCCTCAAGTTCAAGGACAGCCGGAAGTATTCGGAACGCCTGGTCGCTGCCAAAAAAAGCACCGCTGAAGAAGACGCGCTGGTGGTGATGCAGGGCAGCATCCATGCGGTTCCGGTGGTGGTTGCCGCATTCGAATTCGATTTCATGGGCGGCTCGATGGGCTCGGTGGTCGGCGAGCGTTTCGTGCGCGGCATACAAGTCGCGCTGGAACAGCAATGCCCGTTCATCTGCTTCGCTGCCAGCGGCGGCGCGCGTATGCAGGAAGGTTTGCTGTCGCTGATGCAGATGGCCAAGACGTGCGCCGCGCTCACCCAACTCAGCCAGGCGCAGTTGCCGTTCATCTCGGTGCTGACCGATCCGACCATGGGCGGCGTATCCGCCAGCTTCGCTTTTCTCGGCGACGTGGTGATCGCCGAACCCGGCGCGCTGATCGGCTTCGCCGGCGCGCGCGTGATCCAGCAGACGGTGCGGGAGACCCTGCCGGAAGGTTTTCAGCGCGCGGAGTTTTTGCTGGAGCACGGCGCGGTGGATATGATCATCGACCGGCGCGAGATGAAGAATCAGCTCGCGACGCTGATCACCTTGCTGACCAAACAGTCGGCGGTGGCGGAGATCGAGGCCGCTTGACGTAAAAAAACGCAGGGGCGAAGTGGGCGTAGCCCGGATGGAATGCAATGGAATCCGGGGTTCTTGATGTATCGCCGAATGTTCAGCTAGCGTAGGGCGCAATAACCAACGGGCATTGCGCCGCATGTATTGTTCATTCGGCGCAATGCGCTACGCTTATTGACGCCCTACCAAACCAAATGCCCAAGACACTAGCAGACTGGCTAATCTACCTCGAATCCCTGCATCCCAAGACCATCGCGCTCGGCTTGGAGCGCGTGGCGCAGGTCAAGCAGCGGCTGAATCTCAATCCTGATTTTACGATCATCACGGTCGGCGGTACCAACGGCAAGGGTTCGGTGTGCGCGATGCTGGAAAGCATCCTCCATGCCGCCGGTTATCGTGTCGGCTGCTACACCTCGCCGCATCTGCTGCATTATAACGAGCGCGTGCGCATCGCAAAAAAACAGGCTAGCGATGCGGAGCTGTGCGCCGCTTTCGAGAAAGTCGAAGAGGCGCGGTGCGGTGGCGTAGGTCGGGCTTCAGCCAGAGAGGGTGATGTCGGGATGAATCCCGACCTACCAATTCCGCTCACCTATTTCGAGTTCGGCACGCTGGCCGCGATGCAGTGTTTCATCGAGCACAAGGTGGATATCGCGATCCTCGAAGTGGGGTTGGGCGGCAGGCTGGATGCGGTGAACGCCTTCGACAGCGATTGCGCGGTGGTGGCCAGCGTGGACATCGATCACACCGATTACCTCGGTGAGACGCGCGAACAGATCGCTTTCGAGAAAGCCGGTATTTTTCGCGGGGGCAAGGTGGCGATTTGCGCGGATGTGGATGTGCCGCAGGCGGTTGCCGAACATGCAAAAAAGATCGGCGCGCAGCTTTGGTGCATCGGTAGCGAGTTTGGCTTTACGCCGCATCAGGGGCAGTGGGATTACCGCAGCTTAATCGGCGCGCGCAATGCGCTGCCGTATCCGGCATTGTGCGGAGCGTTCCAGTTGAACAACGCCAGCGCGGCGTTGGCGGCGCTGGATGCACTCAAGGGTAAATTGCCGGTGAGCATGGAGGCGGTGCGGCGCGGGTTGGTCGAGGTGCAACTTGCCGGGCGCTTCCAGTTTGTGCCGGGCAAACCGCAGTTGATCCTGGATGTGGCGCATAATCCGCACGCGGCGCGTTCGCTGGCGCAGAATCTCGCCAGCCTGCCGCCTTGCGCGCACACTTTTGCAGTGTTCGCAATGCTCAAAGACAAGGATATAGCGGGGGTGGCGGCGGCGCTCGACCCGCATATCGACACCTGGCTGGTGGCGGGCATAGACGCGCCGCGCGGCGCAACCGCCGATGAGCTGGCGCAAGTGCTGCAAAGCGCCGGCGTGCGCGGGAATATCCAGACCTTCGAGAATGTCGCAGCGGCATTACTTCATGCCTGTGATGCGGCAGGTGAAAGTGGCGGCTGCGACACGTTACTGGCGAAGCCAGCCGATTGCGGGAGCAGCCGCCAAGCAGCCCTTCCCGCACCAGAAGGCTTTGCCTCACCGTCTCAGGGCGGCGGCTGCGACACGTTACTGCGAAGCAGCCGCTTGCGGGAGCAGCCGCCAGACACTCTCTCCCGCGCCAGACGCTTACGCGCACCGTGTCGAGAGTGTAGAATTGCGGTCTTCGGATCGTTCTATACCGTGGCGGAAGCGATGGCCGCAAAAGGACTGAAATTTTGAGATTCGCTAAGGGTTCCATAAAGAATGGCAAAACAGCTGACAGAAGATGAATTGAACATCAAGCGCAAGGCGCGCCGCCGCCTGATCGGGGCTGTTGCGCTCACTCTGGCGGTGGTAGTGATCCTGCCGATGGTGCTGGACAGCGAGCCCAAGCCAACCGGGCAGGACATCGAGCTGCGCATTCCGGCTCCCGATAAGGTCAGCGAGTTTGTTCCGGGCGTGGCGGTTTCCGAAGTGGCCGCTTCTAAAGTGCCCGCTTCTAAAATGACAGGGGCTGCGCCACTCGCCGTTTCTGCGGTTGAAGCGGTTTCTGCCGTCCATGTCGCACCCGCAGAAGCGCCAGCCAAACCGCTTGACGCCGCAGTGCCAGCGAAGCCGCTCGCCGCAGCCGAGCAGAAACCCGCAACGGCTCCGCCCGCAGCCAGCAAGGTTGCTGCGCCCAGGAAGCACGACGAACCTGCCAGTGCGGAAAGTTTTGTCGCTCAGGTTGGCGCTTATGCCAACGCCGATGCCGCGAAACAGGAGTTGGATAGGCTGAAAAAACTGGGTTTCCGCAAAGCCTACACGGAGAGAGTGGGCGACAAGACGCGTGTGCGCGTCGGGCCGTATCTGGAGCGCGAAAAAGCCGAGCAGGTGCGCCAGATGCTGGAAAAACATGGCTTGAAGCCGGCGGTGATGAGCGCGCGTTGAACGCAATGACCGGATTCGATTTTGCCGTCATGGCGATATTGCTGGTTTCGTTGGCGCTCGGCCTGTGGCGTGGCCTGGTTTACGAGGTGCTGTCGCTGGCGGGTTGGCCGATCGCGTTTGTGTTGAGCAGGATGTTCGCCGGCGAAATTGCGCCGAGGATGCCGCTGATGCAGGAGGAGGCGCGGATCGCGCTGGCCTACGCCGTGGTGTTTATCGGCGCATTGGTCGCCTGGTCGGTACTGGCCTGGCTGTTTTCGAAGCTGGTGAAGGCGGTCGGGCTGGGCTGGGTGGACCGGTCGCTGGGCGGGCTGTTCGGCGTGTTGCGCGGCGTGCTGGTGATCCTTGCGCTGGTATGGCTGGCCGGGTTGACGGCGATTCCGGAACAACCCTTCTGGCGTAGCGCGCAGACCAGCAGGGCGGCGGAAGAGGCCGCCCTGCTGACTAAAAGCTGGTTGCCGGACAGCATCGCGCAACGCATCCGTTACGGGGCGCGTAGTTGATTTTTGGGTATCTGACTTCGGGTATCTGATTGCGGGCACCTGATTTCGGGTAGTTAATTTTGGGATAAACACATGTGCGGTATTCTCGGCGTCGTTTCACAAATACCGGCCAATCAGTTGCTGTATGACGGATTGCAGGTCTTGCAGCATCGCGGCCAGGATGCCGCCGGCATCGCCACGCTGGACGGGCGCACCTTCCACCTGCACAAGGGCAACGGGCTGGTGCGCGACGTGTTCCGCACGCGCAACATGCGCGCGCTGACGGGCAATGCGGGCATCGCGCATGTGCGCTATCCCACTGCAGGTTCTGCGGTGGACCACAACGAGGCGCAGCCGTTCTATGTGAATTCGCCGTTCGGCATCGTGCTCGGGCACAACGGCAACCTGACCAATGCCGATGAATTGAAGCGGCAGTTGTTCGTGGATGATTTGCGCCATGTCAACACCAACTCCGATTCCGAAGTGTTGCTGAATGTGCTGGCGCACGAATTGCAGGCTATCTCCAAAGGGCTGCGCCTGGATGTGCCGACCATTTTTGCGGCGGTGTCCGGCGTACACCGGCGTTGTCGCGGCGCCTATGCCGTGGTGGCGATGATTGCCGGTTACGGTTTGCTGGCGTTTCGCGACAGTCACGGCATCCGCCCGCTGGTGGTGGGTGTGCATGAAACCGAACAGGGGCCGGAGTATCTGGTTGCCTCGGAAAGCGTCGCGCTGGATACGCTGGGCTTCAGGTTCCTGCGCGATGTCGCACCCGGCGAGGCGATATTCATCGATTTCGATGGCAATCTGCACAGCCGCCAATGCAGCGAAAAATTCAGCCTCAACCCGTGCATCTTCGAATATGTTTATCTGGCGCGCCCCGATTCGGTGATCGACGGCGTGTCGGTCTACGAGACGCGCCTGAGCATGGGCGAATACCTTGCCGACAAACTCAAGCGCGAATGGGATGGAGTGGACATCGACGTGGTCATTCCGATCCCCGATTCCAGTCGCCCCAGCGCGCTGCAACTGGCGAATCGCCTCGGCCTCCCGTTCCGCGAAGGTTTTGTGAAAAACCGCTACATCGGCCGCACTTTCATCATGCCCGGCCAGGCGCTGCGCAAGAAATCGGTGCGACAGAAGCTGAACGCCATCGGCATGGAATTCAAGGGCAAGAATGTGCTGCTGGTGGATGATTCCATCGTGCGCGGCACCACCAGCCGCGAGATCGTGCAAATGGCGCGCGATGCCGGCGCGCGCCAAGTGTATTTCGCCTCCGCCGCGCCGCCGGTATGTTTTCCGAACGTGTATGGCATCGACATGCCGAGCCGCCATGAGCTGATTGCGACGGGGCGCAGCGATGAGGAAATCTGCCGCGAGATCGGCGCCGACCGGCTGATCTATCAGGATCTGGAAGACCTCAAGGCAGCGGTGCGCAAGGCCAACCCGGCTATCACCGGTTTTGACGCGTCCTGTTTTGACGGCAACTACATCACCGGCGACATCACGCCGCACTATCTGGATGTGATTGAAGCGAGGCGCGGCGACGGGAAAGCCGACACAGCGATGGATGAAGACCAGATGGAACTGGATCTGGTGATGAGCCTGTCGTCCATGTAAAGGAGTGCGGTGTGAATCTCGTGCTGCGCACTGTTGCTCAAGAAATTCGATTTCTCCTGAAGGAGTGGTTGCCGCAACTGTCGGCCAACTGGTGGGAATGCCACGTTTGAATTTGCTCATCGTCGAAATGTGCCATTGCGGTCACCCAAATTAGTGCGAGCAAGTTCAACAGTGCCTCTCCCATTCAGATGTCAGTTGTTCTCTCTTCACAGCATATACAGTTTTGGCGGCCTAGCAGCCTGTCGGACTTAAAGTAATCGGCTGCAAATCCGCCTGGCCGGTGCATATTTCACCGCTTTTTTGGTCAATAGAACGACTATTGACCTGCAAAGCCGGCAAAATCTGCCCTCGCCCAGCCGAATTTTCGCTTCGATTCTTCAAGTCCGACAGGCCGCTAGAGCTTTCACTTCTGGCAGCAGGAAAGTTTAGCTGTTATGGCTCGTCGCCTTTGCTGGCCTTGATGCGCAACCAGGTTGATGCTGCGCATCGGTTAAATCTGCGCGCCGAGACTATCAACTCCACCAATTCCGATGATTGGCGCGAAGTGCGCCAGCGGCTGCTAAATGATGAAATTGACTTGTTGCTGATTTCTCCGGAGCGTTTGGCCAATGATGATTTCGTGAGCAACACACTGCTGCCCATCGCGGCGCGCATCGGTTTGCTGGTGATTGACGAGGCGCATTGCATTTCGGATTGGGGGCATGATTTCAGGCCGGACTATCGGCGCATCGGCCAGATACTCCGCCTTCTGCCACGGAACATCGCAGTGTTGGCGACGACCGCCACGGCGAACCATCGTGTGGTGGAAGATATCAGCAATCAACTTGGTGGCGGGGTGCTGGTTCAACGCGGCCCGCTGATTCGCGCGAGCCTTGCGCTGCAAGCGATGCGGCTGGCGAATCCCGCCCAGCGTCTGGCCTGGATGGCCGACCATATTCCGAAGCTACCCGGCAGCGGCATCGTGTACACGCTGACCACGCGCGATGCCGACCGCGTGGCGCGCTGGTTGCGGGAGAATGACATTGAGGCGCATGCCTACCACAGCGATAAACCGGATGATGAACGCCTGTCACTCGAAGCGGCTTTGCTGGGAAACAAGATCAAATGCCTGGTGGCGACCACGGCGCTGGGCATGGGTTATGACAAGCCCGATCTGGGTTTCGTTATTCACTATCAGACGCCGGGTTCGGTGGTGTTCTATTACCAGCAGGTCGGGCGCGCGGGGCGAGCCATTGATGAGGCTTTTGGTGTGCTGCTTTCGGGCGACGAAGAAGATGAGATCAATGCCTATTTCCGCGACACGGCCTTTCCGCCGGAGTGGCAGGTCGAGCGAATACTCGATGCGCTGGATACATGCGAAGACGGTGGCATGACGGTGCGGGAACTGGAACGTGTAGCCAACTTGCGCCAGTCGCAAATCACAAAGGTATTGAAACTGCTGGTGGTGGAGGACGCAGCCCCGGTGGTGAAAATCGAGTCGAGATGGAGCCGCACTGCCCAGCCTTTCCAATTGAACCAGGAACGTATTGAGCATTTGACCCAGCAACGCGAGCAGGAATGGGGTGAGATGCGCGCGTACATTGAGGGGCGGCAATGCTTGATGCAATTCCTCGCGGCGGCGCTGGACGACCCATTGGCGCAGCCTTGTGGCAAGTGTGCAGTATGCCGGGGCGAGCCGGTGGTTTCAACTGCGATATCGGATGCGCGCCTGATTAAAGCGCAGCGTTTCGTGCGGCAGAGCGAGATGGTTCTGGAGCTGATGAAGCAATGGGATTTGTCTGCGATGCCGGCTTATGCCGCGCAGTTTTCATGGAACAAGGCGAACATTCCGTTAAATCTTCGCGGTGAGCCGGGCCGCATTCTCTCCCGTTGGGGTGAGCCGGTGTGGGGCGAGCGTGTCGCCAAGGGCAAGGCGGAGCGCCACTTTGGAGATGACCTGGTCGAAGCCTCTGCGGAGTTGATTCAAGCGCGGTGGAAAATGGCTCCGATGCCCACATGGGTTACCTGTATTCCATCTGGCCGACACCCCGATCTGGTACCTGATTTTGCCCGGCGTTTGGCTGCAGCTTTAGGGATTCCATTTCACCCTGTTATGATAAAAACCCGGCACACCAAAGAGCAGAAGGAAATGGAAAACCGCTACCATCAGTGTCACAATTTGGATGGGGCGTTTGCAGTTGAAGCGGCAGGGTTTGAAATAGCTTGCCCGGTGTTGCTGGTGGATGATGTGTTTGATTCGGGGTGGACGATGACAATAGCGACCGCCTTGCTCAGGCAGGCTGGCAGCGGCCCAGTGTATCCCTACGCACTTGCGGCAACCACGGCGAAATAAGAGCGACATAACGAAATATGAACGAGATTGCGACAGAAAATTTATCACCCGATACCGAAGCGACCCTGCTGCTTTGCGGGCGTTTTGGCAGCGAGCGGGGCGAGCATCATGCGCCCTTGACTCAGAAAGAATATGAGTCGCTGACGCGCTGGCTGATGGAGCGCAAACTTCGCCCGAGCGACTTGCTCAGATGTGGTTCGTCGGGCCTATTGAGCGACATTGTTCACGCCAAGCTGGAGCCGGCTCGTGTGGAATCACTGCTTGCCAGAGGAACCGCAATGGCGCTGACCCTTGAGAAATGGCAGCGTAGCGGCTTATGGGTGCTGTCCCGCAGTGATGCGGCTTATCCGGTGCGTTTGAAGAAGAAGCTGGGGCAATCCGCGCCCCCGCTGCTTTATGGCGCTGGCGACACGTCGCTGTTGGACGCTGGCGGTTTGGCCATAGTCGGTTCGCGCGATGTGTCGGAACAGGCTCTCGAATTCACGCGCAATGTTGCCTGCGCCTGCGCGCGCGATAAACTGGGCGTAATTTCCGGCGGCGCAAAAGGTGTCGATTCCGCCGCCATGCAAGGCGCTGGCGAGGCTGGCGGGATTGTCATTGGTGTATTGGCCGCCGACTTGCTGCGCGCCAGCGTCAACCGCCACAACAGGACAGGCATTCAATCCGGGCAACTTGTCTTGGTATCGCCGTATAACCCGGAGGCAGGCTTCAATGCTGGCAACGCCATGGCGCGCAACCGCTTCATATATGCCTTGGCCGATTATGCGTTGGTGGTGGATTCAGCCCAGGGAGAAGGCGGCACATGGGCAGGTGCAATCGAAAATTTACGCCACAACTGGGTGCCGCTTTATGTGCGCACTCCGGGTGAGAAAGCTGGCAATGCTGCGCTCATCGCGAAAGGGGCACGTGGGTTTGCATATGCGCCCCATGAACGAACCTCAATTCTGGAATATCTGGTTTACCAACAAGACACACACAATCTTTACATGCAGGGTGTTTTGTGTGGCGCATCCGTGGCGACAGGGCAATCCGGTGCAACACCCGCAGCAGTTGATGTTGCCTCTAACATTGAGCCAGAAAAAATTGCAGAAACTGAAGTTTGCTATGAAGATGCTCATTCGACAAATAAGGCAAGCCACGAAAAACTATCCGTCGAACTCGACCCTTTCCAGGACTTCTTGGACAAACTGACATCTCTACTTCGAGAAGATGTAAAAAACGAAGAGGGAATCCGGCTCGCGCTGGGCTTGGAGAAGAGGCAGGCCAAGGCTTGGTTAACCAAGGCCGTCGAACTGGAGTTTCTCGAAAAGCGTAAAAGGCCAGTGTGCTACGCCATTCCTCGCCAAATGAAACTTTAATGGAATTGTGATCTAAGTGACGCGGTTATGCCAAAAAATAAGTTGTGCCTGAGCATGCTTTGACGCCATTAGATGCATATGACAGCGTGTTGCTGATTGCGCATGAAACAGACTTCCACTGAAATTCGACAGCAACGATAAGGGGCCAGGTTCGGATTAAATTCGGAAATCAAACGGGGCACATCGCAGTTGTGTATCACGTCGGATAGGGCAACAAATTCAGGTTTTCAATGTATCGAAAATGCCGTTGATTCTTGCTGACCAATGGAATGTTCTGGCTCAATGCGGTGGCTGCAATGAAACCATCGGCCATTGCGATTCCGTGGCTAAGGCGGTAGTGGTCAAATAGCGTTACTGCAATTCGGGAAATTTCTGGAGTCAATTCAAGTTCTGCAAATTGGCGTACTGTTGCTTGGGTTAAAGTCCATTCGCGCGAATTTCGGCAACCTGCGAGGAGCTCCAATCGTGTAATGGTCGAGATAGCCAGGACATGCTGTGTCGCACTCTTGCCAAGAAATTCTTTGGTTTGCGCATCACCTCTTGCCCCATCAA
Organism: Gallionella sp.; assembly: GCA_030700315.1. Lineage (GTDB taxonomy): Bacteria > Pseudomonadota > Gammaproteobacteria > Burkholderiales > Gallionellaceae > Gallionella. Next base: position 26,200 of record JAUYJO010000106.1, read on the forward strand.
TAATGATGTCGCTATCAATCAGCAGCACGGCGGCTTTCCCATTCACTTTGGCGCAAGGCGTGAACGTATGCAGTGCTATCGTTCATTTCTGGACGGTCGGCCCACATCCCGAAGAAAGGGGTTTGCAGATCGAGTTCTGTGTGTTCTGTTAGGACAGGTTTTGCTTCGGTACGCGACAAAAGAAACTCAACAAAATCTGAAAGTTCCTCCTGTTTTTCTTTCGGCAGTACGGTAGCGCGCTGTAATATTTCCGCAAGCGTCATGATGCCGCTCCTTTTACAATTCGATTCTAAAAGTGTTAGTGGTTAGTGTCTGTCTGATCGGATAGGATTGTAACCAAATTGCGCCGCTAACGCGAAGGGGAATACCTTCAGCTACGGAGCAATGGCATACTCCGCACGGACTTTCACCGTGCTGCTTGTGCGCCTTCACAGGCGCACGGATTCCGGCCTGACAGTAGGTCAGCCTGTCCTGAGTTTATCGAAGGGCCGGAATGACGGCCTGATGAATTATTTGGTTTTATAAGTGACAACGAGGAGTTGATATGCGTTACTGGCTGATGAAATCCGAACCCGGCGATTGCAGCGTCGACGACCTTGCCGCGATGCCCAATCAGACTGTCGCCTGGTACGGGGTGCGCAACTATCAGGCGCGCAACTTCATGCGCGACCAGATGCGGGTCGGCGACGGCGCGCTGTTTTACCACTCCAACTGCAAGGAGCCTGGCATCGCCGGTATCGCCAGAGTCAGCAGCAGCGTTTATCCCGATGCCACGCAGTTCGACCGCAACGGCAAATACTTCGATCCCAAGGCTACGCCGGAACAACCGCGCTGGTTCAATGTGGATGTACAACTGCTGCGCAAGATACCGCTCATCACCATCAAGGAATTGCGGCAGCATCCGCAACTGGTGCGAATGCGCACCTTGCAGCGCGGCAACCGCCTGTCGATCACCCCGCTCGATCCGGCGGAGTGGCAGTTCATCCTGAAAAATCTGGTGCATGATTGATGGAGTGGCATATCGCCTATCTCCTGCTCGGTGCTTTTGTCGGTTTCTTTGCCGGATTGCTCGGCATCGGCGGCGGGCTGATTCTGGTACCGGTATTGGGCTGGCTGTTCGAGGCGCAGCATCTGGGCGGCGCACAAAGCCTGCATCTCGCGCTGGGCACTTCGATGGCCGCGATTCTCTACACCGCCGCCTCCAGCGCGCATACGCACTACGCGCATGGCGCGGTCAACATGGGCATCGTGCGCGGCATGACGCCGGGTCTGCTGCTGGGCACGTTGCTCGGGACACTGTTCGCCAGCGGTTCCCCGCAACTTTACCTGTCGGTATTTTTCGCGCTGTTCGTGTATTTTGCCGCCGCGCAAATGCTGCTCGGTTTCAGGCCGAAAGCCACCCGGCAACTGCCCGGACGCGTCGGCCTGACGCTGGTCGGCAGCGGCATAGGCGCGATCAGCAGTCTGGTTTCCATCGGCGGCGGAACGCTGAGCATACCCTACATGCTGTGGCACAACATCCCGTTCAAACATGCCATCGGCACTTCGGCAGCGCTCGGTTTTCCCATCGCGCTCGGCGGCACGATAGGTTATGCCGCTACCGGCCTGATGCTGCACACGCTGCCCGCCGGGACGCTGGGTTTCGTCTATCTTCCCGCGCTGTTCATGCTCATTTTCGGCAGCGCCTTCACCACCCCGCTGGGCGCAAAAGCCACCCATCGGCTGCCGCTAAAACCGCTGCGCCGTGGCTTTGCCATTCTGCTATTTGTATTGGCGACGCGAATGTTGCTGAAGGCTATTGCTTGACCCTTGGCAATTCAATAGCCATTGCATCATCACAAAATCAGGGGGTTGTAGGTCGGGTTTTAACCCGACATGTCGGGCTGAAGCCCGACCTACGCCAGAATGGATTATTCGAATGGATTACTCGGGTTGATGGAAATAAAATTCTCAGGCTCACGTTTTCCGCAGCCTGAAACTCAAGGTGACCAGTGCGACCAGCAGCAGCATCGCCGCCGCGTTGTGTGCCGCCGCGACCGGTAGCGGCAAATCGAGCAGCACATTGGCAATGCCGAGCGCAAGCTGCACAGCGATCAAACACAGGAGCACCTTGCCGATGTTGTGCAGGCCATGCACTGCCATGATTTTGAATGACAGCCAGCCCAGATAGGCTACGGCAAGAAGCGCACCGGCCCGATGCATCCAGTGGATCGCGGTCAGTCTTTCCGCAGAAAGCGGCAGACCGTAAGGGGCGAAGCTATAGGAAAAATCCATAGCCGGCAGCAGTGCGCCCTGGCAGAGCGGCAGCCCGGTGCAGGCCAACGCGGCGAAATTGGAACTGGCCCAGCCGCCAAGCATGATCTCGGCCAGCAGCAGCGCAATGCCGAAGCGCACCGCACCGCGCCATTTTTGCATCGCACTCGGATAGACCGCATCAGCCGCCGCCAACTGGCGCAGCGCGATCCATGTCAGCAGCATCAGCATCGCCACCCCGCCCGCAAGATGCACCAGCACGATGATCGGGCGCGGCAGGTGGGCAAAAGCCCAGATACCGAACGCCGCCATAAATACCATCAACCCCAGCAACAGGGTCGGCAGCAACGGCGATTGGCGCAAGGCCTTGCGCTTTTTCCATGCCAGCCCGCATACCGCGATAGCCAGCAAGCCCAGCAATTGCACCACCTGGCTGTGCAGCTTCCACTGCCACGAAGTGTGGTCGCGCGCCGCGCCCGGCTGGGGCGGCTGCCGTTCCTTCAGCGCATTCTCCTCATAGCAGGATGGCCAATTGGTGCAACCCAGGCCGGCATCGGCAAGGCGCGCGTAGGCGCTTAATACTACCGCGCAAAAAGCCAGCAGCAAGGTAGCCAGGACAAGTTTCAGGTACATCGGCTGACACCAGAAAAAAGGATAGCGCGATTGTATGCCATCGCGCCGTTTGCCGCAGCCAACAATCGTCCGTCTGGCAATCGTCCATCTGGCAACCGCCAACCCAATGTTACAATTTGCGCCTTTCAACACAGCAAGGTTTTTTGCGATGCACACACTGATTTGCGGCTCGATGGCCTACGACACCATCATGGTGTTTCCGGATCAATTCAAGAAACATATTCTGCCGGAGCAGATTCATATCCTCAACGTGGCTTTCCTGGTGCCGGAAATGCGCCGCGAGTTTGGCGGCTGTGCGGGCAACATCGCGTATAACCTGCAACTGTTCGGCGGCAATCCGCTGATCATGGCGACGGTGGGCGACGATTTCGATTCTTATGCAACACGCCTGAAAAAACTCGGCCTGTCACAGCAGCACATCCGCCCTGTGCCGGATAGTTTCACCGGACAGGCGTTTATCACCACCGACCTGGACGACAACCAGATCACCGCATTCCATCCCGGCGCGATGAGTTTTTCCGAACGCAACCATGTCGGCGACGCAAAAAATATCAGCCTTGGCATCGTCTCGCCGGATGGCCGCGAGGGCATGCTGCAGCACGCGCGCGAATTTCACGAAGCGGGCATCCCGTGGGTATTTGACCCGGGCCAGGGGATGCCGATGTTTGGCGGCGATGAGCTGCTGCGCTTCGTCGAGCAGGCCGACTATGTGACGGTAAACGATTATGAGGCGCAACTGCTGCAGGATAAGACCGGCAGAAAAATTGAAGAACTTGCCAAAGCGAAACGCGCCTTCATCGTGACGCTCGGCGCGCAAGGTTCAATCATTTACAGCAGCGGCAAGGAGATTGCGATCCCCTGTGCCAAGCCCACCGCACTGCTCGACCCGACCGGCTGCGGCGACGCATATCGCGCCGGGTTGCTGCACGGCATCCAGCAGGGCTGGGACTGGGAGACCACCGGACGGTTGGCCTCGCTGCTCGGCACGCTCAAGATCGCCAGCCGTGGCGGACAGAATCACGCGCCGTCCCGCGACGAAATAAAAGCGCAGTTCCAGCAGCACTTTGGTTTTTCTGTACCGCTGTAGATCATGCGTAGCGCCTTGCTCATCGTCGCACTGTTGCTGGCCGGGTGCGCCAGCGATCGGCAGGTTGGCATCGGTAGCGGCGATAACGCTGACAATGTTGCCGTCATCAGGCTGGGCGTGATCGAAAGTGTCACGCCGATTGAAATGGATGCCAGTTCCGGCAGCGGCTCCTCCGTCGGCGGTGTCTTCGGACAAGTCGGCGGCGCCAGTGCGGGCGGCGGGCGCGGCGCTACAGTGGGCACAATACTCGGCGGTGTGCTCGGCGGCACACTCGGTCATCAGGCGGGTATCGCGACCAAGCCAGGCATGGAAATCTGGATCCGGCTGGATGGCGGGGAAGGCAAGAGCGCTTATGTGATGCAGCCCGGCAACCCGGAGATATTCAAGGTTGGCGACCGCGTGCGCGTGGTGCGCAATAAAGGCAAAACACATGTCGAGCCGGAAATCGTCCCGGAAATTATCCCCAAAATCATCCCAAATATTATTCAGGACAAGCCTCAAGACACTCCTGAAAACGCGGCGAAAGAAGCCCCCAAGCCCTGATGGCGGATTGGTCAGTCATCTCGGCAGCAATCGGTTCGGCAACGCGGCAACCCAATCATGCCAACCTGTTCGATGGCGGCTATGCAAGACAGGCGGAGCAGATGATGCAGAAGTTGCTGGCCGGTTAAGGAACTTGATACGCCTCATTGCGTCTTATCCGCGCCAGTGCCTATTTCCCGCCACGACCAAACAATTTACAATTCGTTAACCGATCCGGCATGGCAAGAATGCCGCCTGAACAAAGATGATGACCACCATGAAAAACTCCCTATTGATAGCCATCGTATCGCTTGCGATATTTTCCGCATATAGCGGCAAAAACGAGGCCGTTGCCGCAACGCCCAATGCGGTGATACCGGCAAACCTGGCAACCGGAGAGAAGGTTTTCAAAAGCACTTGCAGCATTTGCCATAAGACCGGATTAAGAGGCGCGCCGCGTATGGGCAACAAGCTGGATTGGGAATCGCGCCTCGCGCAAGACAAGGAAATTCTCTATGACCACGCCATAAACGGCTATCGGGGAAAGAAAGGCAATATGCCGTCGCGCGGGTCCAATACCAAGTTGACCGTGGAAGAGGTCAAGGCATCGGTGGACTACATGATCGAACATGCCATACCGAGCTGGACCATGGAAAAGTGATGCGAAAAAAAGATGAGCATCGAAAAATTTCCGGCCCGCATTCGCAACCATCCAGAAAGCAAGGTTAACGGTGCGACCACCACGAAATTTTTACGGCAGCAAACTTTCAAGCGCCGGAAAAAGCTCCCTTTCTTCGAAGCGGACATGCGCCGACAAGAGCTTGCCGAAATTGTCCAACGCTTCAATATCATTCTCCCGCAAACCATCGAGCAGCCCGCGCAGTTGCTGGTGATCCGACTGGGTGCGTTGTGCGAGCGGCTGGTTTTCTGCCTCATGCAGGAGCGGCAGCAACGACTGCTCCTCAACTTGAAAATGCGGCTCCAGTTCAACGGCGAATGCCCGAATCACGCGCTGGCAGGTTTCGCTTATCTGATTCTCGTCACGCGATTGCGCCGCTCGTTCGCATGCCTTAGCCAAAGTAAGCGCGGTGTGGTGCTCGCGCGATAAGGGTTGCAGCGCCGTGCTTCTCTTCATGGTATGCGCCGATCAAACAGGGGCCAGCGCAAAAACCTGCGGATCGTTGCCGTAATCGAGCAGGATGCGGCGCACCCGCTCCTGCCATAGCGCTTGGAATTCGGCAGTTTCAGCCGGGGTAGCCGTCCGGTCAAGGCAACTTGCCATCAGCTCCGATACGCGCGGCGAGCCCGGCACATGTTGTAAATTGGCCGCAGCATAGACCGCCTGACCCGTATCCAGCCGGGTAAAGCGCAGCTCCCCCGGCATGTCCACCGCAAAGAACAGCAAACGCCGCCGGTCAAATTGTCCGGCCAGACCCTTGAAGCCGGTATCCAACGTCGCGCCGGTCAACATGCTCACGACATTGGCGATAACGCCGGTCACGCCGCTGCTGCTGTCCTGCCTGAACTCCACGCGGATAGCGCCGCGCACCGGCAGTGTGTCCGGGTAGAGAAAGGCCAAGGCCTTGCAGGTTGACCAGTAGGTTGACGCAACCGTCGGACAGGAATGCCCGGCCAGCCGCACCGCATCGACATAGCCGTATTGCAGAATCCCGCCTTGCGTTGCGCCGAGAAATTCGGCTAACGGGTCATGCAGGCTGATTCTGGGTACTTCGTCAAAAAAATCTGGATAGATCATATTCGTCGCCAAGTTTACTGTGAAAGAACGCAACTACTCAGGTCGAAGTAGTATGCTCGAAATAGCCACAACGTCAGTCCCTTCCCCCTTGCAGGGGGAAGGTTAGGATGGGGGTGGGAGGGTGGAATCATCGCAAAGTATCTTTATATCCAACCTTTCTACCCCCATCCCGGCCTTCCTCCTGCAAGGAGGAAGGAGAAAAGCGGCAGCACCTGAGTAAATCAAAGAAAGCGGGCAATTTTATAAGGAAAAATCTACTTCAGCCGTCACATTGCGCCCCGGCAGCAGAAAATACGAATAGGCCTTCTTATCCAATAGATTATTGATGGCAATCGAGCCCTTCACCATTTTGGAGAACGCATAGCCAACCTTGGCATTGACCATGGTGTGCGCATCGTAGCTGCCCGGCACACCTTCCACAGCGTCGGTGTTTTGTGCATTCCAGAAAATATGGCTCACATAGCGCGCATTCAACGCGCCGGACCAGTCTCCCTGATGCGCGGTCAGACCGATGCCGGCGATGTTCCTGGGAGAGTCCGTCAGGCGCTTGCCGATGCTCAAAGGATCGGCTGCGTTTTCCAGCATTTTAGAATCAATATAAGCATAGTTGGCACCTAATTCGAGCCAATTTGCCAATTTTGTCGCAATATCCAGCTCAATTCCCTGCACTTTCGCTTTCGCCGCATTGATGCGCAGCGAATTGGTCGCGTTAACCTGCATCAGATAAATCAGGTCGCTTAACCGCGTGTCGTAGTAGGTGGCCGTTGCCTTGGTATTCTCCATGAATCGAAGCTCCCCGCACACTTCCCAGGTCGTGCCGCGCTCGGGTTGCAGGTTGGGGTCGCCGGTAGTTGTCCGGCCTCGGCTGGTTGAGGAGGTGTACAAGTCTTGATTGGTGGGCGCGCGGAAAGATCTGCCGAATGAGGCGCGCAATATGGCCGCTTCGGATAGTTTGTACACACCAGACACTTTGGGGCTGAATGCCGAGATACTGCGCGACGCATAGAGCGTCGTACCGATCGGTGCGACGTTGTTGAAATTATCGCCCTGGGTTTCCCAGTCATCCCAGCGTCCGCCCAGATAAATCTTGAGCGCGTCCGTTGCGCTGATTTCGTCCTGCGCAAAAACGGAAACCGTCGTCGATTGGCCGTTGTAGCCGCTGTTCATGGCGGTTTTGAAGCCCGGGTTACGCCAGTTGGAAAGCGCGTAGATTTGCTGATTCACCGAGTCCTTATGCAACGCCAGCCCCGTCACCACGAAATGGTTATTGCCTACCGGAAAACTTAACTGGACGGTGCCGTCGAGGCCATCGTTCGGCGTATCCGAAAGGGTGCCCGTGCCGCTGTTCCAGGTGGCGGTCGGGCTTGCCAGCGTAAAGTTATAGGTGCGCTCGATTTTTCCGAGGTCGGCTTTCAGCAGGTAGTCGTTGCCGATGGCTCCGTCATAACCGACAAAATACCGCGACGTGGTTTCATGCAGCGGTAAAAACGAAAAAAGGGTGAAATCGTAATTCGTCAGGGCGACACGCTGCCCGTTGATGTCCAGCGTCCCGCTGGAAACCGGCGCGCCGCTGGCGGCATTCCTGAGGTAGGTGTTGAACTGGGTGTAACTTTGCCGGGTTTCCTGATGATTGATGCCGGCGTAAATTTTGTCGCGGGCATTCAGGTCATAGAACAGCTTGGCGGTGGCGTTGGTCGATTCCCACGGCGCAGCTCCCAAATCGCCCAGCAGATAAGTCGGTGCGCCCTCCCGTGTGGTGATGGCCTGCGCGCCTGTGACAGGCGTGCCTGCCGCTCCGGCGACCGGAGCCTTGACGACAAAATCGTTCACGTAACTGTCGCGGTTCTGATAGCCGAGCCCGCCCACGAACCCCAGCCCGCTGTCCATCTTGTCGCGGAAATAAATGCTGGCATCCTCGCCGCTGGCATCGCTCCAGCCTTTCTTGATCTTGGCGGTGAACTCGCGCTTGTCCGGCTGTTTGGTGATGATATTGACCACGCCGCCAATGGCGTTGCTGCCGTACAGCGAAGAAAATGCGCCGGGAACCACCTCGACACGGGCGATATCCTCGACAAACGGGACCCGCCAGTTGGTTTTTCCGGAGCTGGCGTCCTGAATCGGCTGGCCGTCGAGCAGGATGAGCGTTTTGGTCTGGTCGATGCCGCGCAGCGACATGCCGCTGGTTCCTATGGTGCCCTGCGACTGGCCGAGCGCGCCGCCGCGCAAATAGAGGCTGGGTACCTGTTCCAGCACATCGCCGAGGCGCGATGCATTTTTTGTTTCGATATTCTGGGCATTAACTACCGTTACCGCTGCAGGCGCATCGGAGAGCGTAGCCTTGGTGCGGGTTGCCGTCACCACCACCTCGCCCAGCTCTACCGCATCAGCGTTCTCCGCTGCGTCCGCCACGTTGGACAGACAGCCAATACAACCCAATGCCAATAATAACTTTCTTTTGTTCAACTGAACTTTCATGATATTTTCTGTGGTACTGCCAATAAAACAATAAAAAAGGGCGGGTCACCCCGCCCTTCAAATACATACTCTCTAACACTAAGCCTCCGATCCGCCATTCCGGCAAAAAACGCCGGAATGACTGAATCAGAATTTACCCAGGAATCTTAGTAAACGTCATGCTGCGTGTTGTAGAGGTTGAAGTGCCCGGTAGGCGTGATCAGCGTAGGATCAGTAATCACCTGCTTCAGCTTGCGGGTCTTGTCATCCACGATCACGATGGCAGACTTGTCTTTGGTACCGCTCCAAACCGAGAACCAGACTTCGTCGCCAGCCTTGTTGTATTCCGGCTGAACCACGCGCTTGGAACCTTCACCGAGGTTGGCCCATTCGGCGATTGGCAACACCGTAACGCCGCCATCAAGGTTGTTGATGTCAAGCACGCCGACCGACTGGTACACCTTGGTGTCCGGATTGAGCGGTGCGTCGACCCACAGGTTTTTGGATTTTGGATGGCTCTTGATGAACAGCGATCCGGCGCCATGCCCCTTGATGCTTCTTACCACTTTCCATGCATTGGCCTTGTGCTTGATAGGATCGGTACCGATAACAGCGATCGTGTCGTCGCCCAAGTGGCTGGTAGCCCAAACCGGTCCAAATTTCGGATCGATAAAGTTTGCGCCACGGCCCGGATGCGGTACCTTGCCCACGTCGATCGTGGCGGTCAGCTTGCCTTCCTTGATGTCGATAACCGCGATCTTGTTGGAGGCGTTGGCGGCATCCATGAAGTAGCGTTTGGTCGACTCAAAGCCGCCGTCATGCAGGAAACGCGGTGTATCGATCGTCGTCGTTTTCAGATTCTTCAGATCGGAGTAGTTGACGATCAGCACTTTACCGGTTTCTTTCACGTTGACCATGAACTCCGGATGGAAGTGGGAGGCCACAATCGCTGCAACACGTGCTTCGCGGACGAACTCGTTGGTTTCGGAAGCGATACCGCTGGTCGAAACGACCTTCAGTGGCTTCAGTGTGTCGCCTTCATGAAGCACAAATTGTGGCGGCCAGTAAGTACCGGAGATGGCGATCTTGTCTTCGTAGCCCTTGTACTTGGAGGTTTCGATCGAACGAGCTTCGACACCGGTCTTCACTTCAGCCACGACATTAGGCACCTTCGCCCACAAGTCGATCAGGCTGAGCTTGGCATCACGGCCAGTCACGTACAGATAGCGGCCAGATGCGGAAAAGCGGGAAATATGCACCGCATAGCCGGTCTTCAGCGTAGTGATGATTTTCTTGGTATCGCCGTCGATCAGCGCCACTTTGCCGTCATCGCGCAACGTGGTGGAGAAGATGTTGTCCAGGTTGATGTTGTTCATCTTCTTCGTGGGGCGATCTTTCACCGCTACTAAAACCTTCCAGGTCGCTTCGATGTCCTTCAAGCCCATTTCAGGTGGCGCCACTGGCGTTTGCTGAATGTAACGTGCCATCAGATCAACTTCCTTTTCGGTCAACTCGCCACCGGTCTGGAAGCCTGGCATACCGCCTGGCGAACCGAAGCCGATGAATGCCTTCAGGTAGTCCGTGCCCTTGGGCCCGGTGATATCTGGAGTCAGCGGCTTGCCGGTCGCGCCTTTACGCAGCACGCCATGGCAGCCAGCGCAACGTTCGAAGAAAATCTTGCTTCCTTGGGTCATTTCCTCGGCAGTCATTGCCGGTGCAGCGCCATAAGCGGTGGAAATGGCCAGCGGCAAGGCCGCTAACCCTGCCAGTGCCGCCAGCACGTTTTTGTAACTCTTGCTCATAAATACCTCCCAAAATTTTTAAATTAACAGCTCCCACTGCGAATCTTAAGGTTGCCTTAAAAAACCTGCCGATAAACAGCCTTCCCAGAATGCACAAAATAAAAGCCATCGTCAAGAGGGAACTACTAAAATTTTGCATCAACATTTTTCGATGTTGTTGCATATGACTAAAACACAGTGTTTTTTCGGGATTTTTTTGTTGTGTTGTTGTTTTTTCGCCGATCCCCGTTTTTTCCCCATTTTTTTCTATCGCTCAATGCGCTTTTATGATAATGGCAGTTGGCGTTGTCCAATTCAGCGGGAATGAGGTGCTTCCAATTTTGGCTCTGGTCGTCCGGCTTAGAGTTTTCCTGTCGCCATTTTTATTTCGGCATCCGGCAAAGCCTGTCTGTTGGAGAGTGCCTCTGCAAGTTCGGCGTTGCGCTTTTCATGTTCGGCCAACCGGAGTTCGAGATCGGCGATCTGGCGGCTCATCCGGGCGATGGCCCACTGGCGGCGGATCATGGCGGGCGATGAAACCAGCCCGGCGATCAGCGCCCCAAGGCCGAGCGTCACGAGCAGCACCAGTGCCAGCGAGTTTTCGAAATTCCAGAATCCGAGCGTGACGGTTACCGGCGCGATGTTCTGCATGGCAAAAATCACCGCACCGATGGCGCAGACAATACCGACGATCAATCCGAGTTGCATGGCAATCCCTCCTGCATTTATATGATGAACGGGCTTTCAGTCGAAAGCAAAATGGTAGAACACATCAATCGCATTATCCTCGCCGGATCGCGTGATGATGGAAATGCGCGGCGTCAGCGCATGGGTCAGTTTAATCGCCCCGGCCGCCGCCGTCAGCCCCTGCTCGTAACCGATATAGGTGCGTGCCGACAGGCGCTTGCCCAGGGTTAAAATCTGGCCGGTGAGCGGGTCGCCCGTCGGCGCCTGGCGCAAAGATATCTCATCGATGCCGAAAGCCTGCGCCAGTTGCGCCGTCAGCCCTTCGCCCTGCCCGCCGAGAATCGCGCCGGCGGCGGACAGCAGCAACGAGGTGTCGGTGCCGCCCGCGTCCGGGGGGCGACCGAGGACGATCCAGGACAGTTTTTCCGCATCGGGCACCGGCGGTGTCGAGACGAGGCGCACCACCGGGCGCTGCGCCGTGCCGGTGACGCTGACCCCGGCCTCGACCGCCAGGTCCTTGCGCAGCGCCAGCACGTTGAGGCCCGGGTCGTCGAGAGCGCCCTGGAAATTTACGATGCCGCGCTCGACGGCGAGGCGCTGGCCGTAGGCATCGAAGGTGGCATCGCGGGTGGCGATGCTGCCGGTGGCGACCAGCGGACCGTCCCCGTCACCACGCACCCGCAACCTGCCGGTCAGACGCGCGGCAAGCCCGGTGGAGCGCAGGTGAAAATGCTCGCCCAGATCAAACGAGATGTCGCTCTCGATGCGCGGCCCGCGCCGTTCGACCGGCAGTTGGCCGAGCACGACAATGTCCTCGGACAATTCGGGGCGACTGCTGGCCGCTTCGGCGATGAAGCCTGCGTCGGCAACCAGTTCGGCGCCAATTTTCAGCCGGTCGCGCTGCCGGTCTGCGCCGTAATTCAGCCGCGCTTTGCCGGATGCCACCACCCAGCGTTCCGGGCGCTGCGAGAGCGGCAAGCGGGTCAGTGTGGCGGTGAGGCTGGCACCGCGCTGGCGCAGGTCGAGTTCACCTTCGATATTCAGGCGACCGGGTTCCACCTGGGAAGTGAAACCCGCCGTGCGCGCGGCGCGCGGCGGCGGTTGCTGCGGCGCGATGAAAGCGAGCCGCTCCAGTACCGCTCGCTGCTGATCGAAGCGTATCGCGAGTTCGCCGTCGCGCAACTGGATGTTCTGGTCGATCAGGCCGACGGCCAGCCCGCCGCCGCGCACATGGCCGCTCAGGAGCGGCGCATCGAGAGTCCCCGAGAGTTCGGCGTCGATATCGAGCGCACCGGCGCTGGTCAGGTTGCCGTCGAGGGCAGGACCTACCCAGGCCAAGTCCGTGATCGCGGCCTTCAACCAGCCGGTAAGCGGCTCTTCGCCTGCCGCAGGACTTGGCGGGATAACGAAACCCGCCGCGCCGCCTGCGAGCGGTAGCGTCGCGCCCGCCTGCCAGTGGCCGATGCGGCTACCCGCAGCGACAACATCGAGGCTCACGCGCCCGCCCGCGCTGTGCGCCTCCAGCCGCAGAGTTTCAAGGCCGGCTGCGCGCATGGCGGGCGGCAAAATGCCGGGCAGCATCCAGTCGCCGCTTTCGCGGTTGGCGCGCAGCCAGCCTTCGATGTGCGTTGCGCCCGAGAGCGACCATTCGCCGCCGATGCGCAGCGGCTCCAGACCGGAAAGCGCCTCATCTCCGGGGCGCAGCGCGATGCCGGTGTAGCGGCCACGGCTGGACCAGCGACCGGGTTGCCAGTCAATTTCCGCCGGCACGATGCGACCTCCGGCGAAGGCCAGCTCGGCCGCGCCGAGCGTGATGCGCGCACGGCTCGCCATCAGCTGTGCCGGGGCGATCAGTGCAAGCGGAAAGTCTCCGGAGAGAGATAATGTTTCGACCTTGCCCTGCCAGGCAAGGTCGCGCCAATTCGGCGAAGGCGCGTGCAGCGCCCCGGTTGCTGTCAAATGAGTGGCGCGTCCACCCGGCAGGTCGGCATTCACGCGCAGCCGATGTTGCATCGGCGTACCCTCGACAGACAGATCGAGCGCTCCGCTTAAATCCGCCGGCAAGCCCGGAACCAGCGCCCCCGGAACCAGAGCCCGAAGATGTGTCAGATCGGGCATCTTTACACTCAGTGCCAATTTTTCCGCCGGATCGCCCCAGCCGCCCTTGGCGTGCAGGCTGCTGTTGCCCAGGCGGATGTTCAGCGTGCCGCGCAGATGCGCCTTGCCGTTGGCGGCGAGCAACTCGTCGGGGCGGTCGAGACCGGCAAAGCTCAGGTCGCCGTCGCCAGCCAGTATCTGGCCGGGCAGGCTGCTCTTGCCCAGGGCGAAACGCAGGCGTCCATCAAATTGCGGCGCGAGACGGCCACTGCCTTCGAATTCGGCATTCAGATCGGCGCGGGAGATTTCAACGAAGGCGGACGGGTCGAAATGCCGCAGTGTGCCGGCAAATTGCCAGGCTTGCTCCGTGTCGAGCCGCAGTTCCCCCGCGCCAGCCAATTCCGCCGCGCCCTGCGCCAGAAGCAGGCGGGAGAGCGTCAGCGTGTCGCCGCGTCGCGCGAGTTCCGCGTCGAGATGCCGTGCGCCGTCGGCGAGAGCCAGCGTGGCCCGCTGCGCGTCGGCATCGCCGCTCATGAGAATGCGGCCGGCCAGCCGCATGGGGCGTAACGCGGAATGCAGCGCGGACGGATCGAGCTGCGCCACCTTGAGATCGGCATCGCCTTGCGGCCAGGGCGCGGCATCCGGCCATACCAGATCAACGCGCCCGCCCGCCGTTCCGCCCGCGCCGATTTTGAGCACCAGATCATCGAGGCGCAGGCGGCGCGGGCCGGTGTCCCAATGCAGTACCAGGCTGGTCTCGGCGCGGGAGAACGGCAGCCCGCCACGATCCAGCGGCAGCGGCGCGGCATTGTCCGCGCGCAGGTGGCCTGCCAGCGCGCCGTCGGCTTGCGGTGCCAGATCGACATCCAGCGCCAGACGTGCGTGCGGCGCGGCGGCGACAAATGCGCGCGGGTCGAAGTCGCGCGCCGTCATGCGCAAGGCGGCCAGGAGATGCGCGGCGAAAGGCCGCAGCTTGGCTTGCCCCGTGATGGAAAAATCTTGCCCCGCGATGGAGAAGCCTTGCCCTTGCCCGTCAAAGTCGAGTGCAATCGCTTCCAGTGTGCCGCCGGCTCGCGCCGCCACTTGTAACGCCGATGCACCGCTGCCGGCCAGCTTTGCTTCGGCGCGCAACTCGAAAGGCGCGGCAGCGGCAAGCGTGCCTTGCCCGGTCAGCGTACCGGCATCGATGACGACGGAAAACGCATCGAGGCGATACGCTGCGCCGTCACCGGAAAGCGCCGCCTTCAGTTCGCGGGCAAATGGGTGCGGGGCGTCGTGCATTTCGAGGATGCCGATTTCCAGTGCATCCAGGCGCGCGGCGAGCGGCAGGCGCAGACTGGCGGGCAGCGCGATGGGCGGGGCATCTTCCGGCCACAGCAGCTCGACACGGGCAACTTTCAGCGCGTGAATTTCCAGCAGGCCGCCGAGCAGCGATATCGGGTTCCAGGCGAGTTCGAGGCCGTGAAAGGTGTAGCGATCCGTGCCGGAAACAACATGCAGGCGCTCCAGAGTCAGCGGCCCGGCCAGGCGTCCGCGCGCACCTTCGATGCGCACTTGTCCGCCGCTGTTGCGCTCCAATGTCGCGACGGTCCAAGTCAAACCGCTTTCGGTGAACAGCAGCCAGCCCGGCAGGGCGGCAAACAGGGCGCCAAATAGAGCGATGGTCAGCACCGCCAGGAGCCGGAGGCGGCGTGAAAAGCGGCCGAGAAAATTCCGCACGCGCGCCATCAGAAAGCCACCATCAGTGCGAAATGCGGATGCCAGCGCCCGTTGCGGCTGCCGCGTGCCAGATCGAAGGCGAGCGGCCCGACCGGGCTTTGCCAGCGGGCACCCGCGCCGATGCCGGTGGCCGGTTTCAAATCGCGCCAGCGGTCGGCCGCGTCGCCGCTATCGACGAACACCGCCGCGCCCCACGGCCCGTCGAGCCAGTGTGTGTATTCGAGGCTGCCGACCAGCAGCGCGCGACCGCCCACCACCGCGTTGCCCTCGCGCACACCGAGACTCTGGTAAGCGTAGCCGCGCACCGTTTGACCGCCGCCGGTGCGGAACAGGTAATCCTGCGGGATGCCGAAACGCGACGTGGCGGCGGTGAGGCCGGCTTCGCCGCGCAGCGTAAGCGTGTCGCGCTCACCGATCGGCCACCACTGCTGCACGCGCAACTGGGTGCGCACGAAGTCGCGGTCGGACAATAGCTGTGTCGATGCGCCACCCAGCCGGAACTCGATGACATTGCCGCGCCTGGGGTTCAGCGCATCGTCCGCCGCGCGGCGGATCCAGCGCCAGTCAAGCGTCAGCGCATCATCTGTTTCGACGATGCCGCCGGTGGGACGGCGCTCCTCGCGCTGCCAATCGATGCCGAGCTTTGTTTCGACCCGGTCTTCGACGCGGCTGCGGGTCGCCCCCAGCACCTGGCGCGCACTGGCGAGACCCGCGATGTCGCTGGCCTCCAGCCGCCCGCCAAAAGCCAGACGGTAGCCGCGCGCATCGGGCAGCAGACCGAGGTCGGCGAACAGCGATTGGCGTTTTTCTTCGATACGCAGGCCGCTGTTCAACTCCCAGGCACGGTCGAAAAAATCGTGATTGCGGTAGTTGATCTCGCCGCGCGCGCCGCTGTTGGAACCATAGCCGAGGCCGAAACCGACGCGTTGGGTTTGCGTTTCGGCGAGCGTCACATGCACCGGCACGATGCCGTCGGAAGCAGCAGACGGATCGGCCTCGACGCTCACCGCATGAAACCAGGGTGCGTTTTGCAAGCGCGACTGCAAGGTCAGCAGCGCATCGCGACGATAGGCGTCGCCTGCCGCGAAAGGCGCGAGCCCTTGCACCAGCGCCGCATCGTAGCGTTTCAGTCCGTCGATAGTGAGTGTGCCGAAGCGGTAGGCCGGGCCACTGTCAATCACGACGTTCAGCCGTGCCGTCGTCCGCAGCGGATCGACCTCGGCGCGGCTACCGGCGAGGCGCGCCGCCGCATGGTCGGTCGCGGCGACCTCGGCCAGCAAGGCAGATTTCGCGGCTTCCCAATCCTCTGAACGGAAAACCGCGCCCACCTTGAGCGGCCAGTTCGCGCGCAGGCGCTCGCGGCGGCCGACCTGCCCGGTATCCTCATCCGCCAGATTGCCGAGAAATTCGAGGGTGACACTATCAACCCGCGTGCGTTTCCCCGGATCGACTTCCACGATCAGCCCGGCATCCGCCGTGCGGCGCACCTCGACCTGCGGTGTGAAATAGCCCTCGGTGGCGAGCAGGTCGGCCGCCACGCGCCCGGTACGGCGGGTCAACACCGCCTGCGCGTCGTCGCCGGCCAGGCGCGCCGGCAGATCGAGATGTTGCACAAGAAAGGCGCGCACCGGTTCCGGCGCGACTAGTGTCACCGCTACACCTGGCGCATCCGCCAGGGTTTCTGCGCCCGCCGTGACGCCCAGCAAAACGATGCAACAGGAGGCAATAAAACGCAGTTGGCGCTCACGCACCGCCCTCACCCTCGACCGCCCTGCCTCGGCGCACGAAGGAAGGTTGGAAAGCGCTCCACCGCTACAGCAGCGCATCAAATTTTTCGATCGGCATCGGCCTGCCCAGCAGATACCCCTGGTAGGTAGTGCAGCCTCTATCCAGGAGAAGCTGCCGTTGCGCCAACGTCTCCACGCCTTCGGCAATGATGTTCAGGTTCAAGCCTTGCGCCATGGCAATGATGGTGCGCACAATCGCTTTATCGTTGTCATCGCTGGCAATGTCGCGCACGAACGACTGGTCAATCTTGAGCTGGTCGAGCGGCAGACGCTTGAGGTATTGCAAGGATGAATAGCCGGTGCCGAAATCGTCCATGGAAAAATTGATGCCTCGGGCTTTCAGTACGGTCATTTTTGCGATGATGTCATCCACATTGCACAGCAACATGCTTTCGGTGATCTCCAGCTTGAGTCTTGCGGGAGCCACCACGTAGTAATCGACCAGCGCCAGCACTTCCTCGACGAAAGTCGGCAAATGGAACTGCTTGGCGCTGACATTCACCGCCAAAGTGAGATGGGCCGTTTCCGGTCGCGCCCCCCAGGCAGCCAATTGCTGGCAGGCGGTTGTCAGCACCCAGTTACCCAGCGGCAGAATCAGCCCGGACTCTTCGGCGAGCGGGATGAAATCAGCGGGAGACACCATGCCGCGCTCGGGATGTTGCCAACGCAGCAGGGCCTCGGCACCGACCAGCTTGCCCGATGAATCAACTTGCGCCTGATAGAAAAGCTGGAATTGCTTCTGCTCGGCGATGGCGTGTCGCAGGTCGGATTCCAGGGAGGCGCGGACGGTGATGGTTTCCTGCATCTGCGGGTCGAAGAAGCGCAGGGAGTTGCGCCCGGCTTTTTTGGCCTGATACATGGCGATGTCTGCCTGCTTCAGCAGCTCATCCTGATTTTGCTCGTGATCGCTGAAAAGAGTCACACCGATACTGGGGGTGCTGCGGTACTCGTGGGTGGCCAACTGGTATGGCTGGTTGAGCGTGAGCAGAATTTTCTCGCCGACGGTTTCAGCCTGCGCCGCCGCTTCAAGATCATGCTCGCTCAGATCTTCCAGCATTACCACAAACTCGTCGCCGCCCAGGCGGGCCACGGTATCGCCTTCGCGCACGCAGGATTCAAGGCGTTGCGCAACCTGCTGCAAGAGCAGATCACCGACGTCATGGCCCAGGGTGTCGTTGAGGGTCTTGAAATTGTCCAGATCAATAAACAGCAGCGCCCCTTCCCGGCCGCTGCGCGCACTGGAAGCCAACGCCTGCTTGAGCCGGTCCATCAGCAGCCGCCGATTGGGCAGTTGCGTGAGAGGATCGTAGAATGCCAAGTTCTTGATCTCTTCTTCGGCCTGCTTGCGTTGCGTAATGTGCAGGTTGAAAGCCAGGATGGTGGCTCTTGCCACCAGGGCCGAAATAATAATAGCCAGCAGGCCGAGTATCAGCCCGACGATACGCACTTGGTCTGCGGCGCTCCTAGTTTTTTCGACAGCGCCATTCATTTCATCAAGTTGGGTCTTGATGAGCGGTGACAACGAATTTTGCAACGCCAGGCTGTCCCTGTCGAAATCCAGCATCAACTGGTTTCCCACGGATGCCCCGCCATCAATGTAGGCGCGCGCCATCTTGACGCCGTTGGTATAAAAGGTATTGAAATCGGCCCGGATCAGATTGATCCGTTCAACACCCTTATGATCCCCTTTCAGGGCAAGCATCTGCTCGAATCTGGCAAGATTGGCATTAAAACTGTTGCCGTGTGTCTCTGCACCCTTGAACCCGTCATCCAATCCATCCAGAGCGCGTGTTGCAGAAATATCGGACAAGAATTGTTGCACTTGGGTTACGTCTTTTTCCATATCTTTGGCCATTAGGGCAAAGGTAACGCTTTCCTCCTTGACATGCCGCAGGTGACCGGAAACATCTTTCATCACAAGATTCAACCACAATCCAAATGCGAAAAACATCAGGATCGGAACCGAAAAGCCCAGGATTATTTTTGTGCCAACTTTCATCGTTTCATTATCATGCTAAATCATTAAATATTCATAACTGATTGGCGCATTGTTTCAAATTTATGGCAGAAAATATACGGCGCTGTCAGATGTCGAGTGCAGAGCCATTCTCCCGCAACCATGACTTTCTTTCTGCGTAGTCAGGCATTACCTTGTCAACTTCATTCCAAAATGCATCCGTATGATCACGGTGGTGCAAATGGCAAAGCTCGTGCACCACAATGTAGTCGATGACTTTCGGCGATGCCATCATGCACTTCCAGTGAAAGCTCAACCGTCCATCAAAGGTGCATGTGGCCCAGCGATAACCAACGTCTCTTACTTCTATCAATACAGGAGTAACGCCAACCTTGGAGGCAAAATAGGCCACACGTTTTTTTAGTCGCTCCAATGCCTTTTCGGCATAGAACTTTTCAAACACCTGCTTCGCAGCTTCTTCGCCGCCATCCTCAACGATTTTTCTTTGTAAGCAAAAGCGGCCTCCCTTGAGCTTGAGTGGCTCAACTTGCTCTTGCGTCAGCAACAACCGGTAGGCACAACCGAGGTAAAGAAAACCCTCGCCGTTGACCCACTCGCGCACAACACGTGCCGCATTCAAATCACGCCACTCGGCCAAATTGCGATATATCCAAAGCCGCTTGTGTTCCACCACAGCATCGGCTTGTTCCTCGGTTAGATGTTCGGGCACCCGCACGGAAATCAGCCCGTTGCGTTCGATAACGATGTCCGCCGTCCTGCGTTCGCCGCTACGCAGCAGCTGGTATTCGATATCCCTGACTCGCCTCGCCTGCATGACATCAACCCTTCAATAATTCATCGTGGCGATTCTTCGCCAGCTTCATGATTTCAACCGCCAGCCGTTCAAAACTTTCTGTCACTTCCGGTATATCCGCCATCAGCAATGCTGTATTCAGCTCACCGCGCAAACGTTTCTGCTCTGCCGGGTTGCTCCAGAAGTCGATGATGCCGATGCTCTCATGAAGCAGTCTCACAATATTTGCCATCAAAGCTTTCATCCTGGCAGCCTGACTTGCCGGAACGCCTTCCTTGCCGAACACAATATTGGCTACATGCGCGTAAAAAGTCGTGGCTTCCTTTTCCAGCCCATCGATACGCGTGGTTCGCCCGGCAGCGGCCTCTGCCCTTAGTTTCTCCAGTTCGTCCGCCAGCAGATCCCACTGGCCCTGATACTGGTCGATCAAGTGTTCCATTTTCTCCGAGAGTGTTTTGTAAAACGCCGGGTCTTCGTCGAATTTCACCGTGCAATGCTTGCGGATGGCATGCTCCATCTCGCTGGCCTTGGCCTCATCGTTGCCGCTTGCGTGCCGATTAAGCTGTTCGAGAAAATCTTCAGCCAGCAATTCCACTGGCGGCACTTTGGGGTTAATGCCCAGACTCACCAGATGCTCGTTGACCAGCCGCCTCACCTTGTCACCCGCATCGCCAAAATCCAGACTCTCGTCCTTGTAACGCTCTTTGGTCACGCTCAGGATATAGCCGAAACGCCTGGCCGGAACACGGTAAGGCTGGGCAAACTCATGCGGCAGGATGATGTCCATACTCATGAAGAACTTCTTCAGATAAACCTCGAAGTCAGCGCGCAGCCTTTCATCTTTCAATGCGGACACCGCCGCGTGAACCACGATGGCATCGGCCTCGACATTGCCCAATCGCCCCTGCACAAAATCCTCGATTCCCTTCACTCCGGCTGCCTTGAGGAACTGCACCAGCCGTTGATAGCGCTCATCCAGCACCGGCAACTCTGACGTAATGTTCTTCAAGCCATCGCGCAACTCCTCCTGTTCATCAGTGGCGGCATAAAGGGTCAGCGCCTCGGTGAGATGGTTGGCCAACCCGATGTAATCCACTACATAGCCGCGCTTCTTGCCTTTGGCTACCCGGTTCACGCGGGCAATCGCCTGCAACAAGGTGTGCTCGCGTATCCTCTTGTCGATATACATCACCTGCTCGACAGGCGCATCGAAGCCGGTAATCAGCATGTCGCAAACAATCAGGAAGGCGATGCCGGTCAGCTCTTTGTCATGATCGGCACGGTCGAACGGCTTGCAGAAATTTTCCACCGCATTCCATGCCTTGGCCTGCTTGCGTGCCTGGGTAACGTAAGCCGCCTCGTTGGTGCCATCGGAGGAGATCACCACTACTGCCTTGATGAAAGCAATCTGCGCGATCATTTCCTGATCTTGCGTGACCTTCAGCCGTTCCCTATCAAGGCGCTCGGTCAGGGCCGCTTCAATCGCGTTCCGATAACGTATCGCGGCGAGTTTGGAGTGGCACACCACTTGCGCCTTGAAACCATTGGGCAGGATGTTGTCGATGTAGTGGCTAACCAGATCGCGAGCAATCGCACCTATGCGTTGCTCCGCTTCCAGAATGTCGCCGGTCGCGCCGTACTTCTTTTTGATCGCCAGCAGATATGCTTCGCTGCGGTCGCGGAACAGGTCTTCAAACTTGGTATCGAATTCGTGTTTCTCGTTCAGCGCGGTATCGGCGGTCTTGCCCTCATACAAAATTTGCAGCGTCGCGCCATCATGTACCGCATCCATCAAGCGGTAAGTGTCGATGTATTCGCCGAAGCGCTTCACCGTCTTCTTGCCCTCGTGGCGCTCAGTAATCAGTGGCGTGCCAGTGAATGCGATGCGCGTGGCATTGGGAAATGCCTCAAACAGGTTATCGCCAAGGTCGGAGCCTTGCGTGCGGTGCGCCTCATCGATCATCAGGATGATGCGCTCGGACGTATTCACCACACCGAAAGTGCTGGCCGACGGCATCGCCAGATAAGTGCCCAGAGCCTCGGCCACCTGCGGGGTCAGCGTTTCCTTGCGCTCCTGGAATTTATGCACCATCACCATATTGACATCGGAACTGTCCGTTGCCAGATGCCGACGCAGTGCCTGCGTGTTTTCGATCACGTTCACTTTTCCGCCGATCAGCGCGGCAGTGTCGCCGAGCTGGTCTTCCAGATCAACGCGATCATTTACCAACAGAATCTTGTAATCGTTCAGGTCGCGGGATGCTCGCAACATGCGCGCCAGAAACACCATCGTGAGCGACTTGCCCGACCCCTGCGTATGCCACACCACACCGCTGCGCTGCATCGGCGATTCGCCCCGGCGCAAACGCTCGATGACCTTGCCCGCCGCGCGGAACTGCTGATAGCGTGCCACCACCTTGATGCGTTTGCCGGAATCGGTATCCATGAACACCGCACAAGTGCGCAACACAAGCAGCAAGTTTGGCTTGCTCAACATGCCCTGAATCAGCCGCTGTTGCGGGTTCAACTTTTGCGTATCCCCATCGCTTTCTGGCCACAACGTTTTCCAGGCATAGAAGTGTTCCTCGCCCGAAGTAATCGTGCCGTAATCCGCCTCCGCGCCGCTGCTGCGAATCAGCAACAAATTGCTGTGGAACAGGCGCGGCTCGCCTTCTTTCAGCCCCGCCTCCTGCGTCGCCTCGCGCGCATTGCGATAGCGCTGCAACTGCACAAAAGCCTCATGCATCGGGTTCGCGCAAGTCGGGCTGCCCAGCTTGCACTCCACCACCGCCAGCAGAATGCCGTTCACGAACAGCACGATGTCCATGATGATGAACTGCTTCACACATCCCGGCGTATCAATGCGGAACTGGTTGATGGCATGGAACTGGTTGTTTTCGGGATTAGCGAAATCAATCAGCTTCACCACCGGGTCTTGCTCTCCGGTCAGCTCGTTTGCATCCACCTGTGCCTTGAACAGCAAAGACTGAATCGCCTCGTTCGCCTCCAGCAACGTGCGGTTCGGCTGGCGCGAGATCTGGTCGCGCAGTTCGTCCAGTTGGCGGTCGGTCAGCCACGGTTTTCCGTCTTCGGTGATGTTGATGGCGCGCACCGCGTTGCGGAATACTTCAGGCAGCATCCATTCGCGGAAGGAGGCGCGCAGACTGGGCGCAGGATCGGAAGGGATGATGCCGAAACCCTGGTCAATCACCGTCCAGCCCAACGCGGCAAGCTGTTCCAGGAAAGGCTTTTCGACGTGGAGGTATTCAGACATGGCCTACACCTGACAAAACAGCCTCAAGCCGCGCAACCGCTTCACGGTGTTTGGCGGCAGTCATGCGCTTGATGTTCATCAGCTTCCATTGCACGGCAGGCAGCTCGTTCATTCCGCTCAAGTTGAGCAAACTCCAATCAGGCTCGCCGCGCTTGAAGCTCAATAAAAACGCGCGATGCTTGTCCGTGATGTGTTGGTGAATCAAGGCTATCATCCGCTCTCTGGTGTCCTCAAGTGCTGCCAATGTTACGGGGTTCAGCGTCATCCCGCTGAACTGGGTTTCAAATACTTCTGCGATTGGCAAACGGTTGGGGGCCAGCAATTCTGCAATAGGCATACCGCTACTGATTAAATACACCATGAAGGTTTCGACCAGTTCGGCTGAAATCCCTTCGTGATCCAGCAACTGATGGACATCAAACAAATCTCGCGGATGTTGCCTGTCCAGCGCGGCGCACAGTTTACCCGCATATACATCATGTGCATGCAACACCAGCACCTCGCTCGGCCCGAACTGCGCATTCACTTTAGCGCAGCTTTGCAAGCGGCGTGGCAAATGCACGCTCCCGCGCAACACGGGCGAAACCTCGATTTTCACTCTGGTCACGTCCCGCATCACCACCAGCTTGCCCAGCAAGCCATTGACTCGCGTGCGATGAACTTGCAAAGCTCGGCTACTCGTCTCGATACGGCTAGCCAACCGTTCAAGCGCCAAACTCATTTCATTCAGCGCAACATCGCGCGGCAGCAAAGGCAAATACGTCAGATCAATATCTACCGACAAGCGCGGCATATCGCGCAAAAACAAATTGATCGCCGTGCCACCCTTCAGGGCAAAGCAGGCTTCGGCAGACAACAGCGGCAACATCTCCGCCAACAAAGCCACTTGCCGATAATAAGGGTTAGAAGGATTGAGCATCCAAGCCTCTGGGTACGGTGATATTAAATTGCTTGTTAAACCTGCCGCCTTTGGTGATCGGCATAATCGAACTGCCCAAATCAACGCGAGAAGCGTCAATTCCCTTTAACCATGGGTAATCCAGCCTGCTGGCCAAATACAGAAAAAGACGTTTGGTCTTGATGCTGCTGCATTGCTCAAGCAATTGCTGGACAACCGGCGGGCGACCCGTGGTCATGCCCTCGAACAATTCCACGGCATGGGTAAAGCTCGCCTCATCCTCCCCAACCTGGCACAGCACTTCCAATATCGCGCGCTCGGGTGCTGAAACCAGCAAACCCCATTCGCGCACGCGAGTCGGCAACTCATGCAAACCGGCCTCGCCGCACTCAGCCCCGAATAATGCCTTATTCAGAACAAAAGCCTGAGGCACAAAACCTTTTTCCGTCACTTGTGCAACCCAGCGCGGCAACCCGGCCCGGCTGAAAATTTTGGCGTGGGGCCACAACTGAATATGCGCCTCGCCCCCCAGCGGTAAATAATGTGCCAAGCCCTGCAAATTAAGCGCGGATAAGCCACCCACATGCACAGCTTGCCCCTCCAGCCGCTGCAAGCTCAACACCACCCCCTGCCAATCCACCACCGGCAGCGCGGAATCCGTTCTCCCCCGCCACGCATAAGCCCCGTAGGCTAGAGGCACCAGCCACCCGTTCGCCACATATTTGCGCGCCAATTGCGGCGAAATCCCCAAGCTGGATAACCAGCGGCTGGGCGCAACCACACCCGCAGGCAAATCACGCTGCAACTGCTGTAGCAAATTTTGAACAGGCGGCTTAACCTTTTTCATTAAAAATAAACTTTGGGGTTTATGTGTTGCGCATTTTTATAAATTATTGGGCGTTTTGCAAGCGATTATTTACAAAAGCGCATTAAACATAAACCCTAGGTTGAGATTTTACGCAAAATATTAAGCGACTACACAGTGCCTAACTCATCGAATCAATGAAGTATTGCGCATTGGCACCCGTCTGAGCGATGTTCTTGCAGATATGCGTTAAATGCAAATGTACCTTGGGTTCTTTGTGTAAAATCCCGAAAAACGGCTACAATTCATAAAGAAGCGATACTAAATAATTGCTTACTAATTAACCTGATAGCGATAAATGGTAAAAGCGATTTCCCTTTTCTCTGGTTGTGGCGGCTCTGACGCAGGCATAGTCGCCGCTGGCTTTGACGTGGTCATGGCCAATGATTTGTTGCCTTATGCGCGCGATGTTTATCTCGCGAATCACCCGTCAACCGATTATGTGCTAGGCGACGTGGCAAACATAAAATCCTTCCCGGCTGCCGAGTTGTTGGTGGGTTGTTATCCGTGCCAGGGTTTCAGCCAGGGCGGTGTCCGCGATCCTTCGCGCAAGATCAACAAGCTGTACCTCGAATTCGCCAGAGCGTTGCGCGCCATACGTCCCAAGGCGTTTATCGTCGAGAATGTTTCGGGCATGGCGCGCGCTAATTACCATCACTTGCTGGATCATCAGCTCAGGGTATTCCGTAGCGCAGGTTATCGCGTGACGGCAGACATTTTGAACTCGGCTGACTACGGCGTGGCGCAGGAGCGCCGCCGGATTTTCATCGTCGGGATACGCGGCGACCTCAATGAAAAATTTGTATTCCCCGCGCCGACCCATGGCGACGAACGCCATCATGCGCGGACAACGATACAGGATGCCATCGGGAACATGCCGGAATGGCCGGAGGGGGAGTTTTATGCGCGCGAGTTCCACTGGTACTACCTCTCGCGTGACCGGTACAAAAGCTGGAACGATGTTTCGCGTACCATTGTAGCCAACCCGCGACACATGCCGCTCCATCCAATGAGTCCGCCGATGGTAAAATATGCGCACAACGACTGGCGCTTTTCCCATGATGGCCCCGCCCGCCGTTTCAGCTATCGAGAGGCGGCACGACTACAAGGCTTCAGGAAAGATTTTGTTTTCCCGGATACCGAAAGCGGCAGTCTGGACATGCGTTACAAGGTTGTCGGAAATGCGGTTCCTCCACCCTTGTTCGAGGCAGTGGCACGCGCGTTGCCCGCCGTTTGGGATTAGGAATAAGTAAATGCCCGAACCTCGTCGAGCAATCCGAGGTTTGGAAGGCTGTCATGTAATTGATATTGCGAAGCCAGCCGTACTAGTCGCAAGCGATCCACGATAATGGCTTGCCCGATGTCGCTTTCATACGCCCATCCGCCATCGGGATGCCGCAAATCTACCGGAAGAAAATAATACGTTGCCCAAGGATGCATAACGGGCAGTTTTCCGTAATGCTTGGAGGGCGAAGCTTCGAGTTGCTTGAAACGCCAGTCGCTTTTTGAACAACCGCATTGTGCGAATGCGATGGGCATACCGGGACGATCATCGTCCATCGGGTGCCACGAAATCAGGTCTATGCCGCCATCCCCGGTGTCATTTTGCTTGAAATCGCGCTCCTTAAAATTGGCGGCGCAGCGCAGATCAGAAGCGATCTGGCGCATTTTTTCAAACAAGGTTCCCGTATAGGGTGCTTCTTCTCCGCCATGCGCCCATGTGGCCCGCACTTCTGCCCCCTCCGGCATTAGTTTGGAAAACACGGCAAAACAAGTCTGCTCAAAATGCCGCGCCAGCTCCGCATAGCGCGCCTTGGGTATGTGCCGCATCAGCGAGGCCAGCAACAGCCGCAGATAAGTGGTTTGTTCCGAACTACCGTCATAGTTCAATTCGAGCGTGTCTTCATCGTCCGAAACTTTGAATGGGTAGCAGGCGCCAAACTCTATGACGCGGACTCCCGCGAAATTGATCAGATCGCGCCAGCGGTTTTCGATACTGGTATCGTATCTACGACCAATATCACGCCCCCGCCGTTCCAGCCCATCCAGATCGCCACGCGAGAAACAGCGGTCTGGGTGGATCAAAGCCCGCAGTTCGGCAAAGTCAGCCCAGAACAACGGGTCAGCAGAATCCGGCGGTGTTTCCAGCGATTCGAGCATGGCTAGTCTTCGAGTTTTTCGCGCAGGTGGTTGCGGATGGAGCGCGCGTCGTCGGC
Source organism: Gallionella sp. (assembly GCA_030700315.1). Taxonomy (GTDB): domain Bacteria; phylum Pseudomonadota; class Gammaproteobacteria; order Burkholderiales; family Gallionellaceae; genus Gallionella. Next base: position 53,000 of record JAUYJO010000106.1, read on the forward strand.
GAGACTTTCGGACAAATCCAAATGCTCCTGGGTGAACGGCTTGGTATTCGGCAGCATGTTCCAAGCGATTTGGACTTTTTCTTTAGCTTGTTCGAGCGCACGAACGAGAGCCAATTGCGGCCCTTCGCTGTACATATAGGCATCAGCCAGCTTTCCCGTCTCTTCCAGCACACGCACGGCATCATGATTGTTGACGACCTCAGCAAGTTCCTTAAGGTTGCGCGATTCACCAATAATGGTGCGGCCCTGTTGATCTTTGGGGAACATCCAACTGAAGGCACGCTTCAGGTTGTCCACATCGAGCCCGACCATATCAATATCAGAAGGTCCGGCAAGTCCGAGCCAGTCAGTGATTTTTTTGTAGCTCAACGCCGTGGTGAGATAGGAGAACTCGACATCTTTTGCCGACATGGGGAGTTTGAAAAATTGTTTTTCTTCTGCGCATATATAAAGGCCAAGCGCAGTCAGCAATTTCGCCACATAATCGGGGCGACTGCCGATGTCGTTGGCCATGGCTTTCAATTGCGCGGGCTGGGCCAGGTCGCTATAGAACTCGTTGCGAATGTCCGCCAAATACTTCGCCTTCGACAAGGCATCCCATTCCTTGATGCCAGTGATGTGGCGGTAGCCAAGGTAACGCATCACGTCACGACGCGACGGATATTCAATGCAGGGCAACTCTAGGGGAGCCGCAACTACGGCCTCAGCAAGAATTTGGGCGATGCTATTGCGCCGCCGTGCGGGCGGCGGTATCTGCCGATTTAGAAGCTTGACCGCAGCCAGGCGGCGGTTGCCTTCAACCACAATCAAGGTGCCGCTTTCACGAGTCACTAGCAAAGGCTCGCCCTCAAAGTAGCCTTTCTGCCCGATGGATAACATCAAATCCTGCACGCCCTCGTCATCAAGCATTTCCTCAATAACAGCGGGAACCGAATACGCATCGTTAAGGCGATAGAAACGAGGATTCTGCGGATCGAAATGCAGGTCATCCGTCTTGATCGGCACGACTCGTGGCGAAGTAATTGTCTGTGGCATGGGTAGCTTGACTTTCATTATTCTGGAACCGGCAGGGGGAGATCAGCTTGAAGTTCGAGACAAGCCGTCATAAACGCAAATTGTCGCACCCCGCATGATTTTAAGTTTGTAAAGTTAACAGTAATTTATGGCTTTAGCAATTCTCGATTTCTGCCGCGATTTCTGCCAATTTCTGCCGATTTCTGCCGATTTCTGCCGGCACTTCTGGCAAGGGATTAAAGGTGGCCGACATTCAGTTCTCCTTCACCCTGACTTTTCCGGTGAGGAGGTCGTGCATCAGGCCGAATTTCTGTTGCCTTTTCTTTTCGAGATCAGCCTCAAGCGAAAATATATTTCTGTCTACGCTTAGCAGGCTTTCACCAATTTGCTTCTGCTCTCCCGCGTCAACTGGCGCGACAATTTTCAATTTCTTGAAGTAGGGCAAACCAATGGTCAGGATGGTGCTGCCCATGGCGATATTTTCAAACATGCGCTTCTTGAACTGGAGCCAGTAATACAGAAAATGCTTGTCCAATCTATCATCACACCGCCAACACATAAAGTGCTGGCTAACGGCCATGGGTTCGGTTGTGATAGCACTTTTCCCTATGCCTGCATCCCGCGATATAACAACTGTCCCGGCAGGGTGTACGGTGGCAGATGAGTTCTGAACACCAAGTTGGCTTATTTCATATTCCGTATCGGTTATGTACAGTCGGTCAAGACGATAGGAATCAGCCAGCGAAATCCATTTGATGCCCCCGTTCCAATATTCCGGGAAATTTTTGTTGGGCGTATGGCCGCTTCCCCTCACCGCCAACTTGTCGAGCAGCTCGTATTGCCACTCCTTCGGAATCCAGCCTGTCGGCGTCTCCTGATAAAGCTCCGGCGCTTGTTCGCGGGGCGGGCGCAACTTGCCATCGGCGGTGACGCCACGGGTAAACAGGTCGTGCATCAGCCCCGCCTTGATCTGCTGGTATTTGGCGATGAGGGCTTCGGTTTTTTCGATGGCAAAATCAATGCTGCTCAAGATAGCGGCAATTTTTTTTTGCTGCCGCCGATCTTTCGGATAGCTGATGGGCAGTTTCTTTACCGAACCTGCATTCAAGTTCGATTGTGTCGTTTGGGATGTGTATTTGTAGACCTGTGGTCGAATGAACAGCAGTTGGTAGTAAAGAAATGACTGCTCAATTTCCGGCGACTCCTTGAGGGCAATGATTGCCTGATTCGTCGCACAAGGAATATGGTTGATGATTGGCTTACCAACCGTGGCGTACATCGAATAGAGGATGTGTGGCTCTTTGATTAACCACGCGGCGCTATTCAACAAGCCCTTTTCTGAAAGGCGTTTTTCAGTCTTATCGAGAAATCTCGCGCTCTTTGTGATGTCCTCAATCGAGACAAAAGGAATCTCACCACCGTAGTATTCATCAACTGTTACGGATGGCGTGCCTCCTGCCCGCTGATAGACAGTTACCTCACCAACAGTTGAGTGAACCCACTCACTCATACCCCAACTCCACCAAGAATCCGCGCAGTTGCTCGCTGGCCGCATCCCGCTCCGCCTCGATCTCCTTCGCCGTTACCGCGTACTTGTTCCACAGGTTTTCTATCGCGGCGATGCAGGCGCGCTGATCGGCACGCAAATAGGCGCGGTAGCTTTCCAGCAACAACCGCCCCAAGCGCTCGACGATGACTTGCCGCGCCTCGTCGCGGCTGATTTTCGCGCGGGCGGCTTCCACCAGTTCTTCCTGCTTTTTGTCGGTGCTGCGGATCGCGGCCTTGAGGGCTTTGGCTTCGTCTTCCAGTGCCTTGTGCGCAGTGAGGCGTTTTTCGATGGCGGCGGCTTCGGCCTGATAGGCCGTCCAATCGCCCTTTTCGCCTTCTTTCTTGGCGAGCTTGGCGCGGGTGTTGAGTTCCTTGAGTTCGGCTTTCAGCGCTTTCACTTCGTCGCCCGGCAGCACGCCGGTTTCGTCGCTGTCCTCGAAGTCGTCCTCGTCGGCTGCGGCGAACAGCGCTTGCAGTTCCGCCAGCCGGGCGCGGTTTTGTTCCTGCTCTGCCAGTATTTGCGGAAACTGGCTTTGCAGAATTTCAGCATCGGGGATCAGCTCCGCCCCCCAGCCGCTGGCGGCGATGGATTTGAAATCGGCCTTGAGCTGGTTGACGTAATTGGCGAACGCGCCGCGTACCTGATAGGGGCTGAGCAGGTTCTGCTTTTTGAAAACATCGGCAATACTCGCGAGCAGGATACGGCGCAAGGCATACACGTTGCCGGTGTGCGCCTGCGGTTTTTTCGTATCGGCGGCGAGCGCTTCTACCAGCGGCAAATTCTTCTGCCACCATTGCTCAAGCTGCGCCATGAATTCGGCATGGCGCTCGATCACGCCGGGATGCTGGGCAACGTGCGCGGCGATGGCGCGTTTGTCTTTGAGTGGTGCGGTGAAATCGGCATAGGCAGATTCCGTAGGTTGGGTTTGCCCTAAAGGGTACGAGAGCGCAGCGTAACCCGACGTTTTTTCGCGTACCGCGTGTTGGGTTACGCCCTGCGGGCTAACCCAACCTACGGGTGACCGCAGAATGAAGCAGCTTTCTTTCAGCCCGACATAGTTATTCCAGTAACGGCTCAGCGCCTCGATTTCCACGCTGGGAATGCCGCCGTGCAGATGAGCGCGCACGTCGTGCGGCTCCGGCGGCGGGGCGTTGTCCACATAGCGGCGGATGTTGCAGTTGTAGTCTTCGGCGGCGATGTCTTCCTTCGCCACGAGTTGCGCGTAGGCGGGGATGTTCTTGCCCTGCCGGTAGGCATGGACAATCTTGTCGAGGTCTTCCGGGCGCAAATAATTTTGCGCCTTGCCTTCGCGGTATTCGCGGTCTGCGTTGATGAACGGCACCTGCTTGCGGTCTTTCGCTCCGGCCTTGTTCATCACCAGAATGCAGGCGGGGATGCCGGTGCCGTAAAACAGATTGCTCGGCAGGCCGATAACGGCTTCGAGGTAGCCTTTGTCAATAAAGTATTTGCGCGCCTCGCGTTCTTCGCCGCCGCGAAACAGCACACCGTGCGGCATCACGGTGGCGAGCTTGCCGTCGGCCTTGAGCACCGCCAGCATGTGTTGCACGAACATCAGGTCGGCCTTTTTGCCTTTCTCCGGCATGAACACCGGGAAGCGCCCGGCAAACTTCAGTTCCTTCTTGCTGTAGTTCTGGCTGAACGGCGGATTTGCCAGCACGCGGTCGAAGCGCTTGAGCTCATTGTTGTCATCCATGTGTGCCGGATTCTTGAGGGTGTCTTCCTGGCGTATGTCGGCATGGGCAATGCCATGCAGCAACATGTTCATCTTGCAGATCGACCAGGTGGTGCCGATGCTCTCCTGCCCAGCGAGTAAAAGATCGCGCGGGTTGTGCCCGCATTCTTGCAGGTAATCGCGCGACTGGATCAACATGCCGCCGGAACCGACGGTTGGGTCGTACACGCTCATGTTGGGCTGCGGGTCGGCGATCTCGACGCATATCCGCACCACTTCCGCCGGGGTATAAAACTCGCCCGCCTTCTTGCCCGCAGAATCGGCGAAGTATTTGATCAGCCATTCGTAAGCCGCACCGAGCAAGTCGGGAAATTCAAAGTCTTCGTCCTTGAGCGGAATCTTCTCGAAGTTCTGGATAAAGTCGGCGAGAGTATCGTCGCTTAGTTTGCGTTGGCCGATCTGCTTGTTGAAGCTGATCCCTCTGAGCACAAATTCCAGCGCGTCGATATTGGCATCTTCAATAGCCGCCAGCGCCTTGTTCAATCCGGTGCCGACATTTTCCTTCAGGTGCTTTACTTTGGACCAGTGCGCCGTTTCCGGCACATAAAAATATTTTCCCGAGTATTGGTCGGGATGGTCGAGCAGCTTGTTCATCCCCGCTTCGCTCATCCCCTTCGCCTCAAACTCTTTCTTCAGCTCCTCGCGGCGCTGGTCGAACAAGTCACTGGCACGCTTGAGAAACAACATGCCGAAGATGTATTCCTTGTATTCGCTGGCATCCATGTTGCCGCGCAGGTCGTCGCAAGCGCGCAACAACAGGCTTTCGAGGTGGGAGAGCGTGAGTTTGTGTGATGACATGAATGAGCAGCCGAAGAAGTATTTCGCATTGTTGCATACGAAACGCAGGCGGTGAAATATCAGTCGGGCAGAATCACAAGCTGCTCATCGGTTTAATACTAAAGACAACCGCCCACCAATGGTGGCTATTGGCACACACCAGCGGGTTGCGATGCCATATTCGGCATCACAAAGCTGCTCTTCTAGTTTCGCACTTGGACACCCCGAAAAAGCCGGGGGCTTTAGTTTGTGAGCACCTCAGCTATCAAAACGCCGGCGCAGACACGCCACGCATGAATCGCAACCCGATAACCGCGCTCTTGCCGAACCATGCTTCCGTTCAAATCGATATAGGAAGCATGCACTGCATACCTTGCGTAATTGAGACCTTCAATGCCTTTTGGCAGCCATTCGCCGTATCGCCAGCTTTTCCAACTCAACAGCGATAAACAGCAGCACACCAAAACCCAGGATCAAGCCCCATGCCGCCGCGTCGAGGGCGACCACGCCGAACATTTTTTGCATGAACGGCACATAGGTGAATAACGCCTGAATGACGACCAGCACGCCAATGCTGAGCAGCACGTAAGGGTTGCCGGTGAAGTCCTGCCAGCCGCGCACCGGCGCGAGCAGGTAGCGGCAGTTGAACAGGTAGGCGATTTCGCCCACCACCAGAGCATTGACCGCGACGGTGCGCGCGGTGTCGAGGCTGTCGCCGCGCGCGAGCACCCACAGGAACAGCGCGACTACTCCGAGCGCAAGCAGCACCGAGACGAAGCTGATGCGCCAGATCATGAAGCCTGACAGGAGAGGTTCGGCGGCGGCGCGCGGCGCGCGGCGCATCAGGTCCGGTTCGGCTTTTTCGAACGACAGCGCCAGCGCCAGCGTGACCGCAGTCACCATATTCACCCACAGTATCTGCACAGGCGTGAGCGGCAGCGCCATGCCGAACAGGATCGCGATAAGCACGATACCGGCCTCGCCGCCGTTGGTCGGCATGATGAACACGATGGCCTTTTTGATGTTGTCGTAGATGGTGCGGCCTTCCTCGACCGCGTGGGCGATGGTGGCAAAGTTGTCGTCGGCCAGCACCATTTCAGCCGCTTCCTTGGCGACTTCCGTGCCTTTCATGCCCATCGCCACGCCGATGTCGGCGCGCTTCAGCGCGGGCGCATCGTTCACGCCATCGCCGGTCATCGCGACGATCTCGCCGTTGGCCTGCAACGCCGTGACCAGCCGCAACTTGTGTTCCGGGCTGGCGCGCGCGAACACATCCACCTCCCGCACCGCTTGGCGCAGCGCCTCATCATCCAGCGCATCCAGCTCGCCGCCGGCCAGCACATGGCCGTTGCCGATGCCCAACTGTATGGCAATTGCACTCGCGGTGTCGGCATGGTCGCCGGTGATCATCTTGACGCGGATGCCCGCCGCGCGGCAGTCGCGCACGGCGGCGATGGCTTCTTCGCGTGGCGGGTCGCTGATGCCGACCATGCCGAGCAGCGTGTAGCCGCCCTCCATATCGGCGAAATTCAGCTCGTGCTGACCGTGATCGACCGCCTTCATCGCCAGCGCCAGCACGCGCTGTCCGAGCGCGCCGGTCTCGGCCATTTGCGTGTGCCAGTAGGGCAGGTCGAGCGTCACGTCCTCGCCCGCATCGCGCTGCCGGTTACACATCGCCAGCACTTGCTCCACCGCGCCTTTGACGAAAATGAAGGCATGGCCGGCGTGATCGTGGTGCAGCGTCGCCATGAAGCGGTGTTCGGATTCGAACGGGATGTGATCGGTGCGCGGCAGTTCGTCATGCTCGAATTCCGCGTCCATCCCCGCCTTCAAGGCCAGCGGAATCAGCGCGCCCTCGGTCGGGTCGCCCCCGATGTGCCAGCGCCCTTCGCTTTCGTTCAGCCTGGCATCGTTGCACAGCAGGCCGACGCGCAGCAGATCCAGCACGTCCTGATGTTCGGCCAGGCTCACCTCTTGCTCGCCGATGGAAAATCCGCCGTGCGGCGCGTAGCCGCTGCCGCTCACTTCGAACACCTGCGAGGAGATAATCACGCGCTGCACCGTCATCTCGTTCTTGGTCAGCGTGCCGGTCTTGTCGGTGCAGATGGTGGTGACCGAACCCAGCGATTCCACCGCGGGCAGGCGGCGCACGATGGCGTTGCGTTTCGCCATGCGCTGCACGCCGAGCGCCAGCGTGATGGTCATCACGGCGGGCAAGCCTTCCGGGATTGCCGCCACCGCCATGCTCACCGCCGCGAGGAACATGTCGCCGATGCCGAAGCCGTGTACCAGCCAACCGAACAAAAAAGTCAGCGCGGCCAGCGCCATGATGGCGACCGTCAACCAGCGCCCGAACGTTTCCATCTGCCGCAGCAGCGGCGTGGTCAGCGTCTGCACCTCTTGCAGCATCGCGCTGATGCGCCCGATCTCGGTGTCGTCGGCGGTCGCCACCACCACACCCGCGCCCTGCCCATAGACCACCAGCGTGCTGGAATAGGCCATGCAATAGCGGTCGCCGAGCACCGCTTGCGCGTCCACTGCGGCAGTATTTTTTTCGACGGCGGTGGATTCGCCGGTCAGCGCGGCTTCCTCGATGCGCAGATTTTTCATGTGCAGCAGGCGCAGGTCGGCGGGAACTTTATCGCCGGATTGCAGCAACACGATGTCGCCGGGCACCAGCGTCTCGGCCTCCACCACGACACGCTTGCCGCCGCGCAACACCGTGGCTTCGGGCGACAACATGCGCCGGATCGCTTCCATCGCCTGCTCCGCCTTGCCTTCCTGAATGAAGCCGATGATGGAATTGATGACCACCACGCCGACGATCACCGCCGTGTCCACCCAGTGCGCGAGCAAAGCGGTGACTGCCGCCGCCGCCAGCAGCACATAGATCAACACGTTGTGGAATTGCAGCAGAAAGCGCATCAACGGGCCACGCTTCGAGGGCGGCGTCAGCAGGTTCGGGCCATGCTCGGCGAGTCGCCGCGCGGCCTCTTCGGCGCTCAGTCCGGCGGTGCTGGTTTGCTGCGCGGCGAGCGCATCGTCTGCCGGAAGTTGGTGCCAGGATTGCTGTGTCATGTTTGCCTCCAATTTGTTCATCCCAATGTAGAGGCGCATCTTACCGAAACATGGAGGTTTGGTATCCGAAAACGGTTGGATGCATAGCGGTTTGTTGCGATCAACCGAGGATTCAAAATATGCCAAACCGGATTATTCCGATGCGCTCGTCGAGCTTCATGCTCACATCCTGTGGGATAATCGCGCCATGAATTCCTCCCTGCTTTCCGGCCTCAACCCCGAACAACGTGCCGCCGTCGAACTGCCTGCCCAATCCGCGCTGATCCTCGCCGGCGCGGGCAGCGGCAAGACGCGCGTGCTGACCACGCGCATCGCGTATCTCATCAGCAGCGGGCAAGTCAGCCCGCATGGCATCCTCGCGGTGACCTTTACCAACAAGGCGGCAAAGGAGATGGTGACGCGTTTGTCGGCGATGTTGCCGATCAACACGCGCGGCATGTGGATCGGCACGTTCCACGGGCTGTGCAACCGCATGTTGCGCGCGCATCACCGCGAGGCGAATCTGCCGCAAACTTTCCAGATTCTCGATTCCGGCGACCAGTTGTCCGCGATCAAACGCCTGATGAAGGCGATGAACGTCGACGACGAAAAATATCCGCCGCGCGAGATGCAGAACTTTATCAGCTCCAGCAAGGAGCAAGGGCTGCGGGCGAACGAAGTGGAAGCCTATGACCCGTACACGCGGCGCAAGGTGGAAGTGTTCGCCGAATACGATGCGCAATGCCAGCGCGAGGGCGTGGTGGATTTTTCCGAGTTGCTGTTGCGCTGCTACGAGCTGCTGTCGCGCAATGCGCAACTGCGCGAGCATTACCAGGAGCGTTTCAAGCACATTCTGGTGGACGAATTTCAGGACACCAACCCGTTGCAATACCGTTGGCTGAAACTGTTGGCGGGCGCAGATGAGCGCAAACGATCCCCTCTCCCCAACCCTCTCCCGCAAGCGGGCGAGGGGGCGAACGCCGCGCCTGCGGCGCTTTTTGCCGTAGGGGACGACGACCAGTCGATCTACGCGTTTCGCGGCGCGAACGTCGGCAACATGCAGGAGCTGTTGCGCGACTTCCACGTCGAGAACGTCATCAAGCTGGAACAGAACTATCGCTCGCACGGCAACATTCTCGACGCGGCCAATGCGCTGATCAGCAACAACCGCAGCCGCCTCGGCAAGAACCTGTGGACCTCGGAGAGCGGCGGCGAACAGCTGCGCGTGTATGAGGCGGCGACCGATGTGGATGAAGCGGCGTTCATCGTCGACGAGATCCGGCAGTTGCATTCCGAGGGAGTCAATCTCAAGGAAATCGCGCTGCTGTACCGTTCCAACGCGCAGTCGCGGGTACTGGAGCATGCGCTGGTTTCCGCCGGCCTGTCATATCGCGTGTATGGTGGGCTGCGCTTCTTCGAGCGCCAGGAAATCAAGCATGCGCTGGCTTATCTGCGTCTGATGCAGAATGCCGACGACGATAACGCGCTGCTGCGCATCATCAATTTTCCGACGCGCGGCATCGGCGCGCGCAGCATCGAGCAGTTGCAGGAAGCGGCGAAAATAAATTCGACCACGCTGTGGGATGCAGCAGCGCGCGCGGGCGGCAAGGTCTCGGCTTTTGTCGGGCTGATCGAGTCGCTGCGCAGCGCGACGCGCGAACTTCCGCTCCCGGAAATCATCGATCATGTGCTGCACCACAGCGGCCTGATTGCACATTACCAGAGCGAGAACAGTGCGAAGAAACGCGAGTCCGAGGAACGCCTGGAGAATCTCCAGGAACTGATCAACGCGGCAACGCTGTTCGTGCATGAGAACGAGGATGATAGCCTGACCTCTTTTCTCACCCACGCCTCGCTGGAGGCGGGCGAGCATCAGGCCGGCGACCAGGATGACGCGTTGCACCTGATGACGGTGCATGCCGCGAAGGGCCTGGAGTTTCATACCGTATTCATCACCGGCTTGGAACAGGGGCTGTTCCCGCACCAAAACAGTATCGATACGGACGGCGGGCTGGATGAAGAACGCCGCCTGATGTATGTCGCGATCACCCGTGCGCGACGCAGGCTCTATCTCACCTTCGCGCAAAGCCGCATGTTGCACGGCCAGGTGAATTACGGCATGGCATCGAGTTTCTTGCACGAGCTGCCGGAGGTGTTGCTGCATTGGCTGACGCCGAGGTTTGTGGCGCGAAAAACATTTGGATCATTCGTGCCAAATCGCGAAGTGCAACCTGCCGCGCCTCAATCAAAAAGTAGTTCACCGTGGCGCATCGGCCAGCGCGTGTTCCACCAGAAATTCGGCGAGGGCGTCATTACCGGCGTGGAGGGCAGCGGCGCGGACGGGCGCGTGCAGGTCAATTTCAAGCGCGCGGGCAGCAAGTGGCTGGCGCTGGAATATGCCAAGCTTGAGCCGCTTTGATGTGATGCCTCAATGGGTGTACGCGCCGTAATTCAGAATGCGCCGGACAGGATTCAGGGATGGTAGAATTCGCGCTTCGCGGCGCACCGCTTTATGATGGAGTCTATCCGTGCAACTCGTTTGTCTTGACCTTGAAGGCGTTCTCGTCCCGGAAATCTGGATCGAGTTTTCACAACGCACCGGCATTCCGGAATTGCGCCGCACCACACGCGACGAACCCGATTACGACAAGCTGATGAAGTACCGGCTGAACATCCTGGCACAGCATCGACTCGGCTTGCCAGACATTCAGGCAGTGATCGCGGCGATGGGGCCGATGGAAGGCGCCAAGGATTTTCTCGACGACCTGCGCCAGCGCTTCCAGGTGATTATCCTCTCCGACACATTTTATGAATTCGCCATGCCGCTGATGCGGCAACTGGGCATGCCGACGCTGTTTTGCCACAAGCTGGAGGCCGATACGAGCGGCGTTCTGGTCAATTACCACCTGCGTATGCCGGACCAGAAACGCGAAGCGGTCAAACGTTTCAAGGAGCTCAATTTCAAAACCATCGCCGCCGGCGACTCATACAACGACACGGCCATGCTGGGCGAAGCGCATGCCGGCATCCTGTTCCACCCGCCGGAGAATGTGATCCGGGAATTCCCGCAATATCCGGTCACCATGAACTATGCGGAACTCGACGCGGAGATCCGCAAGGCCAGCGCGAAAATCTGACGCACCTGTTTTGATGCGCCTGTTTTCAGGGAATCAATCTGGTGAACTAACGGGCATGGCAAGTGGTGCCACACCTGATTATGAACTTGTCATGCCCGGAACCCTCGCTACGCTCTCCCTCACCTCAATCCTCTGGATAAAACAACTAGCCATTCGACTAGGCTGCAAACGACCGCAGCCAAGTCGCTGGTTATCCCGCAAGCGGGCGAGGAGACGAACGAATCGCTGCGCGAGTTTCACGTTAAACAGATACCGGGAATTAAAACACGCCCTTGTCCGGGGTGAAGGCGTCATTCTCGATAGAAGGCGGCGCAGCCACCTTCACCGGGGGGAACATGTCGCGGTAGCAGGCAAACAGCGAAGTGAATACGATAGGCAGCAGCACCAGCCAGCCGAGCATCATCGGCAGGCTCGCCAGAATGGCCAGCATCATGAAGGTCACGCCGTACACCATCATCGGGCCAATGTTGGCGAGGAAAGCGCGCAGGCTGAGTTTCATCGCTTCCACCGGCGGGGCGTTATTGAAGTAAACCAGCATCGGCGCGAACTGCATGGCCATCATCAGCACGCTGAACAGTGCGAGGCCGAGCAGGATGGCAAGTCCGGCTCCGGCTATGGCCTGCCGCATAATTTCCGGGTCTTCGACCGGCTGGCCGCTGGTCAGAATGCCGACCAGTGCGGCACCGCCGACCATTATCATCACCCCGAAAATCAGGAATTGCCCGACCAGCGCGATGCCGCCCAGCGTGATGAGCTGGGTCGTGCGTTGCTGGAAGCCGCTGAACAGATGCGCCAGTTCCAGCTCATCGCCACGCTCCAGCGCGCGGCAGCCGGCCATCACCCCAACCAGCACCACCGGCATCAACAGGCTGGCGAGCGGTTCGCCCACCACCGGTATGGCGGACAATCCGACCGCCGCGAAGAAGCAGATCAGCACCAGCACGATCCACAGCAGCGGGGCTTTCATGAACAGCGCATAGCCCTGCTTGATCCATTCCCATCCGCGGCTTGCCGCCAAGTGTTGCGGTTCCATTATTGTTTCTCCCTATAGGCAGGCGACCCGCGCCGTTGCGATGTAATTTTCAGTGTCCGTTTGCCGTGGCGCGACCATGGGCTAGAAACTGTGAATGATCCAGCGCGGTACGCGCACCCCGGAGTCCAAGCTTTCCTGGCGCACGAATTTGCCATCACCCCGATCGTCCACCAGATAATAAGGTACGCCATGCTTGGGCGTAATTTTGATCATGTACAGCTTGCCGCCGGCGCGATATTCCTCGACGGTCTGCTCGGTTTCTTTGGTGATGGTCACTTCCGGCGCATCGTCGGGAGCAGCATCCGGCGCGGCATCGAAGGCGGGCGGCGGGGGCAGCGGTTCGAGGTTGCCGGGAACCGGTTTCTGGGCGTAGGCGGTCAGGGAGAAGCAGCACAGCAGCAAAAAGGACAGGGAGCGCATCGCGGTAGCCTCGACAAATTGGAATGCGCGCATTTTAGCCGATGTCAGGAGGCGCTGCGCGCCCATGTGCGATCCCACAGTCAGTCTCGTGCCGCTATAACCCGCCACATCTCAAGCTTGCGCTCATAGGGAACGGATGCGTTCGCCGGGCTGGTGGACGGCAGGCGCAGGTACTCGATGGAATCTGTGCCGAGGGTGTGCAGCACCTGCTTGCGGTAGCATGTCTCTGCTTTTGTGCCATTGAAAAAAACACGGGCAATGTGTGGGTGGCGCAGAAAGAATGCCGCAAAATTATTCGGGATGAGTGTGGCGTCGTCGATATCGGAATCCAGACTGCCATTGCGGCGGCATGAGTGGAGCACGTCCCACAGCGCGATCCCGGCCAATTCCAGCGCCTGGACCCGGAGCGCGTAGGGCGAGGCCGGATCGAACTTGAGCAACTCGCCCATGATGCGCCAGAACAGATTGCGCGGATGCGCATAATATTGTCCGGCGCGCAGGGAGGCCACACCGGGCATGCTGCCCAGAATGAGAATGGTGGCGTGCGCATTTTCGATGGGCGCAAAACTCTGGATATGCTGCATAAAAATTGTGTTAAAAACCTCAGAAACAGCCTTAAAATTCGCGAGGAGGGATGGATGCAAGGCGCACGGAACGCAGCAACCGGAATGTACTTAAAGTACATGAGGATTGCGAGTACCGCGCAACGCCGCATAACCAGCCACTTGGTTGCTGTATTTTGGCAGCCTAGTGGAATGGCTAGTAGTTCCATCAGACGCCCTCCGCAGCAATTTTTAGGCTGTTTCTTACAAATACAACTGCCGCTCGCGTTCCGCTTCCGAAGGCTCGAAGCCGCGCGTTTCATAGTGTTTGAAAATCGCGCTGACCACGGCTTCGGGATCGTCGATGACCTGAACCAAATCCAGGTCTTCCGGGCTGATGACTTTTTCTTCCAGCAGCGAGGTGCGGAACCATTCGATCATCCCGCCCCAGAACTGGCTGCCGACCAGGATGATCGGCATCTTGCGGGTCTTGCCGGTCTGCACCAGCGTCAAGGCTTCCATCAGCTCGTCGAGCGTGCCGAAGCCGCCGGGCATCACCACATAAGCGCTGGCAAATTTGACGAACATCACCTTGCGCGCGAAAAAATGCTGGAATGTCTGGCTGATGTTCTGATAGGTATTGGTGTGCTGCTCGTGCGGCAACTGGATGTTCAGCCCGACGCTCGGCGATTTGCCGTAGAACGCGCCCTTGTTGGCGGCTTCCATGATGCCGGGGCCACCGCCGGAGATCACCGAAAACCCGGCATCGGAAAGCAGCCGCGCGATTTCTTCGGTGAGCTTGTAGTAGGTCTGGCCGGGCTTGGTGCGCGCGCTGCCGAAGATGCTGACCGCGGGGTGGATGCGGTTAAGACGATCGGTGGCGGAGACGAACTCTGACATAATGCCAAACACGCGCCACGCCTCCTTGGAGTTCCATACTTCCGGCAGCGCGGAGGTGGGCAGTTTGGGCGGCATGTTCATGTTGATGACCTTTTAGTAAAAATTATTGAAGACAAATATTTAAAGTGAATTCCGATAAAACAAATAATACGAATCCTGATGAAGCTTTGTCGGGTGAAGCTTTGCCGGGCAAAACATTGCTGCTGGTGGACGGATCATCTTTCCTGTATCGCGCGTTCCACGCGATGCCGGATTTGCGCAACCGCGAAGGTTTTCCGACCGGCGCAATCTACGGCGTGCTCAACATGCTGCGCCGCCTGCGCCACGATTTTCCGGCGGATTATAGCCTGTGCGTATTTGATGCAAAAGGCAAAACCTTTCGCGACGACCTGTATCCCGAATACAAGGCGCACCGCCCGGCGATGCCGGATGATCTGGTGAAGCAGATAGAACCCTTGCACCAGGCCATCATCGCGTCCGGCTGGAAGCTGCTGGCGCAACCCGGCGTGGAAGCCGACGACGTGATTGGCACGCTGGCGCAACAGGCGGCGCAGGGCGGCGTGCGCTGCATTGTCGCCACCGGAGACAAAGACCTCGCGCAACTGGTGAACGAGCATGTGACGCTGATCAACACCATGAGCAACGAGACGCTGGACGTGCCTGGCGTAAACGCCAAATTCGGCGTGCCGCCGGAGCGCATCGTGGACTATCTGACCTTGACCGGCGATGCGGTAGACAACGTGCCGGGCGTGGAAAAAGTCGGCCCCAAGACTGCGGTGAAATGGCTCACCCAGTACGGCACGCTGGACAACCTGATGCAGCATGCCGGTGAAGTCGGCGGCGTGGTCGGCGAGAATCTGCGCAAGGCATTAGACTGGTTGCCGCAAGCGCGCCACCTGCTCACGGTGAAATGTGATGTGGAATTGCCGCAGGCATACAGCGAGCTGGCTCCGCCCCCGCCGGACATGGAACAACTGCGCAGCCTGTATGAAAAATTCGAGTTCAAGACCTGGCTGCGCGAACTTTCTACCCCCTCCCCCTTGCAGGGGGAGGGTTGGGGTGGGGGTAGAAATTCTCCCGACAACGATGCATTCAGCACTAACCCCAACCGCACCGACAACGCGCACTACGAATCCATCCTCACCGAACCCCAGCTCGACACCTGGCTGGAAAAATTGCTCGCCGCCGAACTGGCCTGCGTGGATACCGAAACCACCGGCCTCGACGTGATGAACGCGCAACTGGTCGGCATCTCGTTCGCGATTACGCCGCACCACGCCGCCTATCTGCCGCTCGCGCACATCTATCCCGGCGCGCCGGATCAGCTCAAGCGCGATCATGCATTGCAAAAACTCAAGCCATGGCTGGAAAGCGCACAGCACAGGAAGCTTGGGCAGAACCTCAAGTACGACCTGCACATCTTCGCCAACCACGGCATCCGGCTGGCGGGCATTCACGACGACACACTGCTGCAATCCTACGTGCTGGAAAGCCACAAGCCGCACGACATGGACAACCTCGCGCTACGCCATCTCAATGTGCAGACCATCAGCTACGCCGAGGTCGTCGGCAAGGGCGCGAAGCAGATATGTTTCGATCAGGTCGATCTCGACACCGCCACGCGCTACGCCGCCGAGGATGCCGATATCACGCTGCAACTGCATCACGCGCTCGCGCCACAGATCGAAGTGCAGAGCGGATTGCAGCATGTGTACCGCGACATCGAGCTGCCGAGCATGCATGTGCTGTACACGATGGAACGCAACGGCGTGCTGCTCGACTGCGACCTGCTGAAAATCCAGAGCCGCGAACTGGGCGAGAAACTGCTCGCGTTGGAGGCCCGCGCGCACGAAGCCGCCGGGCAGCCATTCAACCTGAATTCGCCGAAGCAACTCAGAGAAATCCTGTTCGACAAACTGCAATTGCCGGTAAAGAAAAAGACGCCGGGCGGCGATCCGTCTACCGACGAAGAAGTGTTGCAGGAACTGGCGCTCGATTACCCGCTGCCGAAAATCCTGCTCGATTATCGCGGCATGGCGAAGCTCAAATCTACCTACACCGACAAGCTGCCGCAGATGGTTGATCGCAAGACCGGGCGCGTGCACACCAGCTACTCGCAGGCGGTCGCCGTCACCGGGCGGCTCGCCTCCAGCGACCCCAACCTGCAGAACATCCCGGTGCGCACCGCCGAAGGCCGACGCATCCGCGAGGCGTTCATAGCGCCGCCCGGCAGCCGCATCGTCTCGGCGGATTACTCGCAGATCGAACTGCGCATCATGGCGCACCTGTCCGGCGACGCAGGGCTGCTGCATTCCTTCGCCAACAACGAAGACATCCACCGCGCCACCGCCGCCGAAATTTTCATGGTCGCGCCCGCCGAGGTGGACAGCGAACAGCGCCGCTACGCCAAGGTCATCAACTTCGGCCTGATCTACGGCATGTCCGCCTTCGGCCTCGCCAAACAGCTCGGCATCGAACGCAGCGCCGCGACCGCCTACATCGACCGCTACTTCGCGCGCTATCCCGGCATCGCCGACTACATGCAGCGCACCCGCGATCAGGCCAAACAGCAAGGCTATGTCGAGACCGTGTTCGGGCGGCGTTTATGGCTGCCGGAGATCAATGCCAGCAACGGCATGAAACGCCAGGGTGCCGAACGCGCCGCGATCAACGCGCCGATGCAGGGCACGGCGGCAGACTTAATTAAACTGGCGATGATTAAAGTGCAGCACTGGCTGGAACAGGAAAAACTGCACAGCCGCCTGATCATGCAAGTACACGACGAACTGGTGCTGGAAGTGCCTGAGGCTGAGCTACACCTGATTAAAGACATGCTGCCCAAACTGATGTGCGGCGTCGCCGAATTGAAAGTGCCGCTGCTGGTGGAGCTGGGCGAGGGGAAGAATTGGGACGAGGCGCATTGAGCGCATGCCGGGGGTTGACCGGCGGCAAGTTACTTTTCTTGTCTTGGCAAGAAAAGTAACCAAAAGAAACCGCCCCCGGTTTGCCGCCCCTTCGGGGTTCCCTGCGTTGCTCGACTGGTCAGGCGGCTGCGGAACTCGCGCTGCGCGCTCAGGCAGTCCTCGCCGAAATCCCCTGACCAGCCTGCGCTACTCGGCGGCGCACAGGGGATGGAAAGTCAAAAGCGAAAGGCAAACATGGTGGTCAATGCCCGCCATGTTCAAGCCCATAGGTAAAACAATTTGGCTCCGGCACATTTCGCTTTTCAAGTCAGGCGTTGCACTTTAAATTTTAACTCGCGATGAGAAAAACCATGTCAGATGTCAGAATAAGCACAGAGGATTTTGCAACCCACGTTCACAGTGGCGAGTTTCGAAATGCAGTTGCTGGAATGATGGGGCAAAATCCCAAAGGAATCGCCCGCTCTAAGAATCTACTAATTGAATTCGAGCAACTCGACTCCACTCATCGGGAATCGATGTTGGCATGGTGTCGTTTGCCAGCTGAGAAATTACCGGTGACTAATCAAAGGTGGTATGTCGAAGAAATCGCCCGCCATGAAATGGCTCACATTGTTGTGGCTAAAGCCTTCGGCTTTAGCACCGGTGATACAACTTTAGTTTTACATAGCCCAGATGGTTCGCATCAAGGAACCTCAGTTGTAAATTTGGATTGCCCGACTACCTCGCTGGAGGAAGTCTCTGCCTACCTCGACCGTCGTGTAATTATTTTGCTCGCCGGGTATATAGCTGAGTCAGCTGATGCTTCTGAGCGCAAATCCGGTGCATATCGCGCTGTTCAAAGCATGCACGCCGAGTCTGACGTGCAAAAGGCGAGGGAGCTGATACAAGTTAAATTAAACATTCAAGGGCTCACGCGTCCGAATGCACCCGATGAGATGCTTCGAGCTCTAGTGCGGCAGGCTTCAAAAATTGTTGAAGCGAACTTCTGTGTCATATCAGCTTTGGCGCAACGATTTGCGGATCGAATCGAGTACTACGAACAGCGGATTGGTTGGGAAGGTAGTGAAATTGACAAAGAGCCGGAGGTTCAGCAAATATCAGGCCCAAGGGGAATTGACCTAGCCTGGTTTCGAGGCTGACGCAGCCCGGTAGGCTGGGGTAAGGTACGCACCCCAGCGTTTCAAGGTTGCCCGATGCTGGGTTTCGCAGGCTCACCCCAGCCTACGCCTCCAACCTCATCCGCAACTCTTCATACACATCATCCCGCGTCGCCACCGACAGAATCGTCAGCAGCCGTTTGGCGTCGTTGACGTGGTAAATCAAACGGAATTGCGGCGTGGTGATTTTTATCTTGTAGCAATCGGGTAATTCGCGCAGCGCATCTTTTGTTACGCGCGGGTGCTTGAGGCGTTCGCTGGCGAGTTTTTCCTTGAAGCGGCGCTTGATGCTGCCATCCAGTTTCGCCCATTCCTTCTCGGCGTCCGGATGGATGGCAAGTTCATAGCTCATCCAGCTTGACCTTGCGCGCCTTGCCCAGCGTCGCCAAGCGGCTTTTCGCACGGTTCTCGGCGATGCGGTCGGCGATGGAGTCGAGCATGGCTTCCATCATCCGGGGAGAGATGATGTAACCGGCGGGTTTGTTGTGGTTGAGGATGGCGACGGCCTGATCCTCGTCCTCCGCACGTTTGAGGATGCGCGTGGGCGACTCGCGCAATTCGGTGACGCCGATGGTGATCCCTGCATGAATAGCGTTCATGATTCTGTCCTGAATAACGTACGGTAGAAGTATGCGGGCTTGTGGGTTGCGAGTCAATATTTTATGTGGCATAGCCAGGCAAGAGTGCGCTCGCGCACCGATCAATCCGCTAAACCAAGGCATCATTCACCTCGACATTGTTAAGCAAGGGTGCGTTTCATGCACCAAGAATTCTGGTGCATGAAACGCACCCATGTTGATGGGTGCTATCGCCGAATTTAACATGCCGTTGCTGGCGGAGCTGAGCGAGGGGGAGAATTGAGATGAGGCGCATTAATACGAATTTTGGCGGGGAACGAGCATAGCAAAGCTTTGAACTTTCGGCTAAAACGTAACGACTGATGAAACGACTAGCCATCTGACTAACCCAGCAAAAAACGCTGGGCAAGTCATTGGTTATTCCGCCGTATGGGCACGACAACGTGGTGCGTTGCTTTGTAGGCAACCGGCGGACACCCACAGGGTGCAAGAACCTCTTAGAGGTAACGCCTGCGGCTCATTCGCCCTACAAGGTTTCTGTCTTATGCAGGTTTATTCACGATCGAAGTTGCCGCCGATTTTCGGTGGGCACACTTGTTTCAAAAAGGAGGTTGCATCGTGGATCATGACAAATATCTTCACAGTTTCACCCAGGGAATACGTCACGCCTTCTCCCATGTAGTGATTACCCTGCTGGCGGTGGGCATCGCTTTTTCCCTGCCGATGATAGCGAAATCCATACTGCTTTATTGGCCTGAGATTGAAGGAAATTCGCAATTGCAGATTTTTATGGAAATCAGCTTTGCCATAGTGCTGGTGCTGCTGTTCAATTTCTCGAAGATTGCCTGGGACGGATGGCGCAGCATGCGCATGAACAAGATCGCATCGCTTGTGTATGCACGGGAGGGGCGTGACTGGATGTCGCGCTGGAAGGAGCGGGATATGCGCAAGAAAATTGCCAGCGTGCGTGATGTGTACATCATGTCGATCACCGGCTACGACACGTTCAGCTCGGAAAGCTGCGAGTTGCAACAGCAGGCGCTGGATTTGGCTTATGAAATTCGCGTGATGCTGGCAAACCCCTATGGCAAAGGTGTCGCCAGCCGGGTACAGTCGCTGAGTGGCCCGGAGGCCATGCTCCAGTCCTATCGCCATGAAACTGAGGTGAGCATCGCCTATTTGTGCAAACTTACTGCCGCAGGAAAAAAGGTTAAGCTCAAATTCTATGAAGAGCCGCCGTTCTGGAAGCTGGTAGTGGCTGGCGAATATGTCTGGGTCCAGTACTGCCGTGACGGCCACGAGATCAAGACCCAGCCGGAGTATGTATTCGGGCTTCAGCATGGCAACCCCCAGCGGGGGTTTTTCGAACCCTTTTACAAGCACTTTCTCGACCAGTGGAATGATCCGCGCCACCCCGAGTTCAATTTCGAAACCAGCGAGCTGGTCTATCGCAATGGGGATGGCAATGAAATTCAGCGGGGGGCTTTTCCGCTCCATGTGGAAGAGTGCGGGCTGCGAAGTTAAGGGCAGTGTCCGCTAACTCTGTCGTTTCATCGTCATAGGGGGTACAGCATGATTCAGAGAGCCGCTGTTTTTATCCTGTTTTTAACCGCCAGCCTTGCTACCAGCGCTCGCGACCTGCCGCTGGACAGGATCAAGCTGCCGCCCGGTTTCACGATCAGCCTGTATGCCGACAACGTGCCGGGCGCGCGCTCGATGGCGCTGAGCCCGGACGGCACGCTGTTCGTCGGCACGCGCGGCTCCAAAATCTATGCGCTGCCCAATCGCAGTCTCGGCAAGCGCGCGGAGCGGGCCATCGTGCTCGCCGACGTCCTCGACACGCCAAACGGTGTGGCGTTCCGCGACGGCGCGCTGTATGTGGCGGAAATAAATCGCATCCTGCGTTTCGACGCCATCGAGTCGCGCCTGCGCAATCCGCCCAAACCGGTGTTGGTGAGCGACCGCTTCCCGACTGATACACACCACGGCTGGAAATTCATTCGCTTCGGCCCGGACGGCCTGCTGTATATGCCGGTGGGCGCGCCGTGCAACATCTGCGAGCCTGACCCGGCGCGCTATGCCGCGATCTTCCGCATGAAGCCGGACGGTTCTGCGCTCGAACAATATGCGCGCGGCGTGCGCAACACGGTGGGTTTCGACTGGAGCCCCGATACCAATGAGTTGTGGTTCACCGACAACGGGCGCGACTGGCTGGGCAACAATGCGCCGCCGGACGAGCTGAACCATGCGCCGCAGCCCGGCATGCATTTCGGCTATCCGTATTGCCACGGGAAGGCGATCAGCGATGACGAATTTGGCGGCAAGCGCGCCTGCGGCGAATTCACTCCGGCCGCAATGGAACTCGGCCCGCATGTGGCATCGCTGGGCATGCGTTTCTATACCGGCAAGATGTTTCCGGAAAATTACCGCAAGCAGGTCTTCATCGCCGAACACGGCTCGTGGAACCGTATCCCGGCCATCGGCTACCGCATCACGCTGGTGCGGCTGAAGGGCGGCAAGGCGGCAAGCTACGAAACGTTTGCGGAGGGCTGGCTGAGCGGACTGACCGCATGGGGCCGCCCGGTGGATGTGCAGGTGATGCCGGATGGCGCGTTGCTGGTGTCGGACGACAAGGCGGGGGTGATCTACCGCATTTCCTATGGCGAATAGCCGGTCAGGAAACTTTCAGCCGAACCATGTCTCCGTCGCGGTTGAACGCGAGGTAGTTGCCGATGCCGCCGACCTGGATGGATTTGACCATTTCTTTTAGCGGTTCAACGCGAACGCTTGCGCACCGTCTTGTCGCTCCCCGATGCCTGGCAGGCGCGGCGGTAGGCCAGCAGGGTTTTCTGTGCGTGGCCCAGCACGCTGCCGCGCGGGTAATTTCCGGAGGCATTCGCGCTGCCTGCAGGCAAACCGGTGAGCAGTTCGATGCCTTCCGTGACATGCTCGGCGGTGTAGATATGGAACAGCCCTTGGGCGACGGCCTCGACGATTCTGTGTTCCAGCATCAGGTGGCGGCGGTTGCGGATCGGGATCAGTACGCCCTGGCTGCCGTCCAGCCCGAATTTCTCGCAGACTTTGAAATAGCCCTCGATCTTTTCGTTGATGCCGCCCACGGGTAATACTTCGCCGTGTTGGTTGACCGAGCCGGTCACCGCGATACCCTGTTTGAGCGGCAGCCCGGACAGCGACGAGAGCAGCGCATACAGTTCGGCACAGGAAGCCGAATCGCCCTCCACTCCGCTGTATTCCTGCTCGAACACGATGGAGGCGTTGAGCGCGAGCGGCGCGTTGCCGGCGAACAGCGCGGCCAGGTAGTTGTGCAGGATCAGTACGCCCTTGTCGTGAATCGGCCCGGACATTTCCACTTCGCGCTCGATGTTGAGCAGGCCGTCCTCACCGGCATAGGTGCGTGCCGTGACACGCACCGGGAAGCCGAAACGGTAATCGCCGAGATCGACCTGGGTCAGGCCGTTGAGCTGCCCGACCTTTTCACCATGCACCGCGATCAGCAGATCGCCGTCGGCGATGGCTTCGTGCAGGCGCTGGTCGGGATAGTCGTGGCGCTGGATGCGCGCCGCCAGCGCATCTTCAACATCTGCCGCTTCGACCAGCTTGCCTTTGCGGGCGCTGCATAGCGCGGCGCTTTCCATCACCAGCGCGCCGGCGTGCGCGAAGATTGCGCTCTGGCGCGACTGGTCGTCCGCGTCGCGATGGCCGTCTTCCAGCAGGCGCGCCACGGCGGCGGCGGAAAAATGTGGCAGCCCCAGCTTGCGGCAGGTGTGGGCGACGAAAATCGCCGAGTCGCGGCGCGTGTCGGCGCTGGCTGAAAAACTTTCGGCAAAATCCACCTTGACGCGGAAGCGGCGCGCGAACTCGGGGTCGCCCTCCTGCAATTCGTAATACAGTTCGCGCGAACCGATCAGCACGATCTTGACATCTACATCCACCGCCTCGGGTTCGAGCGAGACCGCCGCGATCGGCGTGTAGGTCATGCCCGGCTCTTCGATCTGCAAGCGGCCGCTGCGCAGCACGCGCCGCAGTTTTTCCCACACCAGGCTATCGGCCAGCAGGTCACGCAGGTGCAGCATCAGGAAGCCGCCGTGTGCCTTGTGCAAACTCCCGGCGCGGATGCGCGAAAAATCGGTCATCAGCACATCGTTCTCCGACTGGTATTCGATGCTGCCGAACAGCGCGCGGAACAGCGGGTTGTCTTCGACGATCACCGGCGCGCCCTCCAGGCCGCCGTTATCCACCACCAGATTGACGCGGTAGCGCGACAGCACTTTGCCCAGCATTTCCTGGCGAATGTCTTCATCGCTGTCGGAAACCTTGAATAGTTCCAGGTTGTCGAGCACGTCGTGCATGACGCTGTCCAGATACGCGCCGAGTTTGACGGAATCCTTGATCTGCTTTTTCAGGCCAACGCGGATTGCCTGCAATTCGCGCTCCAGCAGCGGCTTTACCACCTGGCGGCGCAATGACGCCAGTGCCTCGTTCATCACGCGTTCCATGGGCCGCATTTTTTCGAGATAGTGATTGATCTCGGCGCGCAACTCCTGCTCGGCCTGCGCGATTTCGGTGCGGCGTTCCTTGGGCAGCGCGAGAACTTCGTCCTCGGTCAGCGCGTGGCCTTTCTTGCCGCGCAAGGTGAACAGCAGATGCCCGGACTCGCGGTGCATGGTGAAGTTGCGCGCTTCGGCAAAGGTCTCAAGCCCGGCGTAGGCTTTGGCCTCTTCCTCCTTGTAGGATTTTTCGATGCGCCCGCTTTCGGCCTTGAAATCCTGCCCGTCGAGATGCTGGGGGATTTCCGTTTGCAGCGATTTCATCAGTTGCGTCATGTGCTGGCGCAGCAGGCGCCCCTGCCCGGCGGGCAGGCGCAGCGCGCGCGGGCGTTCCGGCGTATCGAAGTTGTGCAGGTAGCACAAATCGGGGGGCGTCGCCCGTTTCGCAGCCGCAACCTGCATCGCTTGCTTGAGCAGCGAAGAACGTCCGCTGCCGACCTCGCCCAGCACGAACAAATTGTAG